>NZ_JBSGVD010000013.1:39803-184262 GCF_053608285.1 Nocardia sp. NPDC055053 | reverse complement strand
GGCACCGGCCTCTCCGGGCAGCAGGCGACCGCTTGCTCCTTCGTCGCCTACGCAACGGCGCCTGACCGGCGGGACGGCCGCGAACCGCCGCTGCGCGGCGGCCCCTCCTCGAGGTCGGGGCGTGCGGGCAGGCTGTGCGGGACGCTCAGCCGCGCAAGGCTGAGGCGAAGATGCCGGGCAGGCGGGTGGGCTTGCCGTCGCCGTAGAACTCGGTCAGCTTGCGGCCGGTGGCCGTTCCGGTCTTGTTGGTGACGAACCACGGCGGCTTCGGGGTGGTGGTGAATTCGCCGCGCAGGACCGAGCGCGGCGCGGGCCGGAACGGGCCGCGCACCACGGTGCGTTCCACGTCGTCGAGCAGGAAGGCGTTGTGCACGACGCCGATGCCGCTCTGGATGTCGTCGAGCGTGTGGCCGGGGAAGGCGCCCCAGCTCGCGCGCGGGGTCAGGAAGGCCAGACCGGTCCAGGCGTTGAGCGCGACGGTGCCGTAGCGCAGGTCCTCGATCGCGGTGTCGAGCTCGCCGCCCAGTTCCTTGATGGTCGCCGGGTGCGCGATGATGTTGGCCCCGAGCGTGCCCATCAGCTTCTCGTTGGCGAAATCGACCGCGTTGCGCAGGAACTCGTTACCGGTTCCGGTGAGCTCGACCACGCCGAGGACGGGGGAGAAGTACTCGGTGCGCAGCAGCGGGGTATCGCCGGCCGGCAGGTTCTCGACCAGGACCCGGCCGTTGGCCCGCTCGGAACCGGGGTAGTCCGCCAGCGCGCCCTCGACCCGGCCGCCGCTGCCCGGGTAGTACGCGGGCCGCGACGGGGCGTTGTCGATCGCGGAGCGCAGCTCGGTGAGGAACTGCTCCTTGAGCGGCCAGTCCGCGCTGAGTACGACGGTCTGGGCGGCGACACAGTTGTAGCCGCCGTTGTGCAGCCGCTGGGTCGCCACATGCTCGGCCTGGAACTTCAGGTCGGCCGCCGACCAGTCGCCGGGGACGACGATGCACGGCGCGACGCCGCCCAGCTCGCTGGTGATCGGCTTGTCCAGGGCGGGCTCGCCGGTCTGCTTGCGCTGCGCGCCCTGCTCGCCGGGGCCCCACACGATCGCGTCGTGGGTGGGCGCGCCGCCGGTCATGTGCACGTGCGCGACCTGCGGGTGGGTGACCAGGTAGCCGCCCTCTGGCGCGCCACCGGTGAGGATGCGGACCGCGCCGATCGCGATGAACGGGGCGAAGATCGCCTGGAACACCGGCAGCAGCGGATCGGTGATCGGGTTGAGCTTGAGCGCGACGACCCGGTTGTTGGCGTAGAGCTCGTAGAGGGTGTCCAGCGGTGCGATCGACATGATGTTGCCCGCGCCGAGCACGGCCCCGACGCCGCCGGTCGCGGCCGGGTCGAGCTGGGCGAGTCCCGCCTTGCGCCGCGCGGTCGCGGCGTCGACGCCCGGCCGTAGCCACACATCGGCGCTGAACCCGTTGAGCAGCAGCTTGTCGTAGCCGCTGTGCGGCAGGGCAGGCACCGAAACGCGGCCGCCGGGCGCGGCACCGAACTCGACACCATCGAGCGGGCTCGCGCCGCGTTCGAGCGCTGCCATCGACTCGGCCAGCGCCTGCGCGCCGCCGAGCATCGTCATCGGCCCGGACATCCACTCCTCACCGACCAGCGGGCTGTCGGCGGACAGCTGCTTGATGGTGCAGGCGGCCGCGACCCAGGCCTCGGCATGGCGGGCGGTGAGCGCGTGGAGTTCCTCGAGCAGTTCGCGGCGGCGACGCAGATCCGTCGTGGCCCAGGTCTTCTCCCCTTGTGTGAGATCGGCGAGTGCGTTGTCGATGACGGCGGTGTCGAAAGTAGTACTCACACCGGCAACTATGCCCCTGTTCCGGCCACAAGGCATCAGCTACTAGGCTGTTTTCCTATGATCGACCTCCGATTCCTGCGCGAGAACCCGGAAGCCGTCCGAGCCTCGCAGCGGGCCCGCGGTGAGGACCCCGCTCTCGTCGACGCGCTGCTCGAAGCCGACGCAGCGCGCCGGGCCGCCGTCGCCACCGCCGACACGCTGCGTGCCGAGCACAAGGCGATGGGCAAGGTGATCGGCAAGGCGAGCAAGGAGGAGCGCCCGGCGCTGCTCGCCGCCGCGACCGACATGTCCGCGAAGGTCAAGGAGGCCGAGGTCGCGCAGAACGCGGCCGACGCCGACCTCGACGCCGCGCACCGCGCCATCTCCAATGTGGTGCAGGAGGGCGCGCCCGCCGGTGGCGAGGACGACTACATCGTGCTCGAGACGGTCGGCACCCCGCCGGAGTTCGACTTCGAGCCCAAGGATCACCTCGAGCTCGGCGAGTCGCTCGGCCTGATCGATATGGAGCGCGGCGCCAAGGTGTCGGGCTCGCGGTTCTACTTCCTCACCGGCGCGGGCGCGCTGCTGCAGCTCGGCCTGTTGCAGCTGGCCGCGCAGAAGGCCGTCGCCAATGGCTTCACCATGATGATCCCGCCGGTGCTGGTTCGCCCGGAGATCATGGCGGGCACCGGCTTCCTCGGTCAGCATTCGGCCGAGGTCTACCACCTGGCCGACGACGATCTGTACCTCGTCGGCACCTCGGAGGTACCGCTGGCCGGCTACCACGCCGAGGAGATCCTCGACCTGAGCGCGGGCCCGAAGCGCTATGCGGGCTGGTCGTCGTGTTTCCGGCGCGAGGCGGGCAGCTACGGCAAGGACACCCGCGGCATCATCCGCGTGCACCAGTTCGACAAGGTGGAGATGTTCGTCTACACCACCCCCGAGCAGGCCGATGCCGAGCATCAGCGGTTGCTGGCGTGGGAGCGCGAGATGCTGGCCGCCATCGATGTGCCCTACCGGGTGATCGATGTGGCCGCGGGCGATCTGGGCAGCTCGGCGGTCCGCAAATTCGACTGCGAGGCCTGGGTCCCGACCCAGCAGACCTACCGCGAGCTCACCTCCACCTCGAACTGCACCACCTTCCAGGCGCGCAGGCTCGCGATCCGCTACCGGGACGAGAACGGAAAGGCGCAGGTCGCGGCCACGCTGAACGGCACGCTGGCGACCACGCGCTGGATCGTGGCGATCCTGGAGAACCATCAGCAGGCCGACGGTTCGGTGCGGGTGCCCGCGGCGCTTGTGCCGTTCGTCGGCACCGACGTACTGAAACCGTAGAGCTCTTTTGGCAAACGCCCTGACCGAACAACATCTAGGCTGGTGCTCGTGCGAGGAATCGGGGCGCGCGGCGATACCCGAACCCGGGTGCGGGCGGCATCGGCGTTGGCGACGGCGAAGGTCATGGCCAGGACAACGGGGGCGTTCTACGTCCTCGGCGGTGTCCTCGGCCTGACGATCACTGCCATCGCACCGGGTGACGACGGTAATCGGCTGCTGGTCGGTACGGCGGCCGCGGTCGCGCTGGTACTCGGTCTGACATTGCTGGCGTGGGGTCCGCG
This sequence comes from Nocardia sp. NPDC055053, assembly GCF_053608285.1. NCBI lineage: Bacteria > Bacillati > Actinomycetota > Actinomycetes > Mycobacteriales > Nocardiaceae > Nocardia > Nocardia sp. NPDC055053. Next base: position 180,824 of record NZ_JBSGVD010000013.1, on the reverse strand, counting down.
GATGCCGCACACCCTGCACCACCTCTACCTGGCGACCGCCACCGTCCTGGTGACGATCGCGGTGCACTCCTTCCCGAACCTGGTCGGCGGCATCACGCTGGCCTCGTTCTATGTCTTCGTCGCCTGCGACGCCGCGCTGTTCTTCGCCTGGCCGCAGGCCGCCGCGCACATCGGTTTCGCCATGGCGCTGTGCCTGTGGGTGCTGCCCGATCGTGGCCTGCCCTGGTGGTCGGGCATGATCCCGGCAGGCGTCACCTTCGGCGCGGGTGTTGTCGTCGGCATCCTGACCAGGATGGCCTCGGACGCCGACATAGACGTGCTCACCGGCCTGCTGAACCGCCGCGGTTTCGAGAAGCAGCTCAACCCGGCGATCGACGCGGCGGGCCGCGGCGGTCAGGGCCTCGCCCTGGTCCTGGTCGACCTCGACCGCTTCCAGAAGATCAACGATCACCTCGGCCACCGGGCCGGTGACGCGGTCCTCCAGCGGGTCGCCGACACCTGGCTCGACCTGCTCGCCCCCGATCAGGTGCTTGCCCGCCTCGGTGGCGACGTCTTCGCGCTGCTGCTGCCCGGCACCACCGAGCAGGCCGCGATCCTGCTCACCGAGAAACTGCGCGCCGCGGTGACCATGGGCTGTTCGGCCGGTGTCACCTCCTGGCAGCCGGGCGAGTCAGGTTCGCTGCTGATCAGCCGCGCCGATGTCGGCCTGTACCGGGCCAAGCAGGCCGGCCGCAACCGCACGGTGCTCGAGTCGTCGCGGCAGCTGCCGCTGGCGGTGGAGTTGCGCGAGGCGATCGACCGCGGCGCCCTCGACGTGCACTACCAGCCGATCGTCAGCCTGACCGAGGACGGCGGCCAGGCGGTCGGTGTCGAGGCGCTGCTGCGCTGGTCGTCGAACGCCCAGCCCGAGGTCACCACCGAGGGCCTGATCCGGGTCGCCGAGGAATACGACCTCATCTCCGACCTGGACGAGCTGGTCCTGCGCCGCGCCTGCGCCGACGCCGCCCGCCTGCAGGAAAGCTTCGCCTCGCTCGATCTGACCCTCAACGTCAACGTCTCCGGCCTCGAGCTGGCCGAACCCGATTACGCCGAGCGGGTCGCGACCATCCTCAACGACACCGGCTGGCCCGCCGACCAGCTCGTCCTCGAGGTCACCGAGAGCGAACTGGCCGCCGAATCGCAGACCGCGATCACCAACCTGCACACCCTGCGCGACCGTGGCGTCCGCATCGCGATCGACGATTTCGGCACCGGCTACTCCTCGCTGAGCCGCCTGGCCACCATTCCCAGCGACATCCTCAAGGTCGACCAGTCCTTCGTCGCCGCGATCCGTTCCGATTCGCCGGCGCCGCCGCTGCTCGGCGTCATCGCCGCGCTCAGCAAGTCGCTGGATCTGCAGGTCATCGCGGAGGGCGTGGAGACCGAATACCAGGCGGCGGTGCTCACCGAGCTCGGCTTCGCACTGGCCCAGGGCTATCACTACAGCGATTCGCATCCGGTCTCGGAACTGATCAACGACCTCAACGACGGCAAACCCGCGATCGGCACCACCGACGACGACGATTCGCTGTCCGCGAGCGGCTGGATCCCCCTCGGATAATCGCTTGACGCACCGCGTGTGCGCGGCGAACGATGGACGCATGCGCATGCTCATCTACGGCTGTTGACCTGCGGAGCTCCGGCGACTCGGTGCGGCGGTGGTGGCACGGTTGACCCGTGAGCCGGTCGGCGTCCGCGGTGTCGCCCTTCGCGCGGTCCTGTTCAAGGGCACGCGCGACCTCCTGCCGATCTATGCCCTCTACGGCGTGCTGTTCGCCGATCACGGCCTGAGCACCGCGCAGATTTCCCTGTTGCTCGCCCTCTGGTCGATGACCGCGTTCGTGCTGGAGGTTCCGTCGGGCGCGTGGGCCGACACCGTCTCCCGGCGCGCGCTGCTGGTGCTGAGCTCTCTGCTGCAGGCGACCTGCTTCGCCCTCTGGATGCTGGCTCCGTCGTTCCTCGGCTTCGCGCTGGGATTCGTGGTGTGGGGTGTCGCCTCGTCCCTGGAATCGGGCACCTTCGAGGCGCTGATCTACGACGACCTCGTCGCCCGCGGCGAACCGTCGGCCTACGCCTCGATCATGGGCTGGGCGCGTGGCGCGCAGGAGACCACGGTGCTGGTGGCGATTCTGGCGGCGGCGCCGCTGTTCGCGCTCGGCGGTTATCCGCTGGTCGGCTGGGTCAGCGTCGGTATCGCCCTGCTGCACACCCTGACCGCCGTCGCGCTGCCGAACGCGCCGGTCGCCATCTCCGCCGGCGCCGTCGACGACCTCGACGACGAGCCGCCGGGACCAGCCGGGCCACACGTCGTCCCTGGGTCGGCGCAATCGATGTCCGGCGCCGAGCCGGCCGGACTGTCCCGGTATCTGACGATGCTGCGCACCGGCACCGCCGAAGCGTTCCGGGTTCGCCGGGTTCGCCGTGGCGTGCTCCTTGGCGCGCTGCTCTACGGCGTCACCGCCTTCGACGAGTACTTCGGCCTGCTCGCGGTCTCCGGCGGTTCGTCGACCAGCGGCTCCGCCCTGCTGGTCGGTGTGACCGTGGTCGGCTCGCTCGCCGGTTCCCTGCTGGCGGGCCGCACCGAAGCCGTCCCGGCGCGGTGGCTGGCGGCGGCACTGTTCGTCGCGGGCATTCTGTTCATCGCGGGAGCACTGGCGGCGGGCGCGGCACTCACGGCGGGTCCGTGGCTGCTGTGGGTCGGTTTCGTGGGAATCGGCATCGCCTACGGCATCGACTTCAATATCGACGTGGTGGCGGGTGCTCGGCTCCAGGACGCCATCGCGGGCCCGGCTCGCGCCACCGTCCTCTCGTTCTCCGGCCTGCTTTCGGAGATCGTGGCCCTGCTGGTCTTCGGCTTCGTCGCCGCGGCCACCCAGTGGCTGACGATGTCGACCACGATCGCCCTGCTCGGCACAGTCCTGCTCGTGGCCGCGCTGCTCACCCCGAGCTGGTTGCCGCCGCGGGCCGCCGACGACTAGTCACCATCGCACCATCGGCAGCGGACGAGCGGGATGCCGCACCAGATGCCGGAGGCCGCTGCGCACGAGGAACCGATGGAACCCGGCATAGGGAAACCGCTCCACGACCCGCGCCGCGAACTCCGCATCGATGCGGCCACGCAGCAATCCGTGGCTGACATCGACGCGATCGGCCAGCCGGAACGTCTCGACCAGCGGATCCGCCCGCGCCCGCAGGCCGTGGTGGTCGAGCACCATCGTCCGCACGAGTTCCTTTTCGGTGATCCCGAATTCGGCCGCGAACTCGTCGACCAGGCCGGCCGATGGCGCGAGATAGTCGAATGTTCCCGCCGTCCAGATGCCGAGATCGTGGACGGCCCAGGCCAGGGCTGTGGTGTCGGGAAGTTCTCCGCCGAGCAGTTCCCGCTGGTAGTTGGCACAGCGGTAGACGTGATTGCGGTAGGTCCGTTCGTCCTCGCCCAGTGCCGCGCGATGGCGTGCCAGCACCGCATCGATCACCGGATGGGACAGCATCGGAACCCTGGGAACTGACATCGTTTTCGCCCCCTGACGAACCATCCGGACAGCCGCCGGAGTCGCGGGTCAGTCTACTGTCGAAAGCTACGGCGGCGAGCTGACGGAAGGACGCGGTGGTCGGGCGCAACGGTCTCGGGTTGGTCTTCGGATTCTGCATCGGCGCCGGTGTCGCGGTGCAGGGGCGGATCAACGGCGCGCTCGGCGCCGAGCTGGGTGACGGTGTCGCGGCCGCCACGATCAGCTTCGGCACCGGCCTGATCGTGCTGCTGATCGCCTTGGCGGCCAGCCCGGCCTTCCGGTCCGGTCTCGCGAGCGTGCGCGCCGCCGTTGCCGACGGCACCGTGCGGCCGTGGCAGCTGCTCGGCGGTCTGTGCGGCGCGTTCTTCGTCGCGAGTCAGGGACTCACGATCGCCGCCATCGGCGTCACCGCGTTCACCGTCGCGGTCGTCGCCGGTCAGCTGCTCAGCAGCCTCGTCGTCGACCGCCTCGGCATCGCCCCGAACGGCGGGACATCGATCACCCCGTGGCGGGTGGTCGCCGCTGTCCTCGGCATCGCGGGCGTCGTCCTTTCGGCGGGCGGCAATTCCGCCCCGGCCCCGGCGGAAACCGGTGTGTCCGATGCCCTCCTCATCGTGCTGCCCGCGCTGGCGGGCATCGGCCTGGCCTGGCAGCAGGCGGTGAACGGCCGGGTCGGCGCGGTCGGCGGGCCCTTCCCGGCCACCCTGATCAACTTCGCCGTCGGCCTGGTCGCCCTCTGCCTGTTCGACGCCTACACCCTGGTCACCGCCGGCCTGCCGACACACTTCCCGACGGCCCCGTGGCTCTACCTCGGCGGCCTCATCGGCGTCGCGTTCATCGCACTCGCCGCGGTCACCGTCGGCATGATCGGTGTCCTGCTGCTCGGCCTCACCTCGGTCGCGGGCCAGCTCGTCGCCGCACTGCTGCTCGACGCCGCGGACGGAAGGCTCTCCGCCACCGCGGTTCTCAGCTGCGTCATCGTGCTCGGCGCGGTCGTGGTGGCGAGCCGAGCGACGCAGACAGGCGATAGCTAGCGTCACCACCGACGACGCGTCGGTCAACTCGACCACGCTCAATGGGGACGTTGGAGCATGTGGTGAATGCTCAGCGCAGTACGCGGTCCTCGAAACAGGCCCAACGGGCGGCGGTGTCGGATCAACGCGGGTGTTAGGTTGCTCGCGAACGAACCGAGCTCGCCGAACGATAGTGGCGAACTCGCCCGCGACGGCGGGATCGAAGTGGGGGAGTACCGAAGTGATCGAGCCGCTGTCGCCGGGCGAATCGCCGATGATCGGCCGCTACCGGATTCACGGCGTGCTCGGCGCGGGCGGAATGGGCCGCGTCGTGCTGGCCACCGGCCCGGACGGACGTTTCGTCGCGATCAAGCAGATCCACGCCCACCTGCTCGACGACCGCGAATTCCGCGCCCGCTTCGAACGCGAAGTAACCATTTCCGCCCGGGTGTCCGGCGCGTTCACCGCCGCGGTCGTCGACTTCGACACCAGCGGTGAAACACCCTGGCTCGCCTCGGTATTCATCGCGGGCGTGCCCCTCGACAAGGCAGTGCGCGAACACGGCCCGCTGCCCGTCCCTGCCCTGCGCACCCTCGCTTCCGGCCTGGCCTCCGCTCTGCACTCCATCCACAGCACCGGCCTGGTCCACCGTGATCTCAAGCCCGCCAACGTGATCCTCGCCGCCGACGGCCCACGCGTGATCGACTTCGGCATCGCCCAGGCGGTCGGCACCGGCGCCCAGCTCACCGAGGTCGGCGCCGTCGTCGGCTCACCCGCGTACATGTCCCCGGAACAGGCGATGAGCGAACCGGTGACCTCGGCCAGCGACGTCTTCTCCCTCGGTTCCCTGCTGTGCATGGCAGCCACCGGCCAGAGCCCGTTCGCCGCGACATCGGCGCCCTACACCCTGTTCAACATCGTCCACAGCGAACCACAACTCGACCAGGTACCCGCCCCGATGCGTGAACTGATCGCCGGTTGCCTGCGCAAGGATCCGAAGACCAGACCCACACCCGCCCAAATCCTCGACTACCTCGGCGTCCTCCCGGTCCAGCCGCAGCCGTGGCCCGCGCAGATCCATGCCGAAATCGGCAAGCAGACCGCAAATCTGGTGGCGATAACCTCGGATCCCGAAGCGACACAAATCCTTCCAGAGCATCTTCCTATACCGCGACAGTCGACCGAGATCCCGGCTGCGACCCCGAAACGACGCACCGCACTGCGACTGGGTCTTGTCGCGGTCGTCGCGGCGGTGATCGCCACCGGGCTCACCGTTGTCGTCCTTGGCGGCGGCGAATCGGCCGCCCCGGCCGCCACACCATCAGCGACCCTCCCAGCCCTCGATCAGCTGCGTGGCGTCGACGCGTGCGCTTGGCTGCCAGCAGCCCTCGGCGAATCCCTGCCCGCCGCCGTGGCCGCCAAAGCATCACCGGATGTCTCCGAGTGGCGCTGGCAGCCGACCTCGAGCTGGGGTTGTGACGGCAGCTCGGGCGGTGCGCGCGTCGCACTGGAAATAGGCGCCGCTCTGGACGGATTCGAGGCCAGCGGACAGGTCGTCAACGGTTACGCACTGGCCCGCCGAGGTGACGACTGCGCCTTCGCGGTCGACGGTGGCGCCGAGGGCCAGCGCTGGGGAATCACGGTCGACACCTTCTCTCGCGATACCTGCGCGCTCGCCGACCATGTCGTCGACCGCCTCACCGCCTCGCTCGCCGAACTGCGCAGCGACCCCGCCGCACAGAAGTCACTGTCGTCGGTCGATCCCTGCACGCTGGTCGATGCTTCGACGGCCACGGCGTCCGGGATATCCGGTCCCGGCATCGTGAAATCAGCGCACACCTGCGCATGGACAGGCGCCACAAGCGCCCGAATCACGCTGTCGCAGCGACGGCAGGAGCAGACCTCGATGGAGCCGAAGACCATTGATATCGGCGATGGTGTGCGGGTAGACGAGCCGGACCTGTCCACCAAATCCACCGAATGCCGCAGGGTGTACCGATTCCGCAAGATCGGCCAGACCTTCGTCGAAGTCGTCGAAGTGGTCGTCAGCGACGCGAATCAGCGCACGGCTCAGCTGTGCCCGGTCGCCGATGTGCTCGTCAAACAGGCGGTCGGCCGGTTGTCTGTGCGGTAGCGGTACCGAATGGGCGGGTGATAGTTTCACGGCAGAGTTCGGGAGGGGCCCGGCGTACAGCCAGCCGGTCGGAGGGGAACATTCGTGCGTTACCGGTCGCGCTGTCTGGCGGTATTGCTGTCGCTCACCCTGCTCACCGCGGCGTGCGGTGACGAATCCGTCGTGCTCGATCACGGCGACTACGCCCTGGAGCCGGTGCCGGGCGACTACGACGACGCACCGGATCGACTGCGGGGGTCGCTGGCGGAATCGGTGCGCATCGGCGAGCGGGTCCTGTTCGCCGACCGCGTCGACCCCGACCTGGCGGTAGGCGACGGGGGTGGCGTCATCGTCGGCCTGCGTGGCGTTACCGAGATGCTCTCCGGTGTGCAGCGTCAGGCGCTGCTGCCGTTCGACGTGCTTGCCGGTTTCGGTGCGACGGGCAGCAACGGCCAGCTGGACAACGAGCAAAAAGAGAAATACCTGTCGATATCGATCCTGTCGTTGCCCGATGCGGACCAGGCCACCGCCGCCGCGCAGGCCATGGCCGCGGCGGACTTCGGCGCCAATACCGAGAACGCGCCGCTCCCACTGCCCGACTACCCTGCGGCACTGAGCCATTGGCGACCGGGCGTGCCGACGGTCGGCAGCTGGCTGGTGTGGAAGAACCTGGTGATCCGGGTCTTCGCGAAGGTCGTCGATCCACTGCCTGAGGTACTGGGCGATCTGCTCACCCGTACCTACCGTGCTCAGCTCGCCGACCTCGAAAGCTTCGTGCCCACCCCCGCCGCCGACCTGTCGACCTTGAAACTCGATAGCGGCCAGCTGCTCACCCGGGTAGTGAAGACCGGCGAATACTGGCCCAACAATGTGGATTTCGTGGTCTACGGGCCCCGCGCCTTCTCGCTGATGCTCGACAAGCCCACGGTGCGCCTGCGTGAATTCGAGGCGAGCTCGGTCGGCGCTGTCGCGGTGTCGTACAACAAGTTCCTGCATCGCGCCCGTGACGAACGAGCCGCGCACACCTTCGCCGAGTCGGAAGAGAAGCTGTTGCTCGATGCCGATTACACGGCCATGCCGAACGGCTCGGGGCTTCCCGGCGTCGAGTGCTATCGCGCGGCGCGGCCGAGCTCCAATGTGATCGCCGCCCGTCGGTTCGCCTGCCTGGTGCGCCACAACGAGTTCGTCGTCCGCGTGTACAGCAACCAGGAATCCGACATCCGGCAGCTGGCGGTCGCGCAGTACGCGTTGCTGAGCGGCTCGCGGTGAGTACGGGAGGCGAGGCGATGAAACCGCTGGGTCCACAGGATCCCGAGCAGCTGGGCCGCCATCGTCTGCTGGCGGTGATCGGCCGCGGCGGGATGGGCCAGGTGCTGCTCGGGCAGTCGCCCGACGGCCGGCTGGTCGCCGTGAAGCAGATCCATCGGCAGTTCACCGGCAGCCCGGAGTTCCGGGCCAGGTTCCGCCGCGAGGTGCTCGCCTCCCAACAGGTGACCGGTGCCTACACCGCAGGCGTCGTGGATCACGACGCCGAGTCCGAAACACCCTGGCTGGCCTCGGAATACATCGCCGGGCCCTCGCTGCAGGACATGGTCGGCGAGTTCGGCCGTCTGACGGTGAGCGGGCTGAAACTGCTGGCCACCGGCCTGGCGATGGCATTGCTCGAGATCCATCGCACCGGCCTGGTGCATCGCGATCTGAAGCCGAGCAATGTCCTGCTCACCATCGACGGCCCGCGGGTGATCGACTTCGGCATCGCCAGGGCGCTCGAGGACGACGTCACCCTCACCGCGACCGGCGCGGTCATCGGCTCGCCCGCGTACATGTCGCCCGAGCAGGCCGAATGCCGCGAGCTGACAACGGCTTCCGATGTCTTCGCGGTCGGCGCGATCCTCGCGATGGCGGCCACCGGCGCCAGCCCGTTCGACGCGGCGTCGACACCGCAGGTCCTCTACAACGTGCTGTACACAACGCCCGACACCACCGGCATTCCTGATCCGATCCGGGCGTTGGTCACGGCCTGCTTGTCGAAGGACCCGGCGGCTCGCCCGACGCCCGAGCAGTTGCTCGACGCGGCAAGCGCGATCAACGCCGAACCGGTCTGGCCGGTCCGGATCCGCAGGCGGATCGCCGAAAACCATGCCGAGGCGGGCCGCTGGGCAACGGGCATCGCCACGACGGAAACGGCAGCCGCCCCGCCACCGAAGCGGCTGTGGCAGCGAGTTGTCCCCGCCGCCGCGGTGGTCTCGACGCTGGTACTCGCTGCCATCGCCATCGGAGGTCTCGGCGTCGACGGCACCGCTGTCGCCATGGACGATCCGCCGCTGGCGATGACCGACGACGAAACCCGCCGACTCGATGTCTGCGAGTTGCTGACACCGCCGGTGCTCGGCGAACTCGGCACGGCGGTAGGCGAACTCGTGCCGGGCGGGGTGACCGGCTGCAGCATCTTCTACCGCGATCAGACCGGGCACAAGGTGTACTTCACTCTCGAGACCGCGCTCACGCCCAGCGAGATCCGCTCGGACAAGTCACGGATGGGCAGCACCATCAACTGGATGCCGGTGCTCGGACGACACCGGGAAGCCCGGATCTGTGACCGCTCGGTGGTGACGCAGAGCGGCTTGCCGTTCGTGCTGACCATGACCGCCCAGGCGCCGGAGGGCGACGGCTGTCCGGCCGCGGAGCGCGCCCTCGGCGCGGTGGTCCGCAGGCTGGCGGTCAATCCACCACTGCACGACTACGCGCCGGATTCGCCCCTCCTGGTCGACACCTGCGCCCTGATCGATATGGCCGTCATCCGACCAGTGGTCGGTGATGCGGTGCGATCGAAGACGGCGCACACCTGCTGGGTGTCGGGGCGCGACGGCTCCTTCTCGATCGAGGTCGACGATCGCGTCCGACCGGACAACGTGACCGGGTCGAAGAGCCGCACCACGCGGACTGTCGGCGATCGCACGGTCTACATCGATCGCGAGGACACGAGCTGCAAGCTCGTCGCCATGATCCGGCCCAGTCGCGACGATCGGGCCGAGCAGGTGTCGGCCACCTACTTCTCGTCTCGCCCGGACAAGCCAACCAGCTGCGATACCGCTGCCGCCCTGTTCGCTCCCGTTCTCGCGAAGTTGCCGACAAAATGACGATCCATCCCCGCGATCCCGGCGACCCCGACACCATCGGCCGCTACCGGGTACTCGGCACCCTCGAATCCGCCGTCGGCTTCCACTCGGTGCTGGCCGCCGCACCCGACGACGCGTTGGTCGTCGTGCAGCAGGCACAACCGGAGCTGCTCGATGAGCCCGAATTCCGACTGAGGATGCGGCACAGCGCGGTAGCCGCGATGCGTGTCTCCGGCGCCACCAACACCACGGTGATCGATGTCGACGCTGATGCCGAGAAGCCCTGGCTTGCCTCGGTATTCGTCCCCGGCGTGCGACTGGACAGTGCCGTCGCCGAACACGGACCGCTGCCGGTCCCCGCCGTCCGCGCACTCGCCGCGGCGCTGGCCGCCGCCCTGCGCACCGTGCACGCGGCGGGCCTCGTTCATCAACGGATCCGCGCTGATTCGGTGCTGTTGGCCAGGGACAGTGGACGTCTCGGCGAAATCGGCATCACGCCGGTGGCCGGACCACCGTCGACCGGCAGCGTGACCACCCTCGGCACCCCGGACTTCCTGTCCCCGGAACAGGCCCTCGGTCTGGCGATCACCCCGGCCGCCGATGTGTTCGCCCTCGGCTCGGTCCTTGCCTTCGCGGCCTCCGGCGTCGCCCCGTTCACGGCGCCGTCGGTGCCGTACACGCTGTTCAATATCGCGCAGCGGGAGCCAGATCTGAGCGGGATACCGGAACCGCTGTTCGAGATGATCGCGGCGTGCCTGCGCAAGGATCCGGCGGCCCGGCCAACGCCAGCGCAGATCCTGGACTATCTCGGCGGCCCGCCCGCGGAGCCCGCACCATGGCCCGCGCCGGTCCTCGATGACATCGGCCGCCAGCAGGACCAGGTGGCGGCCTTGCTCGCCGCACTGCCGCCGATCGTCGCGCCGGAAGCGCCACCGTCGCGGCCGTTGCCCGAAGTCCTCGCGGGCATCGGCAGGACCGTACTGGAAACCTTCAGGCGCGCAACGAAAGCCGGTCGTCGAGGTTGGACCGGCGCTGGACCTGGCGTGCAACGCGGCGTGGCCGGCGGGTTGGCGGCACTGCTCCTCGTCGTCGGCGGCATCACCTATTTCGTCACCAGACCGGCGAGCGAACCGTCGCCGGTAACCGGTTTGACCCTCGCCCAGCTACGCCAGATCGATGCCTGCCCCTGGCTCACCACGGCCCTCGGAGACGCGGTTCCGGTATCGCCGACCCCGCTGGCCGCCGATGCCTGGAAGCTGCAGCCGTCTTTGGCATGGGGTTGCCGGGCCAGCGCGGGCGGGTACTCCTTCAGCCTCATGCTGGGGGAGGAGGACGAGTACCTGACGCCGAATCAGACTGTCGTCGACGGAGTCCCGATCATCGACGGCAGCTCGGCGGCCTGCACGCGGGCCATCGCCAGCCCTGGCGCTGAGCGTGACGCGGGAATCGTCATCACTCTCACCCGGCCTTCCGGGGTGAAGGACTGCCCCGGCATCGACTACATCGCGGCCAATATCGCCCGTTCGCTGGCGGACGCGCCGCCCGCCGAGGGCAGGGAGTCGTCGCTGGCCCTGCTCGACCCGTGCGCGCTGCTCGACCGCGACGCCGTCACCGCGCAGATCGGCGTGCTGCCCGCCGAACCGACGATCGCCGCGGCGCACACCTGCCAGTGGGATGCCCGCCTGCGACTCAGCGTGAAGCTGCTCCCCACCAGCATGCTCACCAAGGGCGACGACCTGGTGACCATCTCCGTCGACGGGCTGCAGGTGTATGTCGACAAGGGCAACTCGAAGGCCATCTGCACCCGCGCCTACCTCCGGTCGGACTCCAGCGAGGAGACGGTGGAGGTCTCGGTGCACGGCACCGAGGGATTCCGTGACGACTATTGCGCCATCGCCACCGCGACCCTGCGCCAGGTGGTGGAGAAGCTGCCGACCCGCTGAGATCCCCGTCCGGCGTCCGGCTCCGGGGCATACTCGTTCCCGGGGACCACCACGAAGGGACAGCGATGGACCAGCTCGGGGTAGCGGTAGTCGGATACGGCCTGGCCGGCTCGGTGTTCCACGCACCGCTGATCGCGGCCGATCCGCGGTTGCGGGTGGCGGCGGTGGTCACCTCGTCGCCGGAGCGGGCCGAGCAGGCGCAGGCGGAACATCCCGGTGCGCGGGTGTGGCCGAGTGCCGACGCGCTGTTCACCGAAGCCGACGACATCGACCTCGCGGTGATCGCCACGCCCAACCGTTCCCACGCGCCGCTGGCGCTCCAGGCGCTGGCCGCCGGGCTGCCGGTGGTCGTCGACAAACCGTTCGCGGTGACGTCGGCCGACGCCGACGAAGTAGTCACTGCGGCCGAACGCGCCGGCTTGCCGTTGAGCGTTTTCCAGAATCGCCGCTGGGACAACGACTTCCTGACGGTGCGCGGCCTGATGGACGCGGGCGAGCTGGGCGAGATCCGCCGTTTCGAGTCCCGCTTCGAACGCTGGCGCCCGACCCCCAAGGGCGGCTGGCGGGAACTGGGCGAGGCCGAGGCCGGCGCGGGCATCCTCTTCGACCTGGGCAGTCACCTGGTCGACCAGGCACTGACCCTGTTCGGCCCGGTCACCGAGCTCTACGCCGAACTCGACCACCGCCGCCCCGGCGTGCAAGCCGACGACGACGCCTTCATCGCCCTCACCCACGCCTCCGGCACCCGCTCGCAACTGTGGATGAGTGCCGTCGCACCACAACTGGGCCCACGCATGCGAGTCCTCGGTTCCACCAACGCCTACACCGTCTACGGCCTTGACCCACAGGAAGACGCGCTGCGCGCGGGCCGCCGCCCGGTCGACGGAAAACCGTGGGGCACAGTCCGACCCGAGAAGTGGGGAACCTTCGGCGCGGGCGACGACCTCCGCCCGATCCCCACCGTCCCCGGTGACTACCCGGCCTTCTACGCGGGCATGGCCGCCGCCCTCCTCGACGACGCCCCCGTCCCCGTCGACCCACGCGACGCCGTGGAAACCCTGCGCATCCTCGAATACGCCCGCCACGTAGCCGGCCCCGCCGAGCCCTGAACAAAATCCGGTGTCAGAGTTTGCGCGAGCGCAGTTCGTGGCCCTTGGAGGTCTTGCAGCGGCCCGATTCCAGGTCCCACTGCCAGCCGTGCAGGTTGCAGGTGAGGTTGTTGCCTTCCACCACACCGAATTTCGAGAGGTCGGCCTTGAGGTGGGGGCAGCGGCGCTGGACTTCCCAGCCGTCGAGTTCGGTGACGGCGGAGTCGTCGTGCGCCTCGGAGAACCAGCCGTCGGCGTAGGCGATGCGCTCGTCGGTGAGGCACTTGAAGAAGGTGTAGAGGAACTCGTTGTAGCCGCCGATGCGCCACGCCTGGAACCGGGTGGACAGGAAGATCGTGTTGACCCAGTCCGGCTCGTTGTCGCGCAGCACGGTGCGCACCAGCTCGGGCGCGATCCGGAAGCCGTACCGGTAACGGCCCTCACCCTCGAGCGGCTCGCGCACGGTGCGATGCGGGAAGTCCAGCACCACGGTCTCGTCGCCGATGACCAGGCCGACCGGGTAACCGATACCGTCGCTGATCAGCGCCGACTGCTTCATGATCGGCTCGAACAGCTCACGCAGCGGCTCGAGCAGCGAACCATCACCGATCTCCCACGACGCCTTCTCGGCCGCGAGGACCGGCGCGAAACGCTCGGCCATCTCGGCGATATAGGCGGCCTTGTCGCCGTAGATCCGGTCCGGATCGAACGGGTGCTCCAGATCGAGTTCCTTGCCGCGCACGTCGGCGACCGAACCCGGGATCATCAGGATGCCGCCGGCGTTGCCGTGGATCTCCATCTGCTCGAGGAAAACGATCTGGTCGGGGAAGATATTGCCTTCGTCGCCGCGATCGTCGTTGAGGTAGCGCAGTTCCTCATCGAGGAACACCGGCGGACCGGCCGATGGCACGACCCAGGTCGCCCCGACCTGCTCGATGTAGGAGCGAGCGCGGTCCATGCCGCGCTGGCGCTTCTGCTTGCCGAAGTTGGCCTTGGTGCGCGCCGGGATGTCGTACACCGCCGGGTACCAGATGGCGCCCGAGTACTGGAGCAGGTGGATGTCGATGTCACCGAACGCGTCGTGGATGACGTCCATGTCCACCGGGCGCGCGTCGTTCATGTTGAAACAGGTGGTCTCACCGTCGGAGATGAGAATGCCGGAGTCGCCGATCGGACCGTCGGCGGGCGCGCGCAGCGCCACGATCATGATGTCGAGCGCGCCCTTGGGCCCGGTGACGGTGTGCTTGACCGAGTCCTCGGTCTCGAAGAACTTGGTGAAGCCGAGCGCCTCGAGCTCGCGGCGCAGATCCGGCACCGGGTAGTCGGGCAGCAGGATCGTCGCGTCCTTGTTGACGTACTTGCGCAGGTGCGCGGCGTCGAAGTGGTCGCGGTGCAGGTGCGAGACATACAGGTAGTCGACATCGCCGAGCGACTCCCAATCGAGCTGGGAGTTGTCCGGAAAGGGAAACCACGACGCGAAATAGGCGGGATTGACCCAGGGATCGCACAGGATCGTCCCGGCCGTGGTGCGGATATGGAAGCCGGCGTGTCCGACGCTGGTGATCTGCACGAGCTTGTCCTCCTGACCAGTACCAGCCAACCAGGGTAGTGGTTAGGCCGTCACGTCACCGATGCAATAGCCCTCTGCGGTGGGGGCGACGGTGAAAGTTCGGATCCGCGTGCCCCCGGGCGAGGTGGTCACCGGGACGTGAACTGCCAGGTAGTCGCCGCGAACCTGGTCGGATCGTAGCTCCTCACCGGCGTAGGAGGTGACATTGCCTACTTTGGCCGAGTCGCCGGTCAGCGGGGGTGCTGTTGGGTTGCCGGTGCCTCGCGGATCCCAGGTGGTGAGGGTTGCCTTGCAGGTCAGCGGATGGGTGGTTTCGATATCGGCCGGATCGAGTGGTTTGCCCACTGCTCGCGCGAGGTAGCGGCGCACGGTGTGGCGCGCGTCGGCCTCGTCGTAACCGGGCTCGACACCCGCCGCGAACGCGCGCCCGCACGCGTACCCGGTGGCGGCGGCCTCGCGCTCCACGGTGACGGTGATGGTGCGGTTGCGCCAGGTGACGGTGTCGGCGGTCGCGGTGCCCGGCTGGCTGAGCGCGGCCAGGATCGCCTCCGGGTCGGCGTACATGTCGGCGACCGTGCGTGGCGGGATGGCCCAGCACTTGTCCTGCAACTCGGCGATCGTGCCGGTCTGCAGGTCGGCGGCCCAGCGGCGCACCGCGGTCACGGCGTCGGCGGCGCCGGGCACCGCCCCGACCTGCGGCGCGTCGGCGGGCAGTGGGGTCGTCGCCCCGGTCGGGGCAGGCTCGCCGGGTGCGATCGCCTGGGTGGCGGTTGTCGTCGGCGCCGCCGTTGTCGTCGCGGTGGTGGTGCCCGCCGGATCGTCGCCGGGGATGCCCGAGACGGAGTCGCATCCGGCGATCAGGGCAGCGGTGACGGTGAGTCCCGCGGCCAGCGCGACGGCGCGGCGCCGGCGGGTCGGAGTGAGCGGGGTCAGCTGAGCGCGTTCCACGACGACGTTCCTCTTCCTGGGCCGGGGCACCCGCGTGTTTCGCCGCGGGTGATGACTGCCGGGGCGAGCGAGCTCGCCGGGGATAGACCGGTGCGCGCGAAGCGAATTCGCCGAGCGCGGCAAACGCCGCGATCCGGCTGGGCGGTGTGCCCTGCCGGAAGCGGCGATCTGCGACTACGCTAGCTGAATTGTGGAACCCGTCTACCGGTCGATCATCGGCCTGGCCCGAACCGTCTTCTTCCTCGAAGGTCTGAAGTTCACCGTCAAGGGGGCGGAGAACATCCCCGCCTCCGGTGGTGCCGTGGTGGCGATCAACCACACCGGCTACATGGACTTCACCTACGCGGGACTGCCCGCCCGCACACCTGGTCGCTACATCAGGTTCATGGCCAAGCAGGAGGTGTTCGACAACAACATCTCCGGCCCGATCATGCGCGTTCTCAAGCACATCCCGGTCGACCGCACCGCGGGCGCCGACTCCTACAAGTCCGCGGTGAAATACCTGCGCGGCGGCGAACTCGTCGGCGTCTACCCCGAGGCGACGATCAGCCGCAGCTTCGAGATCAAGGAGTTCAAGTCCGGCGCGGCCAGGATGGCGCTGGAAGCCGATGTCCCGATCATCCCGATCGTCATCTGGGGCGCCCAGCGCGTCTGGACCAAGGGCTTCCCCAAGCGCCTCGGCCGCACCAACACCCCCATCTCGATCGCCGTCGGCACTCCCATCCAGCCCTACGAACCCGCCGCCGACCTCACCGCCGAGCTCCGCACCACCATGCAGCGCCTACTAGCCGACCTGCAGGAATCCTACGAACACGAGCCCGGCGCCTACTGGGTTCCGCGCCGCCTCGGCGGCAGCGCCCCGACCCTGGAAGAGGCCACCGCCCTCGACGACGCCGAGGCCGCCGAACGCCTCGCCCGCAAGGCGGAAAAAGCCCAGGACGACAAAGAATGAGGTGAGCTGGATCAGCTCGGCACCCGGCACCTGCTCGGCGCGGGCAGCTTGCCGTCCAGATAGGCGCCGGGTGGTACGCCCATCAGCGCACGGAAGTCGGCGGTGAGGTGGGACTGGTCGTAGTAGCCGGAGTCGGCCGCCAGGTGGGACCACGGTGTGTTGCCCGCGTAGGCGAGGACGCGGCGGATGCGGTCGATGCGGGCGAAGTGCTTGGGGGACAGGCCGACTCCGCTGGCGAACAGGATGCGCAGCTGGCGTTCGCTGACGGCGAGCCGGGCGGCGAGATCGGGGATCGCGGGTGCATCCTCGGTGGTGAGTGCCGAGATGGCTTCGCGCAGCACGATGCGATGCGCGCGGTCGGTACGGGATTCGGAGACTTGATGCGGGAGAACGTCTTCCAGGTAGGTGATCGCCTCGTCGGCGGGCAGCTGGGTCAGTTCGCTCGCGGCTGAGCTCAGCGGTCCCGGCAGGTCGTCGAGCCGCACGACCCGGTCGGTGAGCTCACCCGCGGCCACACCGAGCAGCTGACGGGTCACCCCGGGCGCCAGACGCAACCGCACGCACCCGGCGGGTTCGTCGGCCCGGGAGTACGACGCCTTCGTCTGCGCGCCGACGACGAAAGCCGCTCTCCTGCCCGACTGTTCGGTGCGCAGCACCACCGTCGTCGATGCCACCGGCGGATGGGCGAACGGCTGGGTGATGTCGTCGTAGACGGGCGTACTGGTCAGCTCGGTGAGCCACGGCCGCAGGGATTCCGGCGTCGGTACCGGTGTCTCGAGCTGTGCCGAGGTCAGATACTGCGTGCTCACGTGGTCAACAGTAGGTGCCGCGGCCCGGTTTGTCTGTGCCGGTTTTTCCTATAGCCGCAGGCAGGGGAGTCGCCATGCTCGTCACATGTTCCTGATCACCGGTGCGACAGGCACCATCGGCAGCGCCATCGTCCGTCAGCTCGTCGCCGAGGGCAAGTCCGTCCGGGCAGCCACCCGCGACCCGGATAACGCGGCGTTTCCCGCCGGCGTCGAGGTGGTCCGCGTGGACTACCGCGAGCCGGACACCTTCGCCCCCGCGATGACGGGCATCGAGGCCGCGTTCCTCAACGGCCTCCCCGGCCCCGACGACACCGGCGTCGACGCCGCACTCGTCGAGGCGGCCCGCGCCGCCGGTGTCCGCCGGGTCGTGAAACTCTCCGCCGTCGGCACCGGCGACCCCCGCCTCGGCACCCCGGGCTCCTGGCACGTCCCCGGTGAGGAAGCCGTGCGGAACTCCGGCCTGGAGTGGACGATCCTGCGCCCCAACACCTTCGCGTCCAACACCTTCAGCTGGATCGAACCGCTGACCACCGGTTCCCCGGTACCGAACCTCACCGGCGACGGCAGACAGGCGGTGGTCGACCCCCGCGATGTCGCCGAAGTCGCCATCGCCGCCCTGCGCACCGGCGCGCACCACGGCCGGACCTACACCCTCACCGGCCCCACCCTGCAGACCGGCCGCGACCAGGCCGCCGTCCTCGCCGAGATCATCGGCCGCCCGATCCCCGTCACCGATATCGCCGCAGCCGACGCCCGCGCCTTCCTGACGTCGGCGGGCCTCCCACCCGCCTTCGTCGACGGCGCCCTGATCGGCCAGACCTTCATCCGCGACGGCCACAACGAGCTGGTCTCCGGCGACATCGCCGAGGTACTGGGCCGCCCGCCCCGCAGCTACGCCGAGTGGGCCGCCGACCACCGCGCCGCCTTCGAATCGGTCGTCACCGCGGGGTAGCACCGACCTTCGCGGCCGGTGCACGGCCCGGAGCGACGCAGCTCCGGGCCACATCCCCGATCAGTTCATGGTCAACACCCACGACCCGTTGCAGCCCTTACGGTTGTTCAGGTCGTCGTCGTAGACCCAGTTGAACACGATCGGCGGGTTCGTCCGGACGTTCCAGCGGCCGGACGGCGAGGTCACCACCTTGCCGTTGCGGGTGAGCACGCCCACCTCGTCGTGGGAGAACGTCCACTTGCCCTTGCTGGTCGGGTAGTTCAACCGCAGCGTCACCGTGCGGCCCGTGTGGTTCTGGACCACCAGGCACGACCCCGGGTTGTTCCGGTCGATCGCGTACTCGCCGTACTCGCCCTCCTCCACGTTCTCGCCGCTGTCGGTGTACTCCACCGCGTCGGTGAAGTCGGCGTGCGCCGGACCGGCCCCCATGATGGTCACGGTGGTCACAGCGACACCCGCCGCTATCAGCCCCAGAGTCTTCATCCCGCTCCTCCTGTAGTGCCGGCGGTGTCTGCCGGCCCACGAAAGAGCTTTCCGGGCAAGGGCTTCCGATTCCTTGTCGCGCGCTTAACGCACAACTCACCGACGGCGGGTTCCTGTAGAGCTCACCGCGGCTGTCGAACAGCTGTGCGCACGGATTTCGTTTTTCCGGGAACACGCGCTAAAGTTTCTTCTCGCACGCCGAAGCCCCCGGGAACCCTGGATCGGGCCTCGAACTGCACGCGGATGTAGCGCAGCTGGTAGCGCATCACCTTGCCAAGGTGAGGGTCGCGAGTTCGAATCTCGTCATCCGCTCCACGAAAAGCCCGGCCGACACCATGTCGAGCCGGGCTTTTCCGGTTGTCAGCGCCGGGCGATCCGCTCGAGCGTCAGTGGCGGCAGGAATTCGCCGATCAGGGTGCGGCGCCACCATATTCGCTCACCGAACAGTTCACGGGGCGTGCTGAAGTGGTACTCGTACAGTCGGGCGCGCAGATAGTGCGGCGGTGCGTCGGGGAACGGGCAGTGCCGTACCAGCCGCAGCGTGTCGGGGTCGTTGCAGAGCAATCGCGCGGCCAGCGGCAGCGCCCACGACCGCGCATACGACGGTGACAGCGCGGCGAACCACATCAGCCAGTCCAGCCGCAGGTGATACGGCGCCCATTGTCCGGGGCGATGCCGGGGGTCACCCGGTTTGCCCTTGAACTCGTACTCGCGCCACACCGTGTCCGCGGTGAGGTGGGTGTCGTCGGTGCCCTCGATCACGATCTCCTCGCGCACCCGGGTGATGCTCCCGAAGGCGCCATAGGTGTTGACCAGGTGCAACGGGTCGAACGAGGCGTTCATGGCCTGACGCGACGACAGCAGGTTGTCGATCGGCCAGAAGCTCAGCACGGTGACCATCGCGACGTAGGCGAGCACCGCCCCGATGAACCACGCCGGTGGCGCGGGCACCGGGGGCGCGTCGGGCAGCACGGGGTAGGTCCGCGCGTCGACGGCGGTGGTGGCGAGCAGCAGCGTCACCCAGTTCAGCCAGGCGAAATTGCCGGAGAACACCAGCCACAGCTGAGTGACGATGATGAGGCAGGCGGCCACGCTCGCCACCGGCTGCGGCATGAACAACCCGAACGGCACGACGAGCTGGGCGAAATGATTGGCCGCGACCTCCACCCGGTGCAGCGGTCGGGGCAGATGGTGGAAGAACCAGCTCAGCGGACCCGGCATCGGCTGGGTCTCGTGGTGGTAATACAGGCAGGTCAGATCACGCCAGCACCGATCGCCGCGCATCTTGATCAGCCCGGCGCCGAACTCGACCCGGAACAGCAGCCAGCGCGCGGCGAACAGCACGAGCAGCGGCGGCGCGACGGTGTCGTTGCCCAGGAAGATCGCCAGAAACCCCGCCTCGAGCAGCAGCGATTCCCAGCCGAAGGAGTACCACGTCTGCCCCACATTGACGATCGACAGATACAGCACCCACAGCACCAACCACAGCAGCATCGACGCCCACAGCGGCACCAGATCCGCGGCCCCCACCGCGACCGCCACCGCCAGCGCCGCCCCCGACCAGGCCAGGACGGCGAAGAACCGATCGGAGTAGTGCAGGTGGAACAGGCTCGGTGACCGGCGGAACGGGGTCCGCGCCAAATAGCGCGGGATCGGCAGCATTCCGCGCTCGCCGAGGAGCGCGCGGAACTGCAGCACCGCGGCCAGGAACGCGAGCGCGTAGACCACCGCCAGGCCACGCTGGAAAATCAGCCTGCCCTGCCAGTACTCCGGTGCCGGGAACCACTCCATGCACCCGCTCCTGGACGCGTCGAATTCCCCAGTTCGATTGTCTACCCGAGTGGCCGTTGCGCGAAACGGTCCCCGGTCAGCGCGCGGCGCAGTTCGCGAGGGTCCCAGTTCCCGGCGATACCGGGTCGCACCCGCAGATAGTCGACGATGCGGTCGGTGTCCCAGCCGTGTGATTCGCGCAGACCCGCCCCGATCATGGCTAGGTAGCGAGCCGACGGACGTCGCAACACAACGGTTTCCGGGTCCCACGGCGCGGTGAAGACCAGGATCGGGATGCCGTCTCTGGTGCCCGCGTGCAGCACTGTCTCGTAGCGGCCGGACCCGAGCCGCAGCACGCCCGCGGCGAGCACCCGCGGCAGGTCGAAGCTCGCACCGGGCGTCCGGTACATCTCCTGGGCCAGCAGGTCGGCGAACTGGCCGACGGTGATCAGGTACCCGCGGGCCGCGGCGCCGGTCGGCCATCCGGGCGCTGGGTGCTCGGCGTAGAACGCGACGCCGCCGGTCCATACCGGGCTCTGCCAGGCGAAATACAGGCTCCCCGGCAGCGTGATGGCGGCGACGGCGGCCGGTGCGGTGCGGTCGACGAATCCCGGATAGGTGTGCCCGGTCCCCGGTGGCGTGCCGCCGATGCGGTAGTAGTCGAACCGCGCGGCATGCATGTTGGAGCCGTAGGCGGCGTACCAGACGTGCGGAGCTGTGGACACGGGCTCACCTCGGGCAGGTCACGGTTCCGTGAGCGCGGGAAACGACATCGCTCGTACTACCGATTGTTCCTTCGACGGGTCGGGAGAACACAGAGGGGGACAGATCATGAGATCAGCAATCGTGGTGGCCGCGCTGGCCGCGCTCGCCGGGGGGCTCGCCGCCTGTGACAGCTCCGACAGCCCGGCCTCGGGCGGACAGGTGAGCGTCAGCCGGCCCGCCGGTGCCCCTGGCACCGAACCGGCGGTCGTGCCCGGTTCCACGGATCCGACGCCTGCCCCCGGTCCCGGCCCCAGCCCGACCGGCCTACCCTCCCGGAACGACGCCACCGTCGACGCCCGCGACTACCAGCAGCGCGACAGCTACTACTTCCAGTCGCCCACCGGCAACATCATGTGCGGGATCGTCAGTCAGAGCACGCTCGGTGTCGGCTGCCAGCTGGGCCACGCGAATGTCATCCCGCCCCAGCTCCCCGACTGCACCGACGCCCCCAACCGCAAGGTCGCCGTCCACGTCTACGGCAGCAAAGCCGAATTCCTGTGCACCAGCCAGGGCATCTTCGTCGGCGAACCAGTCGACGGTTCGCGCAAGGGCGGCGGCAAGATCCTGAACTACGGCGACACCATCGTCGTCCTCGGCGCCGCCTGCACCTCCACCCCGCAAGGCATGCGCTGCGACGCGGGCGGCCACGGCTTCCTGATCTCCGCCGACAGCCAGTCGCTGTTCTGACGGGTACGTGAAACGGGCGGGGCGGCAATAGTATTGCCGCCCCGCCCGGTCAATGGCCTACTGTGCCGTCGACTTGAACCGGCGCAGGCGCAGGCTGTTGCTCACCACGAATACCGAGCTGAAGGCCATGGCGGCGCCGGCCAGCATCGGGTTGAGCAGGCCAGCCATGGCCAGCGGGATGGCGGCCACGTTGTAGGCGAAGGCCCAGAACAGGTTGCCCTTGATCGTGGCCAGGGTGCGGCGGGACAGGCGGATGGCGTCGGCGGCGGCGCGCAGGTCGCCGCGGACCAGGGTCAGGTCGCTGGCCTCGATGGCGACATCGGTGCCGGTGCCCATCGACAGGCCGAGGTCGGCCTGGGCCAGGGCGGCCGCGTCGTTGACGCCGTCACCGACCATGGCGACGACCTTGCCCTCGGCCTGCAGCCGCTTGACCGTGTCGACCTTGTCCTGCGGCAGCACCTCGGCGATGACCTCGTCGATGCCGACCTCGTCACCGATGGCGCGGGCCGCGCGGGCATTGTCACCGGTGAGCAGGATCGGAGTCAGGCCGAGCGCGCGGAACTGCGAGATCGCCTGTGCCGAGGTCGGTTTCACCGCATCGGCGACAACAAGCACGCCACGTGCCTGCCCGTCCCAGCCGATCGCGACCGCGGTCTTGCCCGCCGACTCCGCTTCCGCCATGGCGGCTTCCAGCTTGTCGTCGAGCGCCTGCGACCAGTCGGCCAGCAGCTTCGCCCGGCCCACGATCACCGCGTGCCCGTCGACGACACCCTGCACACCGAGACCTTCGACATTGGCGAAGCCCTCCACCGGCGGCAGCGTGCCGATCTCGTCCCTGGCGCCCTTGGCGATCGCCTGCGCGATCGGGTGCTCCGACGAATCCTCCAGCGCACCGGCCAGTTCCAGCACCCGGCTGCCGATCTCGCCCTCGGCGGGGATCACGTCGAGCAGGGTCATCTTGCCGGTGGTGACGGTGCCGGTCTTGTCCAGCACGATGGTGTCGACCTTGCGAGTCGATTCCAGCACCTCGGGACCCTTGATCAGGATGCCGAGCTGGGCGCCGCGCCCGGTGCCGACCATCAGCGCGGTCGGGGTGGCCAGGCCGAGGGCGCACGGGCAGGCGATGATCAGCACCGCGACACCCGCGGTGAACGCCGCCGCGATCGCGCCGCCCGTGCCGAGCCAGAAGCCCAGCGTGGCGACGGCCAGCGCGATGACGATCGGCACGAAGATGCCGGAGATCTTGTCGGCCAGCCGCTGGGCCCGCGCCTTGCCGGTCTGCGCGTCCTCGACCAGCTGCGCCATCTGGGCGAGCTGGGTGTCGGCGCCGATCCTGGTGGCACGCACCAGGAGTCGTCCGCCGACATTGACGGTCGCGCCGGTGACGACGTCGTCGACACCGACCTCAACCGGCACCGATTCGCCGGTGAGCATCGAGGCGTCGACGGCCGAGGAACCCTCGGTCACCACGCCGTCGGTGGCGATCTTCTCGCCCGGCCGCACGACGAACTCGTCACCGACGGCCAGCTGCTCCACCGGAATTCGCGTCTCGACCCCGTCGCGGACCACCGCGACATCCTTGGCGCCCAGCTCGAGCAGCGCCCGCAGCGCCGCGCCGGCCCGCCGCTTGGAGCGGGCCTCGAAGTAGCGTCCGGCCAGGATGAACGTGGTGACGCCCGCCGCGGCCTCCAGGTAGATGCTGCCGGTGCCGTCCATCCGCGCGATGGTGAATTCGAACGGGTGCGTCATCCCCGGCGTGCCGGCGGTACCCCAGAACAGGGCGTACAGCGACCAGCCGAAGGCGGCGAGCACGCCGATCGACACCAGCGTGTCCATGGTGGCGGTGGCGTGCTTCAGGTTGGTCAACGCCGCCTTGTGGAAGGGCAGCGCGCCCCACACCACGACCGGCGCCGCCAGCGTCAGCGAGAGCCACTGCCAGTTGGTGAACTGCAGCGCCGGGATCATCGCCATCGCGATGACCGGCACGGTGAGCACCAGCGAGACCAGCAGCCGCGTCCGCAGCGAGGCCGTCGGGTCCGGCTCGGCGGCCGTGTCCTCGGTGGGCTCGGGCTGCTTCGGCGCCGGCAGTGCCGCGGTGTAGCCTGCCTGCTCGACGGTGGCGATCAGTTCCTCGGGGGAGACGTCACCGGTGAAGTCGACCCTGGCCTTCTCGGTCGCGTAGTTGACCGTCGCGGTGACACCGTCGAGCTTGTTGAGCTTCTTCTCGATCCGGTTCGCGCAGGAAGCGCAGGTCATGCCACCGATCACCAGTTCGACCTGGCCGGTGCCCGGTGGTTTCGTCACGGTGGTCATGGGTGCTCCGTTTCGTTCCTGGTATCGATTCTTGCTGAGGGATTGCTGATGGGCTACGTCAGTGCCCGTGGCCAGGGGTGCCGTGCTCGGCCGGTGCGCTCGTCGGCGCGGGGTTGCTGACGCCGGTGGTGTCCGGCTGGGCGACCCGCACCGTGAACTCGGCCGTGCGCACCACGCCCTGGTGCTGGAAGTCGAGGAACAGGCGGTAGTCGCCCGCACTCGGCGCGTTCACCACGAAGTCGATGCCGGGTCCGGCGGGTGTGGTCCCGTCACCGGGCGTGCCTTCGGGATGAACGTGCAGGTAGGCGAGGTCGGCGGCCCGCAGGGCGACCAGGTGACCGTAGGCCCCGAGGTAGGGCTGCAGGTCGGTGACCGGCGTGCCGCCGCGGCTGACCGAGAGCGTGACCTTCGAGGCCGCACCCGGGGTCACGGTGCCGTTCAGGGCGACCGTGTACTCCCCGACCTGCGCGGTGGCCGCCGGGGCGGGCAGCGCCTGCACGTCGTAGTTACCCGCGACCCGCAGGTCGGCGCCGAGGGTCAGGTTCGACCCGCCCGCCGGGGTGAAGTCGGCGAAGACCCGGTAGTCACCGGCCCTGCTCAGGTTCAGCGGGACAGACCAGGTCCCGGCCGGGTCGAGCACCGGATGCACGTGCTGGAAACCGGCCATGTCCCGCCGGACCACGATCAGGTGCAGGTCCTTGTCGTGGCTGGTCTCGTACTTGGTGACCGGGGCGCCGGTGGCGTCGAGGATCCGGAAGGCGATCGGCGTCCGCGCCGCGGTCGTGGTGTTCGGCTTGTCCAGGGCCAGCGTGTAGCCCTGATCGGTGACCAGCAGGCCACCGGGCAGATCGGTGGACGGCGCCGCGCTCGCGTGTTCGCCGTGCCCGGCCGGTTCGGACGGTTCCGGACCGACCAGGGCGCCTGCGGCCAGAGCGATCCCGAAGACCGCCGCGAGGCCGAGGGTGAAACCGGCGAACTTGCCTGTTGCGTTCATCGGGATGCTCCGTTTCGGGTTCAGTCGGCGAGCTGGAAGCCGGCCGCGGTGACGGCGTCGGCGAGGGCGGTGCGGTCGGGTTCGGTGCCTTCGATGGTCACCGAGCCCGCGGCCAGGTCGACCTCGACGCCGGTGACGCCGGGCAGGGCGCCGACCTTGTCGCGCACCTTGTTGGTGCAGCAACCGCAGGTCATGCCGGTGACGGTGACAGTGGTGCGCATGGTGGTGTTCTCCTCGTCGTGGATCTCAATCATTACCATACCCCCCTAGGGTACGTTGTCAAACAGTGGCGTCGGCCATCGCCGGGGTGCGCATGACCGCCGCGGTGATGCCCGCGCCGGCCAGGGCAAGCAAGCCCGCGCCGAGGAAGGCCGCCGAGTACCCGTCGGTCAGTGCCGTCGGGTCGCCGAGTTCGCCCGCGCCGAATGCCGCGGCCACGGCCGTCATCGCGGCCAGGCCGAGCGCGGAACCCACCTGGTAGCTGACGTTGACGATGCCCGAGGCCAGGCCGCCCTCTTCCGGTCGCGCCGCCGAGATGGCGGTGCCGAGCGAGGGGATGAAGGCCAGCGACATGCCGCCCGCGGCCACCAGTGAGGCGGGCAGCACGTCGACCCAGAAGTTGCCGGTCGGCCGAACCAGCGACATGATCCCCAGGCCGAGACCGAGCACGATCAGGCCGGTGACGATCATCGGCTTGGCGCCGAAGCGCTGCATGGCCTTCGGGGCAAGCACCACCATGCCGAGCATGATCAGCGTGGTCATCGGCAGCAGCGCTGCGCCCGAGGGGAACGCGCTGTAACCGAGCACCTGCTGCAGGTACAGGTTGAGGAAGAACCACATCGGCACCCACGCGGCGGCCAGCGCGAACTGGGCGAAGTTGGCGGCGGCGAGATTCGGCGCGCGGAAGATGCTCAGCCGCATCAGCGGTTCGCCGCGGCGCGACTGGATGAAGACGAAACCGGCCAGCAGCGCGGCGGCCAGTGCCAGCACGCCCCACGTCTGACCCGAAGCCCAGCCCGCCTCCGGAGCCTGCACGATCGCGTACACCGCGGCCGCCAAACCGGCTGTCACCGTCACGGATCCGGCGATATCGATGGAACCCTTGCGTGCGGGAGCGGCGGGCATCAGCAGCGGGACAGCGATCAACGCGAGCACCGCGATCGGGATGTTGATGTAGAAAACCCAAGGCCAGCTGATGTATTCGGTGATCACGCCGCCGAGGAATACTCCCGCCGTACCGCCGGCCGGTGCCGCCGCGCCGTAGACGGCGAGTGCCTTGGTGAGCTCCTGCGGCGAGCCGCCGAACAGCATCATCAGCAGGGTGAGTGCCGACGGTGCGATCAATGCCGCGCCCGCGCCTTGGATCGCCCGGCCCGCCAGCTCGAGTCCGACATTGCCCGCGGCGCCCGCGATCACGGAGCCGACGGCGAGAACCAGCCAGCCCGCGCCGAATACCCGGCGCGCGCCGAGCAGGTCGGAGAGCCGCCCGCCGAGCAGGAGCAGACCGCCGAAGGCGATCACGTAGGCGTTGAACACCCAGGTCAGATTGCCGGGAGTGAAGCCGAGCTCGGCCTGCATCTTGGGCAGCGCGATCCCGATGATCGAGGTGTCCATGATGACCATGAATTGCGCTGCGGCGATCACCGCCAGCGCCCACCACTTCCTGGTGGATTGCGATTGCGTAGTCACGACTTTCGTCCTTTCGAGCGGAGTACGTCTCGTGCTCGATACCATACCCCCCTAGGGTATTAACCTGTCAAGACTCCGGCGGGAAAGGATTCGGATAGCCGAACGCCCGGCCCGCATCGTGGCGGACCGGGCGTACAGGGCTGTGCCGGATCAGGATTCGGGGCGATAGGTGATCAGCGCGACGGCGGGCGCCGACACCATCTGAACCTGTGCGCGCCCGTTGACGGAGATATGCGCGAAGCCGCCTTCGATGGCGACATGCGCGTTGTGCACCGTCGACGTCGGCTGCCCGTCGGCATCGGTCAGCGTGTAGCCGTCGACCAGCGCGACGGTGTCGGCGGCGCGCCATTTCGGGGACATCGCAGCCTCTTTCGCGGGCGTGGGAACGGGCGGAAAGTCCAGCTCAGGGCGTGCGACGTGGTTGAAGTAGTTCGACAGCACGTTCAATGCCACATGCCCGACGGCCTCGGCCAGCTCGCCGTCGCTGACGCCGCTGTTCCTGGCCTCGGCCAGCTGCTCGTCGCTCACCCGTCCGCCGGTGCGCAGCACCTCGCGCGCGAAGCGCAACACCCCTCCGGCATGCGGGTTGTCGGCGCCGCCCGCGCGCGTCGCCGCGATCGCCTCCGGGGTGAACCCCATCTTCGCGGCCCGCATCGTGTGCGCGGAGACGCAGTACTCGCAACCGTTGTCGCTCGCGATCAGCAGGGCCAGTCGCTCGCGGGTCTTCGCGCCGAGCTTGCCGGCGCTCAGCGCGTCCCGCAGGAGCAGATACCCCCGTAGGGTGGCCGGACTGTTCGCCATCGCGGCGTAGAGATTCGGCACCCGGCCCAGTTGCCGGTGCACCTCGGCGAGTAGTTCGCCCTGTTCGGTATCGGCGGCGTCGGCGGTGACGAGGGGAAGTCGGGACATCATGTGCTCCAGGGTTTGTCGATGACGGTACTGATCGGTACCGAATGAGGACGGTACCGATCGGTTCCACAGTTGTCGAGCAATTCGGTACCGATCGTTTCCGTTCTGGTACGGTGAGCGCATGGCGACACAGGCCAAGCAGCGGTTGCTCACGACCGCGGAAGAGTTGTTCTACGCCGAGGGTGTCCGCGCCGTCGGCATCGACCGGCTGCTCCAGGAGTCCGGCGTCGGCCGCGCCTCCTTCTACCGCCACTTCGCGAGCAAGGACGACCTCGTCGTCGCCGTCCTGGAGGACCGTGACCAGCGCTGGCTCGACTGGCTGCGCACCTCGGTCGAATCCGTCGACGATCCAGCGGCCCGCCCGCTGGCCGTCTTCACCGCCCTCGCGGAACGCTTCGCCCGCAACGACTTCCGTGGCTGCGCCTTCATCAACACCATGATCGAAATGGCCGATCCCAGCTCCCCTGCCCACCGGGTAGCCGACCGCCACAAACGCCGGGTCATCACCTACCTCACCGAACTCCTCACCGCCGCGGACCAACCCGACCCGGAAACTCTCGCCTCCGAACTGGCCCTGCTCATCGATGGCGCCATCGTCACCGCCGTCCGCGAGAACTCCCCGGCCGCCGCCGACCGCGCGGCCACCATCGCCGCCCGGCTGCTCGCCTGAGTGTCGGTGCGGGGCTGATCGCGGCTGGTGCCCGTCACACACAGCTGGAGTCGCTGCTCGACGGCGGCATCGAGCAGCGACTCGTGTGGGTCACCCGGTTGCGCGGCGCGTGCAGGTAGGCAACGCGGTGGCGTGGCTACTGCGCGTGCAGGTGACGGGCCGTCGGTGACGTGGGCACGGTCGCCGGGTCGGGGGCGGTGCCGAGCAGCCGGTCGGCCGTGCCGGAGGTGGTCACGGTGAACCAGTAGTGCTCGTTCTTGTAGTGGTGGTGGCGGTGGTTGCGCCAGATCGCCCGGTAGAGAGCGTGCTTGGGCTTGTAGTCGGTGTGGATGAGGTAGTGGGTCCACTCGTAGAGCAGGCCGAGGGTGGTGATCGTCAGCAGGAAGGTCAGGCCGAGGCCGAGGCGGGGGAAGGCCAGCAGGGCGATGGCGACCAGCGTGACGATGGTGAGCATCAGGGATTTGGGCGGGATGAACACCAAAGGGGTGTCGCGCGGATCCGTATGGTGCTCACGGTGTTTGCGCGCGAGCTCGCTGTCGATGGTGATCGGGCCGAGGTGGCGCGGCCGCCAGTGCAGCACTGTCACGTGGATGATCCACTCGGTCACCGGGAAGGTGGCGACGACGATCAGGGGGACAAGGGCGTCGGTGAGCCGCCAGTCGCCGACGGCGATGCGGGCCACCAGCGCGGCCACGAAAACCGCGGCGATCATCCAGGGCGACGGATGCCGGACGAACTCGCGCGCCATCTCGCGCAGCGTCGCGCCGCGACGGATCGCGCCCGTCGCGCGGCGTTGCCCGGTGTCGATCGGGGCGTCCCCTGCCGGGGCGGTCTCGTGCGACGTCGTTGTCGGACGGTCATTCTTCATGGTGATTCCTCTGGTGGATCACGCCCCGTCGAGGGCGTGAATGAGAGCGATGGTCGCCGGCCCGAGCAGCGCCCGGGCGGATTCGGCGGCCTTGTCCGGCTCGCCCGCGGCAATCGCGGCGGCCAGGTCTCGATACGCGCCACCATTGCCCACCTCGGCGGACATGATCGGCGCGAGCGCGGCCAGCGCGGGTTCGTAGGCGGCGCGCAGCATGGAATACATCAACCGGAACGCGATCGAATCGGCGAGATCGAGAACGTGATCCCAGAATTCGAGTGCGATCCGCTGCTGGCCAAGCGGGTCCTGTTCGGCGACAAGGGCATCCACGGATTCCCGCAGTAGCGCCAGTTCGCTGTCGATCGGCGCGGTGGCGTTCCGATTCTCGCCCAGGTCTTTCCGGCCGCTGCCGGGAGCGGAACCCGCGACGGCGTCGGTACCGAGCGATCGGGATCGCCGAACGCGCACGGCCGCGAGTTCGGCGATCTTCGGTCCGTTGTGCAGCCGCGCCTCGAGAATGCTGCGCGCCACGGCGGGATCGATGGTGTCACCCCGAAGCAGCAGCCGAGGCAACACTTCCAGCCCCGCACTCCGCCGATAGTCGAGCACCGTGGTGGCCTCACCCTGCCGCACCGACACCAGCCCCGCCGCGGCCAGCCGCTGCAACGCCTCCCGCACAGCAGGCCGCGAAACCCCCAGCGCCTCGGCCAACTGCCGCTCACTCGGCAACGTACTCCCCGCCACCAACTCCCCACCCAGCACCTCAGCGGCGATCTGCTCGAACACATCACCGGAAACCGAGCGCTTCACCACAGGAGTCCATGCCATGCCTCTGATACTGCGCCCAACAGGTCAAGAGGTCAAGTGGTCAGACCAGTTGCCCTGGGGTCGGTGACCCGGCACGCGCCGCCGTTATGTCAGGGACGATCACGGGATGAACGATCGATGGCCCGAGCAACTAATAGCGCGTCCCATGACCCACAGCGACGCCCACCAAGTGTCCAGCTGGCGATACAGCGGACCATGGCAGGTCTACAACCTGACTACCGCCGACGAGCTGTCCACCGCCGACGACGGATACATGACGGTGGAGGACGCCGACACCGGCCGAATCATCGGGTTCTACTGCACTGGAACAGAAGCGCGAGTGCCGGGCCTCATCGAAGACCCCAACGTCATCGACCTCGGCGTCGGGATGGCTCCCCACTGGGTCGGCAAAGGTCACGGCATGCGCTTCGGCACCGCTGTCATCACACAGCTCCGCCGCACCCACCCGTCGACTCCAATTCGCGCCGTCATCCAAACCTGGAACACGAGAAGCCGACAGCTGTTCCGCCGACTGGGATTCATCGAGTGCGGCGAGCACCACTGCGTCCAAAGCGGCCAGAAGGTCGCCTACATCGTTGCGATACTTTTCGCCACCGAGCTCCCCGGCCCGACCACTAAAAACTGGCCAAATCAGACTGAATAGTCCAGTGTCTCAATACTGCTCCTGCACCAACAAGACAGCGTCGTTCCGTCATGATGTCTCGGTGGACAAACTTCTGGTACTGGTCAACGGCCTGCCAGGCTCGGGCAAATCGACGTTGGGCAGATCATTGGCCCAGACGCTACGAGCCCAGTTCCTGTCCAAGGACATCGTGAAAGAGGCACTGGCTACCTGCGTCGACGACGCATTGGCGATCCCCGAAATCGGCGGGATCGCGATGGACGCGCTGTGGGCACTGGCACGGGCGACGCCGGAAACCGTGGTCGTCGACTCGTGGTGGTTCAAGCCACGGGACCTGCAATTCGCCGTTGCAGGCGTCCAGCAATCCGGGGCCGACCTGGCTGTCGAAGTCTGGTGCGACGTCCCAGCCGAGGTGGCAAGAGCCCGCTATGCGACCAGGCGCCGAGCCGGGCTGCACCGGGACGAACAGCGCCTGGCCGACGACTGGACGGTGTGGGCTGAGCAGGCCGAGCCACTCGGGTTCACGCCCGCCGTCGTCGTCGACACGACCCGGCCAGTCGACTACACCGACCTTGTTGAGCAAATCAAGCTCGTAGCCATCCCACTTCCGTCTGATCCGGCCCCGCACGACGTGGGACGCGACTAAAAGGACACCGCCGACGTGGGTTTGCTCCATGGTCGCGGGAAAGCCGTTGCGGCACGACGTGAGACAGCTGGCAGCAGGATCAGCTCGGGTCGGAGCCGCGGATGGCGGAGAGCCAGGTGAAGGTGGCTGCGGTGACGGTGGTGGCGCCGATGAAGGCGGCGATGCCGCCGTTCATGACGTAGATCCACAGGAGGCCGGCGATGGGGGCGGCTACCGCGGGCTGGACGTCGAGGATCAGGCGGCGGGGGATGCCGAATGTGGGTTCCTCGGTGGGGCGGCTCGGGTTGTCGATCAGTTTGCCCGCGGGCTCGGTGGTGCGGACCCGGCCGGAGGGGTAGAAGCGGGTGTCGCCCGCGCGGATCGTGCGGCCGGTCAGTTCCAGGTCGGTGGGGGTCAACGCGGACAGGCTCGGTTCGTAGAAGACCGGCTGCCACACCATCCGATCCCCACTGGTGATCTCCAGCCACGACCGGCTCACCAGCCGATGCTGCTGCCGGACTCGCTTCCCACCCACCGTGCCGGTCGCCACGAGACCGGTCGGGATGACGCCGAAGGCGAGCCCGAGCTGGTAGGCGGTGACAGCGAGGATCGCCAGGGCGACCGCGGCGAGCGCGCTCAGCTGGTCGAGGTCGGCGAACGGCACCCACGCGGCGGTGACCGCGAGGGTGCCGGACGTGACCAGCAAAGGGTAGGTGAGCGCGCGCGCCGGGCTCGAGCTACGCACTGCTACTTCACGAAGCCGATCTTGGTGTAGTCCAGCGAGGCCAGACCCGCCGCACCGAAGTTGGCCAGGTTGTCCCGGACCGCCACATTGCCCGGCGACTGCATCAGCGGAAGGGAGTGCCCCTCCTCGAAGACCTTCCGGTCGACCTGGTTCGCCAGTTCGATGGCTTTGGCCGGGTCGAGTTCGGACACGGTCTGCTCGATCAAGGCATTGAGCTCGGGTGAACCGATCCGGCCGTAGTTTCCCTGAACATCGTCGGGGTAGAGACCGAAGACCTGGGGCAGGCTGCTGAGCGGGAACGGATCACCGACCCAACTCCACTGGCCGACATCGAAATTGCCCGGAGTGATGTTCTCAGCGAAGAATCCGGCACCGGGCTTCGTTTCGATGATCAGCTTGACGCCGATCTGGGCAAGATTCTGCTGGATGATCTGCGCGATGCTGATCCAGGTATCGGCGTTGTACATCACGTCGCGGATCTCGAGCTTGCGGCCGTCCTTCTCGCGGACATCACCGTTGAGCTTCCAGCCGAGCGCATCGAGTTCGTCGGCAGCTGCTGTGGGATCGAACCCTAGGCTGTTGTCCCGGTAGCCCTGCTGACCGGCCACATATACGTGATTGTTGAGCGGTTTCGGGTCCTGCACCATGCCGTTCTGGATCGCGTTGGCGATGCCTTGCCGGTCGATGGCCTTCGAAATAGCCACGCGCACACCTTGCTCGGCCAAGATCGAGCCTGGCGCACCGTTGAAGGTCAGATGCGACCACTGGTTGCCTGGTGCCCGGCGAATGGCGATGCCGGGGGTACTGCGCGCGGTCTGCATCTCATTGATATCGGCCAGGCCGACGGCGTCGATCTCGTTGTTCTGCAATGCGGGCAACCTCGCGGCGCTGTCGAGCACGCTGAAGGTGATGGTGTCGAGCTTGGGCGTGTTGCCCCACCAGCGCGGGTTGCGTTCCAGGACAATGCGGCCTTGACCGCGGTCGACGGACTGCACGATGAACGGACCCGCCGATGGCCCCGGGCCGTCCACCAGACTCTTGTTGAACGCATCGGGACTGCTGGTCACGGACTTGGGAAACAGGAACGAATTTCCCGCGAACTGCCCACGCCACTCGGCGTAGTGCTGTTTGAACGTGATGATCGCCTGGCGATCGTCGACCCCGCGCTCGACCCGCTCGACCCGGTCGAAACCATTGGTCATGGCGATCAGATACGACTTGTCGTTCCCACTGAGCGCCCGCGCCTGCGAACTGATGTCTTCCCAGGTGATCGGCGAACCGTCCGACCAGACCGCCTTCGGGTTGATCGTGTAAGTCACCTGCTGTGGCTCGGTCGAGGTCATCGAGATATCGGTGAAATAGTCGGTATTGACCGATAATTCGGCGGCGGCATTCGTCGTGTAGGCGCGCGGCATCGTCGGCCGCAGCACACTCGAGACTTCCGCGTCGTTCCCGTCGGTATGCAGCCCGTTCCAATTCTGCGGGAGCGCGCCCACCGCCAGCCGCAGATTGCCGCCGTCGCGCAGCTCGCTGACATCCTTGGGGTTGATGTCGTTCGTCGTGCCGAGCGCCGCCTCACCGGTCGGTGAACTGTCATTTCCCGAGCCGCACCCGGCAGCGATCAGACTGACGACAACCAGAGGTATTGCCAAACGGGTTGTCATTGAACGAATCCGCATGGTCCGCTCCTTTCGAAGGTTCGCTGCACGAGTGCGGCGCGTCGACAGCTACTTGACGAAGCCGATCTTGGTGTAGTCGAGCGAAGCCAAGCCTGCCGCACCGAAGTTCGCCAGGTTGTCCCGCACCGCGACGTTGCCCGCGGACTGGAACAGGGGCAGGGAATGCCCCTCCTCGAAGATCTTTCGATCGAGCTCGTTGGCCAGCTGCTTCGCCTTGATCGGGTCGAGCTCGGAGACGGTCTGCTCGATCAGGGCGTTGATCTCAGCGGAGCCGATGCGGCCGTAGTTTCCCTGAATGTCGTCCGGGTTGTAGCCGTAGATCTGCGTCAGGCTGCTGAGCGGGAAGGGATCGCCTGCCCAGAACCACTGGCCGACGTCGAAGTTACCCGGCTGGAGCACATCCGAGAAGAGCCCGGCTCCTGGCTTCGTCTCGATCGTCAGCTTGACGCCGATCTGGGCGAGGTTCTGCTGGATGATCTGCCCGATCTGGATATTGGTCGGGTCGTTGTACATGACATCGCGGATCTCGAGCTTGCGCCCGTCCTTTTCGCGCACGTCGCCGTTGAGCTTCCAGCCGAGAGCGTCGAGCTCCTTGGCCGCGGCCGTCGGATCGAAGGGGAGGCTGTTGTCCTGGTAGCCGTCCTGGCCGCGCAGGTAGATGTGATTGTTCAGCGGCTGCGGATCCTGGACGAGCCCGTTCTGGACAGCGGTGACGATGCCCTGACGATCGATCGCCTTCGAGATCGCCACTCGAACACCCTGGTCGGCGAGGACAGAGCCGGGTGCGCCGTTGAACGTGAAGTGGCCCCAGCTGTTGCCGGGCGCTCGGCGAATCGCTACGCCAGCGGTGTCTCTCGCGGATTTCAACTCGTCGCGACTGGCAACGCCCACCGCATCGATCTCGTTGTTGAGCAGAGCGGGAACGAACGCCGAGCTGTCGAGCACGCTGAAGGTAATGGTGTCGAGCTTCGGCTTGTCGCCCCACCACTTCGGATTGTGCCCGAGGACGACCCGGTTCTGCCCCCGGTCGACGGACTGGACGACGAACGGGCCGGACGACGCGGTCAGCGCGTCGACCTGGCTGTTGTTGAAGGCTTCCGCCGTGCCTGTGACCGACTTCGGGAACAGGAAAGAGTTGCCTGCGAACTGGCCACGCCAGTCGGCATAGTGCTTTTTGAAGGTGATGACGGCCTGCTTGTCATCGACACCGCGCTCGACCTTCTCGACGCGATCGAAACCGCTGTTGTTGGCGATCAGGAAGGCCTTGTCGGCGCCACTGAGAGCCGCGGCCTGGGACTTGATGTCCTCCCAGGAAATCGGAGTCCCGTCCGTCCATACCGCTTTGGGGTTGATCGTGTACGTGACCTGCTGCGGATCGCTATTGGTCAAGGCGACATCGGTGAAGAAGTCGGTATTCACCGAGAGCTCCGCCGCCGCGTTCGTCTTGAAGGCTCGCGGCATGACCGGGCGCAGCAAAGCGCCGGTGTCACCGTCGTTGCCGTCGGTGTGCAGGTTGTTCCAGTTCTCGGGCAGGGAGGTCAGCGCCAGCCGCAGATTGCCACCGTCACGCAGTTCGCTGACATCCTTGGGGTTGATGTCGTTGGTGGTGCCGATCGCCGCGGAGCCTTCCGCTGCGACCTCTTCGCCCGAGCCGCACCCGGCAGCGAGCACACTGACTATGACCAGGGGTATTGCCAGTCGGGTGGTCATTGAACGAATCCGCATGGTTCGCTCCTTTCCGATATTTCGCTGCACAAGTGCGGCGCGTTTACCTCATGAGCCGGACGGCGTGAGTAGGGTAGCTGCGGCTATTTCACGAAGCCGATCTTCGTGTAGTCGTATGACGCCAATCCCGGCGAACCGATATTGGCGAGGGTGGTGCGGGCGCCGTAGCTGCCGTCGGACTGCATGAGCGGCAGGGAATGGCCTTCCTCGAAGACCATGCGGTCGACCTGGTTGGCCAGGTCGATGGACTTCTCGGGGTCGAGTTCGGTGAGGGTGCGTTCGATGAGGGCGTTGAGTTCGGGGGAGCCGATGCGGCCGTAGTTTCCCTGGAGGTCATTGGGGTCGTAGTAGTAGATCTGGCGGAGGCTGGCGAGGGGGAACGGGTCGCCCTGGAAGGTGAATTGGGCGGCGTCGAAATCGCCGGGCTGGATGACGTCGGTGAAAAGGCCCGCGGCGGGTTTGGTGTCGACCGTCAGGGCGACGCCGATCGCGGCCAGGTTCTGCTGGATGATCTGCGCGATCTGGACCCAGGTCGGGTCGTTGTACATGACGTCGCGGATGACGAGTTCGCGGCCGTCCTTTTCGCGGACGTCACCGTTGAGCTTCCAGCCGAGCGCGTCGAGTTCCTTGGCGGCGGCGGTGGGATCGAAGCCGAGGCTGTTGTCCTGGTAGCCCTTCTGGCCCTGGAGGAAGACGTGGTTGTTCAGCGGTTGGGGGTTCTCGACGAGGCCGTTCTGGATCGCGGAGACGATGCCCTTGCGGTCGATCGCCTTCGAGATCGCCACGCGCACAGCGGGGTCGGCGAGGATCGAGCCGGGCGCGCCGTTGAAGGTGATGTGGCGCCAGCGGTTGCCGGGGGCGCGGCGGACGACGAGTCCCTCGGTGCCGCGCACGGTCTTCACGTCGTCGATGGTGGTGAGCAGCGCGAGGTCGAGTTCGTTGTTCTGCAGGGCCTGCACCCACGACGATCGGTCGAGCACGCTGTAGGTGATGGTGTCGAGGACAGGCTTGTCGCCCCACCATTTGGGGTTGCGGCCCATGGTGATTCGGCCCTGGGCGCGGTCGGTACCGGTGATGACGAAGGGGCCCGCGGTGAGGCTGATCGCGTCGACGAGGCTGGTGTTGAACGCCTCGGGCGTGCTGGTCACCGACTTCGGGTACAGGGAGCTGTTGCCAGCGAACTGGCCGCGCCAGTCGGCGAACGGGGTGTTGAAGGTGAGGATCGCCTGACGGTCGTCGACGCCGCGCTCCACCTTCTCGACGAACTCGAAACCGCTGGTGATCGCGATCAGGTAGCGCTTGTCGCGGCCGCTGAGCGCGTTCGCCTGCGCGGCGATGTCCTCCCAGGTGATCGGCGAACCGTCCGACCACACCGCTTTCGGGTTGATCGTGTAGGTCACCCGCATCGGGTCGGTGCTGGTCAGCGCGATATCGGTGAAGTAGTCGGTGTCCACGCTGAGCTGTCCGGCCGCGTCGATCTCGAACGAGCGCGGCATCATCGGCCGCAGGATGTCGGCGATCTCGGCCTCGTTGCCGTCATTGGACAGCGTGTTCCAGTTCGCCGGATACGAGGTGGTGGCCAGCCGCAGATTCCCGCCCTCGCGCAGCGCGTCCAATCCCTGGGGGTTGATATCGCTGGTCGTCCCGAGCGCATCGCTGAGGCCGGTCGCCGATTCCTCACCCGCCCCACACCCCGCCACGATCATCCCGGCCGCCACCACGACGGCGGCGCAGCGCAGCCGACCGCGGCGACGGGACTGCATTCCTCGGGATCTCATGGCGTGCCTCCTGATGCTCAGCCGCTGACGACGGGTTCCGGGACTGCCGCGATCAGCGCGCGCGTGTACTCGTGCTGAGGATTCGCGAAGATCTGCTCGGCCGGGCCGGATTCGACGATCTTGCCGCGCAACATGACGGCGATGTCGTGGGCGAGATTGCGGACGACGGACAGGTCGTGCGAGACGAACAGGTAGGACAGTCCGCGCTCGGCCTGCAGCTCACGCAGCAGATTCAGCACGCCGGCCTGGATCGACACGTCCAGCGAGGAGACGGGTTCGTCGAGGACGAGCAGCTGGGGGTCGAGGGCGAGGGCGCGGGCGATGCTGATGCGCTGTTTCTGGCCGCCGGAGAAGTCGGCGGGGTAGCGCTCGGCGTGTTCGGGGCGCAGGCCGACCTGGCGCAGCAGCTCCGGGACCCGGCGGTTGACCTCCTCGCGGGAGCGGCCGTCGATGCGCAGCGGTTCGGCGAGCGCGTCGAAGATCGGCAGGCGCGGGTCGAGGGAGGCGCTGGGGTCCTGGAAGACGATCTGCATCTTGCGGCGGATCTCGCGGGTGCGGTCCCTGGTGAGGGTCGCGACGTCGTTGCCGAGGACCTCGATGCTGCCCGACTGCGGGCGGACCAGGTCCATGATCTGGGACAGGGTCGTCGACTTGCCCGAACCGGATTCGCCGACCAGCGCCAGGGTGCGGCCGGAGCGCACGGCGAAGCTGATGCCGTCGACGGCGCGGACCTCGCCGGTCTTGCGGCGCAGCAGCACGCCGGAGGTGAGCGCGAAGGTCTTCACCAGGTCGGTGACTCGCAGGACCACATCGGAATCGGTGGCGTCGGGCCGCGCCGGTTCGGGGATCTCCTTGCGGTAGGCCTCGAACAGCTGGGACGTGCCGATCTCGGCGGTGCGGATGCAGGCCGCCGAGTGCCGGGGCGCGACCTTCTCCAGCGGCGGTTCGGCGGCGGTGCAGTCGTCGATGGCGATCGGGCAGCGCGGCGCGAACGAGCAGCCACGCGGCAGATCGTGCATGGCGGGCGGCGCGCCGACGATCGGGATCAGCGGCACGCGCGGCGGGCCGTCCATGCGCGGGATCGAGCCGAGCAGACCCACCGTGTACGGCATCCGTGGCGCGGTGAAAAGTTCTGCGACCGGGGCGGTTTCGACGACCTTGCCCGCGTACATGACAGCGACCCGGTCGGCGATCGTGGCCGCGATGCCCATGTCGTGGGTGATCATGATGACGCCGGCGCCGGTGATGTCGCGTGCCTTGCGCAGCAGGTCCAGGATCTGGCGCTGCACCGTCACGTCGAGCGCGGTGGTCGGCTCGTCGCAGATGATCAGCGCCGGATCGTTGGCGATGGCCATGGCGATCACCACGCGCTGGCGCATACCGCCGGAGAACTCGTGCGGGAATGCCCGCGAGCGCAGGCGCGCGTCGGGGATGCCGACGAGTTCGAGCAGCTCGATCGCGCGTTCGCCCGCTTCCTTGCGGCTCATCGAGCCGTGCGCGAGCAGCGCCTCCGCTACCTGGTCGCCGACCCGGTACACCGGGGTCAGCGCCGAGAGCGGGTCCTGGAAGACCATGCTGATCGAGGAGCCGCGCAGCTTCGACATCTGCTTGTCGCCCAGGCCGAGCAGCTCGCGGCCGCGCAGCCGGATCGAGCCCTGCACGCGCGCCTGTTCGGGCAGCAGGCCGATCACGGCCAGCGAGGACACCGACTTGCCGGAACCGGACTCGCCGACGATCGCGAGCACCTCGCCGTCGGCGACGGTGTAGTTCACCCCGCGCACGGCGTCGACGCGGCCTTCCTCACCGGGGAAGGAAACCCGCAGGTCGGTCACTTCGAGCAAGGGTGCGGTGGACGTGGTCATCGCTTCTCGGCTTTCTTCAACTCCACCTGCGCCTCGTCCTTCTGCTCGGCGACCTCCTTGCGCGCCTTGCGGGCACCGCGGGCACCCGGGTCGAAGGCGTCACGCAGGCCGTCGCCGACGAGGTTGGCGCACAACACGATCGTGATCAGCAGGCCACCGGCGAACAGGAACAGCCACGGGTAGGTCAGCGCGGACTTGGTGCCCGCGGCGATCAGCGAACCCAGCGACACATCGGGCGGCTGGACACCGAAACCGAGGAAGCTCAAACCTGTTTCGGCGCTGATCGCGGCGCCCACGGCCAGGGTGGTGTCGATGATCAGGATCGAGGCGATGTTCGGGATGATGTGGCTGAGGATGACCTTGTGCGTCGGGGCGCCCATATACCGTGCGGCGCGGATGAATTCGCGTTCACGCAGGCTCAGGGTGAGACCACGGATGATGCGGGCCGAGATCATCCAGCCGAATACGCTGAGCAGCACGATCAGGATCGCGATCGAACCGGAACCCTTGGTGCGCGGCGCGAACAGCGCGATGATGATGAACGCGGGCACGACCAGCAGCAGGTCGACCAGCCACATGATGGCCCGGTCGGTCCAGCCGCCGAGCAGCCCGGCCAGCGCGCCCGCCGTGGAGGCGATGATGCTGGAGAACAGCGCTACACAGAATCCGATGATCAGCGATTTCTGCAGGCCCCGCATGGTCTGGGCGAGCACATCCTGGCCGATCTGGGTGGTGCCGAACGGATGCTCGGGGCTCGGCGGCTTCAGTAGCGCCGTGTAGTCCATCTGCTGGTAGTCCCACGGCAGTAGCGGGGGCAGCGCGAAACTGACGATCACCAGCAGGAGCAGGATCACCGCGCCGACGACGGCGGGCTTGTTGCGCAGGAAACGGCGCCAGACCAGCTTGCGGCGCCCGGCCGCGACCGCCTCGGGTGCGCCGACGACGATGATTTCGGTTTCGGTCACGAGACACGCACCCTCGGGTCCAGAAGCGCCAGCACGACATCGGAGAGCAGACCCGACACGAGCACAACCAGCCCGGCGAAGGTCGCCACCGTGACGACGATGTACAGATCCTGGGCGTTGATCCCGTCGATGAACCATTCACCGACGCCATGCCAGCCGAAGATCTTCTCGACGAAGGTCGCTCCGGTGATCAATCCGCCGAGGCTGTAGGCGAACATGGTCGCCATCGGGATCAGGGCGGTGCGCAGGCCGTGTTTGTACAGCGCGCGACGGTGACTGAGGCCCTTGGACCTGGCGGTGCGGATGAAATCGCTCTGCAGCACGTCGAGCATCGCGTTGCGCTGATAGCGGCTGTACCCGGCCGCGGCACCGAGTACCAGCACCAGCGTCGGCAGCACGAGATGCTGTGCGCGGTCGACGAATTGGTTCCACAAGCCGACGACCTGGGTGGCCGAGGTCTCGCCGGTGTAGAGGAAGATCTGCGTGCCGGTGGCCGTATTGATTTGCAGCGCACCGTATTTCATCAGGGTGGCCAGCAGGAACACCGGCGTCGAGATGATCAGCAGTGACACCACGGTCGTGAAATAGTCGCTGAACTTGTACTGCCGGATCGCGCCCGCCGCGCCGATCAGCACGCCGAGGATGGTGCCGATGACCGAGCCGAGGATCAGCAGCCGCAGGCTCACCGCCACCCGCCTGCCCAGTTCCTCGCTCACCGGCTGGCCGGCCAGCGTCGTCCCGAAATCCCCTTGCACGACGCCGCCGAGCCAGGTGAGATAGCGCTGAGGGATCGGCTCGTCGAGGTGCAATTGCTCGGCCTTGGCGTCGATGACCGACTGCGGCGGGCGCGGATTGCGCTGCTCGAGGCTGTCGAGCGGGCGGAATGTGAGCGAGGCCAGGCTGAACGTCAGGAACGAGGCCAGCAGCAAGAGCACGACGTAGTTGAGCGCGCGCCGCAACAGAAAGCCGGTCATCAGTCCCCTCTGGATCGGGTATTCAGGCCCTGATCATAAGGACAGTCCGCCGTCCCCGCGTGGCGACGTGCGGCAGGATGGAATGGATGACGCCCCTGCACCCGAAACCGAAGTTGGTGGCCACCGATGTCGATGGCACGCTGATCGACGACGCGGACAAGGTATCTGCCCGCACCAAGTCCGCCGTCAACGCGCTCGTCGCCGACGGCGCCACCTTCGTGCTCGCCACCGGCAGGCCGCCGCGCTGGATCGATCCGGTCGTCAGCGAACTCGGGTACGCGCCGCTCGCGGTGTGCGGCAACGGCGCTGTCATCTACGACAGCGCCAACGACCGCGTCCTGTCCAGCCACACCCTCGACGTCGAGACCCTCGGCTGGCTGGCCGAACTGGCCGAACACGCGCTACCCGGCTGCGGACTGGCCACCGAGCGCGTCGGCGCGAGCGCGCACGACGCCGCCACCCCGCAGTTCGTCAGCTCGCCGAACTACGAGCACGCCTGGCTCAACCCCGACGACACCGTCGTCTCACACGCCGAGGTCATCGACTCGCCCGCGATCAAGATGCTGATCCGGCTCAGCTCGGCCCGCAGTTCGCAGATGCGCGCCGCGCTCGCGCCGCTGATCGGGGACCGCGCCGAGATCACCTACTCCACCGAGAACGGGCTGATCGAGCTGGCGGTGCCGCGGGTGACCAAGGCGTCCGGGCTGGCCGAGGTGGCACGGCGGGTCGGCGTCGAGGACGCGTCGATCGTCGCGTTCGGTGACATGCCCAACGACGTGCCGATGCTGACGATGGCCGGCCACGGTGTCGCGATGGGCAACGCGCACCCGGAAGCACGTGCCGCCGCGAACGAGGTCACCGGAAGCAACATCGACAACGGCGTCGCGATGGTCCTCGAACGCTGGTGGTCCTGAACTGGGCGGATGAGCACGGCTTACGCCATCACGGCGTGGTGATCTTGGTCGGACAAGTAACGGCCGGTGCCCTCGGGTGGAGGGGCACCGGCCGTTCTTCGCCATGACCGGGGGTTAGCCGACCGGGGCGGGCTCTGCGGCTACCGGCGGTTGGGCCGGTGCCGGATCGGCGGGTACTGGGTCAGCCGCGCCGGGTGCGACGGCCTGTGGGGCCGGTGCGGGTGCGGCCGGTGCGGGTGCGGCGGCCTGCGGGCCCGCGGGGGCGGCGGGTTCGGTCGACGGACCGGCGGGGGCGGCGGGTTCGGTCGACGGACCGGCGGGGGCGGCCGGTTCCGTCGGTGAACCAGCGGGGGCCGCCGGGGGCGTGGGCACCCTCGACGTGGGCGCCGTGGTGGCTGGCGCCTGTTCGGGCTTGGTGTTCATCCCCTCCATCTCTTCCTCGTAGGTCTCGTTGTAGGTCTTCCAGAACGTGGTGACGATGCCGGTGAGCTCGTTGAGGACCAGCGAACCGTTCTGGAAATCAGTGCGCAGACCGTCCGGCACCAGGTAGGCGCTGCCGGTCGGCAGGCCGAGTACGCCCGCGTCGGCACCCAGGCTCAGGTAGCGGTCCAGGATCGCGCCGACCACCTCGAAGACCTGGCCGTTCTCGCCGGAGAAGACGTAGCCGTTGGCGAACTTCGCGTACTGGCGACCCTGCGAGCCCGACAGCAGATCCGACTGTGGCGCGCCGAGCGGACCGTCGACACCGCCGCGGCTCACCCAGTGCCTGGCGATCTCGTTCTCGCCGGACAGGCCGAGCAGTTTGTCGACCAGCGCGCCCAGTTCGGCCATGTTGCCCTGCGGTGCGCGGGCCTGCCTGCTCGGCGGACGGGAAGGCGTCGCTGGTGAGGAATAGGTGCCCGCGTTGCCCGCGGCGATATTGCGGATCCGGTCCATCAGCGCGTAGAGGGCGTCACCGGGGCAGTCGGTGTTGCCGACGTCACGGTGGGCGAACACCACCGGCAGGTCGACCGCTTCGTCCAGGGCGTACGGGGTGAACTCGGTGCCCTCGGAATACATCGTCGTGTTGCCCTTGGGGTTCAGCCCGGCGATCTTGGTCCGCCAGCCGATGAACTTGCCCATCGCGTTGAGCGAGGCCTCGCTGGGTGACTCGGACTCGTAGTTGCCCATCAGCGCCACGCCAGCGGTGTTCTCGTTGAAACCACCCGCGTGCGCGCCCTGCACCGCGCGATCGAGACCGCCGTAGCGACCCTCGAAGATCTGGCCGTACTGGTCGACCAGGGCGTTGTAGCCGATGTCGCACCAGCCGAGGGTTTCGGCGTGATAGGCGTAGATCGCCCGGACGATGCCCGCCGACTCCGCGCGGCTGTATTCGTTGCGGCCGGCCGTGTGATGCACGGTGACGCCGCCGACGCCATCGTCGTAGGTGGGTTCCTCGCAGCGGATCGACTCGTCGGCACCCCATTGCGCGCGGGTGATGACCTTCGGTCCGCCGCCGGGCAGCGCTGCCGCGACGTCGGTGAGTCCGGCGTCGATGGCGGCGCGGCCGGGGTTGATCAGGATGGCTTTGAGCGCGGCCTCGGTGAGATGGGCCGGGTCGTGGTCGCGGCCCGCTGTCGGCTTGCGGGTCACCAGCATCTGCACGGCGGTGGTATCGCCGACGTAGATCGGCTCGGTGCCGGTCAGTGTGTCGGCTGGGGTTTGGTCGGTGGCCCTGGTGTCGAGCGGATCGGCGTCGTACCAGGGGCCCCAGTTGCCGTCCTGCTGCCGGGCACGCAGCTTGGTCGTGGTGTTCGCCAGATCGCGCGCGGTGACGGCGACCATGCTGAACGGGGTGTCCTGGGTGAGCTCCTTGACCTGGGCGCCGACCTGGTCGACCAGGTCGGGGGCGACCGCGCCGGGGGAGAGCGCGGGGGTGTCGGGAGTGGTGCCGGGTTCCAGGTTGTCCGGGTCGGCGATGAACTTGATGCCGGTCGGACGGTGGGCGACCGGGGCACCTGCGGGGGGAGGCGTCGCAGGTGCGGCCGGTGCCGGGGCGGTAGATGTCGGCGATACGGGCGCCGCCGGAGCTGCGGGTGCCGCCGGGGCTGGTGCCCCTGGAGCTGGCGCCGCAGGTGCGGCCGGAGCTGCGGGGGCCGGCGCCGCGCCCGCGCCGGGTGCTGCCGGTGCTGGTGCGGCTGGTGCCCCGGTCGCTGCCGGTGCTGGTCCCGCGGGGGCACCCGGTGCTGCGGGGGCTGGCGCCGCGGGTGCGGCCGGAGCTGCGGGGGCTGGCGCCGCGCCCGCGCCGGGTGCTGCTGGTGCTGGTGCCCCGGGTGCGGCCGGTGCTGCGGGGGCAGGTGCCGCGGGTGCGGCCGGTGCTGCGGCGGGCGGCGGTGCCGGTGGCGCGGTCGGGACCGCCGTGCTCGGCGCCGGTGGACGCGCGGGTGCGCCACCCTGCTGGGCGGGTGCGGGCGCGGCGGTGGTCGTTGTCGGCTGTGCCTTTGTCGGGAGCGGCGGCAG
Source organism: Nocardia sp. NPDC055053 (assembly GCF_053608285.1). NCBI lineage: Bacteria > Bacillati > Actinomycetota > Actinomycetes > Mycobacteriales > Nocardiaceae > Nocardia > Nocardia sp. NPDC055053. The sequence goes on along the minus strand of NZ_JBSGVD010000013.1, from coordinate 136,405 downwards.
CACGATCTCGGTCGGCAGCGCCACGCCCGGCGGAACGGGCAATCCCGGCGGCACCGGAATCGAGGTCGGCAGCGGCAGCATCTGCAGATCCGATAAGTGCAGATCGGGTAGGTCGAGACCGGTCAGCTCGCGTAGCGGGACAGTGATGTCGGGGACGGAGGTCAGCGCGACCTCGGCCAGCTGTGCCGGCACCGCCTCGAGCTGGTCGTTTGTGCTGCGGTAATCGGTCGAGTCGCTCAGCGCGAAGGCGCCGACAGGAGCGGCGACGGCGAGCGTGGTGACCACCGGGAGCACGTAGGAACGTTTCGGCTTTCGATTACGCACGTGCCTTCTCCAATCAGGGTCGAGCTCGTAGACCTTGGTGATTCAGGGGGCGATCACCGGCAAGTGATGCTTGCTTCCTCTTGCCTCACACACCACACTAGTTAACATACGTCACATATCTAAACCTCAACTTGAGGATTATGTGATTGCTCGAATGTAGCCTTCGGAACCCGCTCGGCGGTGACGACATGCCGACGCGAGCTCCGCCGGTCGAACCACCGAACCGTGGGAGCGCAGGATGAGAGCCGACACCAAGATCAACCGCAGTACCCGCCGAGGGACAAGGCGGCGCAGCGTGCCGATGCTGCGGACCGCGCCGCTGCCGGTCCTCGTCGGCGGCACCGCACTGGCGCTGACCGGCGCGATCGGGCTGTGGCAGATCCTGCCCGGCCAGGTCGCGCCGACGGTCGGAGCCGGTCACGGCCGCGGGATGAGCCAGGTCGGCGCGTTCGACAGCGCCAGGGAAGGCTGGACCGCCGAGGAGATCCTCGGGCACTACTACCCGGGCGCCGCCCTCGGCCAGGTCGGGCCGACCGCCATCGGCGTCAGGCTGCAGGCCCAGGACGACGCCACCCTAGACACCTACGCTGCCGCCGGCGCGCAGGTCGCGGGCCGGATGATCGGCCCGGGCGAGGCGGCGCACCTCACTCCGCTGCCGGACGGCGGCGCGAGCGTCGTGGTGACCACGGGCTGCGACGGCGAGGTGCTGTGGCAGGCCGCGACCGACGATCCGTTCGTCTACCCCGTCGATGCCGGGCCTGGCAGGCCCGCCGACGAACACCTCACCCTGTGCGGCGGCACCGCCTATCGCGGCGCGCTCGGCGTCGCGCTGGAGGGTGGTGCGTACCGGACCGTCAATCGGGTGGACCTCGACGACTACCTCGCCGGCCTGCTGCCCGCGGAGATGCAGGCGAACTGGGCCGATCAGGGCGCGTTCGAAGCGTTGCGCGCGCAGGCGATCGCGGCCCGTTCCTACGCGCTCGCGGAGAACCGCTACCCCTACGCGCAGACCTGCGACACCACCGATTGCCAGGTGTATCCCGGTACGGTGAAAGAGGATTCGCGCACCACCGAAGCCGTCGCGGCGACCACGGGCACGGTGCTGCTGCGCGACGGGCTGATCCTGCGCTCGGAGTACTCCGCGGCTCCCGATGGCGGCAGGCCCGCCGATATCGAGACCTTCGCCGTCGGCCCCGCGCCCGACGAACTCGTCGAAACCGCCCCCGCGCCAACGGCTCCCGCGCCGACGGATCCCACCTACCCGACCGAGCCTGATCCGACGATCGAGGCGCTGGCGGGCGAGAGCGTCATCGACGCCGAGTACCGCCGGATCGGCGGTGCGGAGAGTGCGATCGGCGCGCCGATCGGGCCGGAAATGCAACTGCCGCAACGGGCGGGCACCTACCGGCTGTACACGAACGGTGTCATCGTGGCGACGAAGACGCTCGGCGCGCAGGTCGTCGACTTCTCGACGCTGCTCCAGCTCGTTCCGGGCGCGGGTGATCAGCTGCCGCCGTCGGCGTCGGGGGAGCCGAGGGTGACGACGCCGGAAGGCTCGGCGCCAACGGATGGCACGCCGGGTGCCCAGATCCCGGCGCAACCCGGCGACCCGACGCTGGGTGCGGGTGCTGTGCCGCCGCCGGATGCGGGCGGTGCGCCGGTGGCTGGTGTGCCGCTGGAGACGCCGGTGTACGGCCCGGCGAATCCGGCTGCCGCGCCGGGGCTCTACGCCGGGTCAGTCGAGGGTGGTGTCGTCCAGGCCGACAGCCAGGACACGCAGCAGACCGGCGAGTTGTTCGCGATCCTCGGCCCCCAGTGACGCGAGCAGCCGCTGCTCGTTCGCCATGTGCAGCGGCAGGAGGCGGTCGACCAGTTCCAGCCCCTCGTCGGTGAGCTGGACGAAGACCGACCGGCGGTCGTCGGCCGACGGGACACGCCGGACCAGGTTCTTCGCGGCCAGCCGGTCGATCCGGTTGGTGATCGCGCCGGAGGTGACCATGGCGGCCCGGTTGAGCGAGCCCGCGGTCAGGCCGGTGTCGCCGCCGGAGCGGCGCAGCGTGGCCAGCACGTCGAACTCCCAGAATTCCAGGCCGTGAACTGCGAAGAAGCGTTTGAGGTCCTGCTCGAGGACGCGCGAGAGCCGGGTGATCCGGCCGACGATCGCCATCGGTGACACGTCGACATCGGGTCGTTCGGCCCGCCAGTGCTCGGTGATCAGGTCGACGGCATCCCGCATGCGCTTTCCTCTCGGTTGACAATCTTAATGTTCATCTACTTGACGCTGAGCCATCCCGCCGGGTAGATATTTCAATGTTGAGATTATCAATCAGGAGTGAACATGACGACCGCAACCCGCCCGACCGGCTACGCGGGCACCCTCGCACTCACCGCCATCACCCCGATCGTGTGGGGCTCCACCTACGCCGTCACCACCGAATTCCTGCCGCCGGACCGGCCCCTGTTCACCGCCCTGATGCGCGCCCTGCCCGCGGGTCTGGTGCTGCTGGCGCTGACCAGGGTGCTGCCGCGCGGCATCTGGCTCGGCCGCGCCGCGGTACTCGGCGTGCTCAATATCGGCGCGTTCTTCCCGCTGCTGTTCCTGGCCGCGTACCGGCTGCCCGGCGGCGTGGCCGGCGTGCTCGGCGCGGTGGCGCCGATGATCGCGCTCGGCTTCGCGGCCGTGCTGCTCGCCGAGGCGCCGACCCGGCGCAAGGTGATCGCCGGGGTGATCGGCGTCTTCGGCGTCGCGCTGGTCGTGCTCCGCGGTAATGCCGAGCTGGACACGATCGGTGTCGTCGCCGGACTCGCCGGCGCGGCGGCGATGTCGGCGGGCACCGTGCTGACCAAGAAGTGGGGACGCCCCGACGGCGTCGGTCCGCTGGCGATGACCGGCTGGCAGCTCACCGCGGGCGGTCTGTTCATCCTGCCGCTCGCGGTGCTCCTCGAAGGCGCTCCGCCCGCGCTCGACGGCGCCGCCATCGGTGGCTACCTGTACCTCGGCGTCATCGGCACCGCGCTCGCGTACTGGCTGTGGTTCCGCGGAATCTCGCGGGTGCCGGCGACTTCGGTGGCGTTCCTCGGTCTGCTGAGCCCGATGTCGGCCGCGGTGATCGGCTGGATCGCGCTCGGTCAGGCGCTCACTCCGTTGCAGATCCTCGGGCTGGTCATCGCCCTCGCCGGCACGGTGCTCGGCCAGCTTCCGGCAAGGCCCGCTCCGGAACCGGTTGCGCCGGAAAGCATGTCGGCCGCCGAAGGGGCGCAGGCGCCGGTCGCGGTGAAGTAGCTCCGCCACTCCCCGGCTGCGGGAATCGCCGGGCGACCCCACTCCTGCCAGGTCGCGCGGCGTATACCGCCGGTTTGCGCGCCGCGCTCGACGCGGGCTTTCTCAATCGGCAAAATAGATTTGACCTTGACGTTGCGTCAACTTACATGCTGGTTTCACCGACGAGGACGAAGGGAGAACGTCATGACAGCGGACGAATGGTCCATCCAGGATCTGGCCAAGACCGCGGGCACCACCAGCCGCACGCTGCGCCATTATGGTCAGCTCGGGTTGCTGGAACCGACTCGGGTCGGCGTCAACGGCTACCGCTACTACGACCAGGCTTCCCTCGTTCGCCTGCAGCGCATTCTGCTGCTTCGTGAACTCGGTCTCGGCCTTCCGGTCATAGCCGAGGTCCTCGCCGGCGAACAGGCCACTGCGGACGCGCTGCGCACCCACCTGAAACTGCTTCGGCAGCAACAGGATCGGATTCGGCGCCAGATCGCCTCAGTGACAACGACGCTGCACAAGACCGAAAGAGGTACACCGCTCATGGCTGAAGAAGTTTTCGACGGCTTCGATCACACCCAGTACAAGGACGAGGTGATCGAGCGTTGGGGCAAGGACGCGTACGAGAGCAACGACCGCTGGTGGCGCTCGATGTCCGACGCCGAGCGCCGGGCATTCCTGAAGACCCACGCCGACATCGCTGTCGACTACGGGAAGGCGCGTGACGCGGGACTTCCGGTCGACCACCCCGATGTTCACGCGATCGTCGCCAGGCATCACATCTGGATCAGCGACGGCCGTGGTGGGGCGGAGATCTCGCCGGAGATGCTGGTCAATCTCGGCGAGATGTATGTCGCCGATCCGCGATTCCGCGCCAACTACGACGTCCACGGCGAAGGCACGGCCGAGTACGTCCGGGACGCGATCAAGGCGTACGCCGGGAAACAACAAGCCTGATGTCCCCGGCCGGTTACGTACTCCTCGGCCGAACGCTGCCGAGGAGCATTTCGCCGACGCTGCTCTCCACCGTCCGCTCGGTACCGATGACTTCGGAGAACAGCGCTTCGTCGCCCGCTCCCAGCGCGCACGCCCCGATCCCGAGTGACGTCGCTACCAGATAGATCGACTGGTAGAGCACGCCGACATCTTTCAGGATCAGGGCGTAGGGAATGCTTTCGTAGGTTCGGAGCAGACGTCCGAACCGCGCGGAAATGATGAGGAGGACCTGCGGACGTTCCCGCGTGGCGACGGCTGCGCCCGCAGTCCTCAGCAATCGCTGCGCGGAGTCGCCATCCTGGTCGATCCGGCCCAGACTATGGCCGAATTTGTCGTAGTGATAGACGCCCGGCGACAGTCCGTCGACCAACCCGACGACCGGGTACAACTCGAGTTCATACGCCGAACCGCCGGACGGATACGGTGAACTGACGTACTCGGTGCCTCGGACAATCGATGTCGAACGGATGCGTGCCGTGCGATAGAGCAGTTCCGACAGCGTGCGCAGATCGAGCGGATTGTCGTTGTCGTGTTCGCGAACCGATTTGCGGGTTTCCATCGCCCATGCGAGCGGTACGTCGTCGGACATTTTCGTGGCCAAGTCGGGTTTCGGGAGGGCGATCTTCGCTCCCGCGTGCGGCTCCCGAAGTAGCGGTACGGATGGATGTAGCTGTTTGCCCCATTCGGTTCGCCCGAAACCGGCATCCGGGTAGGCGCCGTTGCCCACCCGGCTGCGGTGGTGGAACCACAGATCTTGAGTGGCCCACTGGCGCAGGTGCGCGGGCTCGTCGGCCGACGGGTCCGCGAGGACACCGGCGTAGCCGAGGTCGCGCAGGAAGCGATTCACCACGGTGGTCGGCAGGGTGCCCGCGGCGGGCTCGCCGGCTTCTCCGAGGGCCACCGCGCCCAGCACAGCCGCCAGGCTCGGATCGCTGATCTCGAGCCTGGCTGCGGCCAAGGGTGATTCGACGATCAGCGACTCGTGCTGTCGCCGGGATACGGCGAAGCGGGACAGCATCCTGCCGGTGGGATGAGCCGACGGCTCGTCCTCCTGGCTCGAGAAGCCCGCGGGCATCGGGCCGGTCGGGTACACGGAATACAGTCGCCGGGAATTCGAAGAGACCGTCAAGGTGAGCCAGCCGCCTGCACTCAGCGCACGAAGCACATCGGTGGAATCCGGTGGTTCGCTGTTCGCGCGGAGGTCGAGTCCGGTGGTCGCGAGGCGTTGCAGTAGCTGCACGTGGTCACTGCCTGCCCAGGGAAAGCTCTCGCTGTGCACCCAGAGACCTCGAAGCAAAAGGTGGAATTGCGCGCCGGTGTCGTCGGTGCCGATGGAAACACTCGGGCGCAAGCGGTACACATACTCGATCTTCGGCGGGCGATGGTTCGCCGCGCGTGGTGGCGTGTCACCCGCCATGGCTGGGCGAACGGGTTTGAGCATGGGTCACCAACTCCGTCGCCGAGACGCCGAAGTGGTCTTCGACGGCGTTCGCGATCATGTGGCACAGCAGTATTCGGTCTTTGGGAACCAGGCCGAGTTGCGTCAGGTGAAGATAGGTGAAGTTCAGCAGCAGGCGATAGATCGTGAAGTCCGTGCTGTCCTGCATTCGCGACCACTCGGGGTTGGCGAAGAGCCTGCGATGAAAGTCGCTGGCCTCGAGTCGCCGCTCTGCCCCTGGCCGCGGTGGCGGTGGCGGTGGAATCGGCAGCGAACCGTCGGCCAGCGCTCGCTGGATGCGATCACGAAACCGTCCGATGGTCAGGAACCATTCCGCGAGACGGTGATCCGGCTCGCGGTCGTGATCGATGGCTTCGACGATATCCGCGACGCGGGCCCGCAACGACTCCGCCGTCTGACGGTAGTTGTCGTCCCAGTGGCGGCGAAGCGCGACACCGTCGGCATTCTGGGCCAAGAAGCCTTCCGCATGGGAGCGGAAGGAGATGAAGCCTCTGGCTATGCCCTCGGCCGCGCCGAGATGCGCCGTCGCGACCATCAGGTCGAAGGCTCGCGACATGAGTTGTGGCCGTGCCGAACACGTTTCGTACGCGGTGAAGGTGAGATCGGTGGTATCGGCGTAGAAATCCGCCAGCAGTTCGGCGCCGCGGGAACTGCCCATGGCCTCGGTTCGGTCGTCGAACTCGGCGCGGAGCACAGTATTGTCCGGAACCCAGGGAGAAAGCGGACCCTTCTCGGCCTCGAGTTCGGCCAGCGTGCGGTGCTCGCGCGAGTGAAGCTCGATATCGAGCACTGTCGTCGACGGTTCGGCCGTCAGGTACCGGGAGAGTTCTCGCTCGGCGGTAGGCCACACCAGCTTCTCGAACGTGTGGTCATCGGTGCGGAAGTTGAGTCGCAAGTGTGGTCCGAGCCGCCAGTGGCGGGTCACCGACACGGCGTCGACGAAGGGGCGCAGGTCCCGGAAGACCGGACGGACGCCATTCAGCAGCAAGCCGGATTTGTCCGGCTGGTAGTAGTACACATGAATGCTCTTCCATCGCACAGTGATCACCCCCAGGTCACCGGAAGCCGTTCGGGTCCGTAGATGGACATCGCCGTGCGCATCGGGATCTCCCGGGCCGGGACGGCGAGGCGGAGACCGGGTAGCCCCTCGAAGAGGCCTCGATAGGCGATGCGCAGCACCAGCTTGGCGAATTGCGCTCCCAGGCACTTGTGCACCCCGTAGCCGAAGGAGAGGTGCCGATGGGCATCCGGTCGGCGCACATCGAGCCGGTCGGGATGCGCGAACACTTCTGGATCGCGGTTGACCACCGACAAGGCGACAGAGACCGTATCGTCCTTCCGAATCGGCTGCCCAGCCAGTTCGATGTCGGCGAGCGCCGCGCGACACGGCACTCCGACCTGGGTGATGCTGAGATACCGCAGGAGTTCGTCGACCGCGGTGTCGTCGGACGCGGGATCGGCGAGCATCCGTGCCAGCTCCGCTGGATGCTCGGCGAGCGCGAAGACCCCGAGCGAGATCATGTTCGAGGTGGTCTCGTGGCCACCGAGGATGACGGTCACCACGAGCTGGATCATTTCGTCGTCGGTGAACGCGGCGGGATCGGCCATCCACGCGGTCAGCGTGTCATCGCCGGGCACCTGCCTGCGGTGTCGCACCAACCGGCCGACGTAGTGGACGAGCTTCACCACGTCGGCGGACCGCGTTTCCGTGTCGGGCTTGGTGGTGATGCCGGTGCTGAGCTGTTCGACGAATTTCCGATGCGCCGGCGGAATTCCGATCAGTTCGCTGAGCGCCAGGGACGGAATCGTCATCGCGAACGCGGTGACCAGGTCTGTCGGTGGACCGAGCTCTCTGATTGCCGAGATCCGGTCGGTCACCAGACCTTCGATGGCAGGAGTGAGGACGCGGAGCCGCTGCTTCGTGAAATACTTGGCGAGTACTCGATGGTACCGGCTGTGATCTGGGCGATCCATGTTGGTGAATTGGCCGGGTGACGCCGCGACGCGCATATCGCCACCGGGACCGGCGAGCGGGAATCTGCGTAGATCAGAACGAGCGCTGAATCTTTCGTCGGCCAGGAAGTCGCGGGTCACCGCGTGGCCGGTGATCATCCACCCGGCATTGCCGTCATGGTGGGAAATCCGTACCACGGATTCGCCGGCCCGCTGTGTTCGAATGAGTTTCGGAGGATCGAAGGGGCATTCGGCGGCACGTTCCACGGAGATCGTCCGCGGTGTCGCGTCCTTCTGCACCGTGCACTCCCCTCGATCTACCGACGTAAGTCAAGGTAACAGCGGCCCGACCGGGGAGCCATAGTCTCAACCGGGCTAGATCGGGCCACTCGGCATCGCGAGGAACAGTCCGTTCCGGATCATGCGCCGCCCGAATAGATTTGCGAATCTAGGAGCGTAATCGACGGAACAAATAGGGGAGGAGGTGCACAATGAGCAACGACAACCGCAACGAATTCCATCGGAAGTTCGAAGAACTGCCGATGGAGGTCTTCGAACTGGGCGACGCCGGACTGTCGATCGAATCGCTGACCGAGGGTCACGGAATGATCGAGACCGGAGCGTCCTGCACGCCGTGCATTTGTGCGTGCTCGTGCTGCACCTAAGGGTGTCGCGGAGCATGACTCGCCGATAGTTCGGCGGCGGCCCAACGCGCCGTGAATCGACGGTGCGTTGGGCCGAGGCTACGAATTCTTCACGTCATCCGATCGCACGACACCCGCCGGCCACCAGAATGCCGCGGTCGACTGAGCGTGCCAGGACGCCGCCAACGTGACAACGGCAGCGCATTCGAGATAATGGCCCATCCGGATGGCAGTATCGATCTGCAATCGGGCGGATTCCTTGTCGCCGTCCATCGAGCACAAGAGTGCTCGACTGGTGGCCCGGACTGCTGGATGAACCTCGTCGACACCCAGCATGTCGTCGTCCGTGAACGCGTGGAAACCGAGTGTCGCTTCGGACAGATTCTGGTCGGCCAGGTGGCGGCCACAGCTTCCGATCATTTCCAGAACGACATCGACCAATTCATCGGCGGAGACGGAAGTCGTCAACTGCAGTGCCGCGTTCCCGAGCTCGTCGTCGCCGTCCAAGGCAGCCCGAACGAGCTCCGCGGCCCGCTGTGAGAGTTCATCCATTGTTTCCCCCGTGCCGAATTCTGAAATTTGCCTCGGACGGGCTAGCTTTCGACCTTGACGCCCATCGAACGTGCGGTGCCCGCGACGGATTTCATCGCCGCCTCCAGTGACACGGTGTTCAGATCGGTCAGTTTGCGTTGCGCGATCGACTTCAGCTGGCTGCTGGTCAGGACGCCGGCGGTAGTGGAGCCGGGTCGGCTGGAGCCGGACTGTACGCCGAGGGCTCTGCGAATGAGGAACGAGGTCGGCGGTGTCTTCAGCGTCATCTCGTAGCTGCGGTCTTCGAAGACCGTGATGACAGCCGGAATGACCTCGCCGCGCTGAGCCGCGGTCGCGGCGTCGTACTCCTTCTTGATATCGATCGTCTTGGCGCCTGTCGGGCCGAGCATCTTGCCGAGGTCGACCATGGCGGCATTGCCGGCCTCGAGGTTCAGTGTGACCTGGATGCTGACCTTTTTCTTCTTCGGAGGCATCGGTTAGTCCTTTCCATTCTTGGGTCGTCGATACCGCGTACCGCTGGCCGGGTTTGTGTCGACCATGGTTTGCCGCGCATGACTAAACTGCGGAAACTGGCTGGGGTTGCGTACGACCTTGCCGACGGCCATTCCGATGAGAAATCAGGTATGCCAAATTATCGAAGACGTCAGCTGTAATCGCATATCGATCCAGCATTCGCCGACAACACGCCCAAATCCGGTGGAACCGGAACCGCACTCCCCTCCTGATCATGCTGGATCAGCCGACGTAATAGCTCGTCGAGCACGATCAAAGCTACCGCAGGAAGATGGGTGAGTCAATCGCGTTGCCGCGCGTGTGGTGTCGAACTCCCTTGTTGCACTTGACGTTACGTCAACTGGCATCATGCGAAGGTATGGGGAGAGAGCAGCCGTCGAAAGTGTCGGTGACCTACGAGTGGTCGATCAAGGAACTGTCTAAAAAGGCTGGCGTGACCAGCCGAACTCTGCGCCATTACGCGCACATCGGCTTGCTCGAACCGAGCAGGACAGGCCCCAACGGGCTGCGCTACTACGACGCGGAGCGGGTGCTGGTTCTCCATCGGATTCTTGTCCTGCGTCACCTCGGTACAGACCTGAACACCATCAAGGAGGCGCTGGCTGCCGAACCGGTGGTGATGGAGTCGACGCTGCGGCGCCAGCTCGACCTCCTCGGAGCCGAGCGGAGCCGCATCGATCGGCAGATCAGCGCCGTAGAGGACGCGATGCGCAGGCTGCGCTCCGGCGAATACCTCGACATCACGGCGATGTTCGACGGGCTGAGTACCGAGGTGGCGTCCTAGGACCGTCAGGGAAAGGGGTGCGGATGCGGATTGAGCTCGTCTGGTTCCAGGTCGTGTGTGGCGTGACCGAGCAACACCGGCATCTTCAGCAGGCGTGGCACTCCGTCGACGCGCCGGAATCGGTGGCCGAATGTCATCGGCAGGGTTCCGGGGATGATCACCTTGACGCAGGCCAGACCGCCGGCGCGATGCTCCGGCGTTGTCTGGTCGACCACGATCACATCGAGGCCGTGCCGCGCGAGCCGGTCGATGACAGTGCGGAGGTCCACACCGAGATCGTCGGTTTCCGGCAGCTCGATCGGCGGGACGCGGTCGGTGGCGCCCGCCTGACGAAGAAACGCGAAGCGATCGAACACGGTGTGGTTGCCGTAGAGGATCGAATGATCCGACATCGCCCTGACCGCGTCGGGATCGGCCGCCATCTCGGCGGCTCGTTCTCGTTCGTTGCGGTAGCCACGCACCATCCCGGCGAGAATCGGCCCGAGCTCGTTCAACGCACTGCGCTGCGCTTGGTCGGGATCGAGATGTGATCCCGCCGCGCACACGACTTTGGGCAGTTCCGGATCGTCCGTCGGCGACACGGCCATTGCCCAGACGCTGGGGATTCCGTGCTCCATCGTGGTGTCGAAGAGCGTCACGTCGTATCCCGACTCGTCTTCGATGACGCGATGCAGGACGGCGGTCTCCCGCGAGCTCCCGGCTGGATCGATGCGCGGTACCGGGAGCCGCGCGTACCAGGTCATCAGGAACGCGTCACGTTCGATCGTTTCCAGGATCCCGTAGAGAATCGCCTCCTCGAGGCAGCCGCCCAGCGCGCAGCCGTTCGAGATCTCGTACAGGAACGGCCTCGGGTCCTCATCGCGTCGCGGTGCCCGGTAGTAGGCGTAGGACTCGGGCACGAGGATCGGAGCCTGGCGCGTGAACGAATATCCCCAGACCCACGGGTACACCCGGGTGTCGTCGAATTGCTCGAAGCCGAAGTCCGGCCTGCGATAGCTTTCCGCGGGATGCAGGGCCAGCTGACGCGGGTCGACGGCCTCGGAAGCGATCTGGCGGAAGCTGGATCGGACAACCGTCCGCTTACCCCCCGGATACAAGCCACCATGCCGCTCCAGCGCCTCGAGCAGTGCGATGAGCTCGCTCGAGCGGTAGTTGGCCGTCCGTCCCCAGCCCCGTTCGATCCCTCCGCCCCGGAGACCGAAAGGGGCCGCGGCGACAGCGAGACCGCCTTCGTTGCCGCGGCTGAACTCCCTGATGAGTCCGCACTCGGCGTCAACGTACAGCGCGCGTAGTGCGTCGAATTCGTGGTGTACATCCCGGACGCGATATGTCTTCGGTGCGAGTTTGGTGACGGCACCGATCGTGACCGCCGCCAGTTCCGGGTCGTCCGGCCGCAGGCTCCCGCACGTGGAACACAGGGGATCCGGCAGGAACGAATGCGTGGTGAAGGACAGGTCGGCCAGCTCGACGATCACGATGCCGCGGTGAATCCGCATCGGCTCGGCGTCGGTGAGTCGTCGCCATTCGTCGTCGACCAGTTCGGCGACGAATTCCGCTGCCAGTGCGGTCAAAGCTCGCGGAGGCACTGTCGCGAGTTCCTTCGAATTGCGCTCGCGCACAGCGTCCCAGCCGGACGGGTCCTTCCGGGTGCGGCGCCGGCGGGTCTCGGTGCACGTGCCGCAGCCCGGCGTCCCGGTGATTTCCAGTGGTCCGACGACGGCACGTGAGATCTCGGTGTGGATCGGCAGCCAAGGCACCTGTGCCGTTTGTGCGGCGGCTCGAACGAGGTCGTGTGCGCTGGTATCCCAGCAATCGGTCACACTCACCACCGCGGAGCAGGCGGCAAGCTGGTCGGGGGCGTCCAAGGAGATCGTTTGCGTATTGCCGACCCGGTCGCGAATCGCCCGCGCGATGTCGCCGCTGCCGATGATCCCGAGTGTCTTTCCGGTCATTTGGTGCCGCCTATCTCTCGGAGCCGATCACGTGCACGACGAACGGCAGCAGCCCGGCGACGAAGGTGTCGTGATCGAGTGGAACCACGACGATGTCGTGGCCGGCGCGATGGAGGGTGTCGAGAAGATCGCCGGATGACGCGGTGTTCACCAGGCCGCCCCGAAGCGTCTCGGTCACTACCGCCGCTTCCGGAAGCTCACCCAATGATGTTGGGGCATAGTCGAAATGGCGATCCGACCGCGCTTGGCAGGTGTGCAGAACCGTGGTCAGCGCGGCGATGATCGCTTCCGCCGGGTTCTGCGCGCAGGCGATCGACACCAGCTCCGTGCCCACTCGGCAAGCGAAGGTCGGTACGGCGACTCGACCGGATATCGCCATGACAGCCGGATCCGCACCGAGCAAATTGATCAAGGCGATCAGCTTTTCCGCTTCCGGTATCGACCTGAGCTCCGATGGGGAGACCGCGACGGCGGTCGCGGTGCCGGACCGCAAGCCGGTCAGCGCGAGACTTCGGCAGTAGCGGAGCAGACCGGTCCGCACCGCGTCGTCCCAGCTGTAGCCGAATGCCACACCCGGTGGTGTTCGATACCCGTCGATGGCGCGATCCAGGACGGGGAACACGGTACGAACATCGACAGTGACGACATCGCCGTCGATCAGGTGGTAGCCGAATGCCTCCGCCGTGACTGTTCCCGACCACAGCGCGTCCAATGCCGCCGCGCGATTGGCCCGTAGTTCCGCGGGCCAGCCCTGGGTAACGAGCCTGCGCGGGTCGACAGCGAGCGACAGATAGGACTCGAGCGCACTGGCCGCTGTGCGATATCTCGCGGTCGCGACATCGCGTCCCCAACCGGCGACGGTGAGCTGTTGCTGGTTGCGCCTGCGCAACAAACCCATCGGATCCGACACCCGGGTGGTACACATTCGCAGCGGTATCTGGGAGTAGTCGTGCTCGTCGATATCGCCGAACAAGCCGATCGCATCACCGCGCAACGATGCTGCGCGCTGGGAGAATTCGGAATCGCTCAACCGCCCGGCAGCTCGAAGTTCCGCGATGCGCGCTGCGCAACCTTCGGTGGTCGGCCCGTCGGGGCTGGATGCGAAGGGGTGCGCGATCGCGTTGACCAGTTCGGTAGCTCCGGTCATCGGGTCGATCCGCGCGGTGCGCGCGGTCAGCCGGGACTCGGCGTCGTGTCCGGTCACCTCGGTCACCAGCTGGGCGGCGATGTTGCGGGAGAGCAGGGAGCTGGGCCGCATCGCGGAGGTGGTGTGCCTGTTCGGATCCTGTCTCGAGGTCGACTGCACGCGTAGGAACACCGACGCGATGTGCTCCGACGAGGATTCCCGCGCATCGCGCGCGAGCCAGATTCCGGAGTCCGCGAGGAGCGAGACAGCCAGTGGAACCCCCGCTGATCGGAACATGCGAAAGCATTCATCCGCATCCGGTGCGTCGGGCAGCGAGACCTGTCCGAATGCGTTCGTGGCTTGCGAATTCCGGATGGCTTTCGCGATCGATGCGGGCTCCCACGGATTGTCGGTGACCGTCCAGTCGACATCAGGTAGTTCTGCCTGTGGCGCAGACGTGCTCACGCAGGCGACAGACACGACGCCCACCGTGGCGACCACCTGTGCGACCGCGTGGCAGAACTCCGGGCCGCCGACGACGAGGATGCTGTTCCCCAGACCGTGCGGGGCCGCGCCGTCGCCTTCGATGTCGCCGCTGGATTCGTCGAGGTGGATGACTCGCCGCTCGACCAATCCGTCGACGAGTTTCCGCACCGCATCACGGTGCCCGTCGGGTAGCCAGTCGCACACTTCGGTCAAGGTGTGCGAACCGTCGAGATGTGGCGCCAGCGCTTCCAGCATCCGGTACGGCGTGCGGCCGGTGATCGTCACCTCCCCGGAAGGCGCGAGAATATGAGTCCCGGAAGTGGTTTCGGCGAAGTACGCGTCCTGGTCCAGTGTCAGTCCCACGTGTCCGCCCTCTGCTCTCCGAGACTTCCGATCATGAGTTCTCCCACGCTGCCTTCGCTGGTGAAGTCCAAGCCGACCGCATCCTCGAACGTGGACGAGTCGCCCGCGCCGAGCCCGCAGATGCCGATGCCCGCCGCGGTCGCCGCGAGATACAGGGTCTGATACAGCGCGCCGACATGTTTGAGGATCAACGCGTACGGCACACCCTCGTAGGTACGGAGCAGACGCCCGAAGCGCGCGGTGATGACGATGACGGCTTGCGGCGGTCGACGTACCGCGCCGGCCGCCGCCGCGGTGCGCAGTATCTGATCTGCCTGTGCCGTGCTACCAGCGAGCCTGCGTAGCTGGTGGTCGTGGCGCTCATAGTGATAGAAGCCCGGTTCCAAGCCGTCGGCGACGCGCACCACCAGATAGGTCTCCAGTTCGTACACCGCTCCACCGGACGGATACGGCACACTCAGGCACTCGGTGTCGTCGAGGAGATACTCCGAACGGGCCCGCACGGAGCGGAACAGGAGTTCGGAGATCTGTTCGAGCCGAATCGGGTGGTCGTCGTCGAAATCCCGATGCGAGCGCCGCTCCTCCATCGCCTGTGCCAGCGGGATATCCGTCGCGCACAACGACTTGATGTCGGGATCGGGCAGCGTCACCGCCGCACCGGCATGCCGGACCCGGCGGGCAGGCTCCGCCTGGCCGAGTGCTTTGCCCCACCCCGTGCGGCCGAAACCGACGTTGTCGTACCCGCCGTTCCCCTGGCGACTGTGCCGATGGAACAAGAGATCCTGTGGCGCCCACTGGCGAACGTCTACCGCGCTGTCCTCGCCGGTGCCACCGGCCAGCATGCCGAGGGCCGCGAGGTCGCGGATCAACCGGTCGTTGATCCCTGGTGGCAATTCGCCACCGCCGGTCGCGGGCGCACCGGCGAGCAGTGCGCCGACCGAGCCGGCGACCGCGGGCCGATGGACGAATATCTGCGCGGCGGCCAACGGTGATTCGACGAGAACGCCGTCACCTTCCGATCGAACGACCACGAACCTCGACAGGCGAACGTCGCCCATGTCCGGCTCACGATCGGCCGAGCCGTCCAAGCACTCGATGGGAAGATCGCGCAGTGGGCGGAGCGTGTAGTGCGGCTGATCGCCGGAGCGGATTGTCAGCGTCAGCCAGCCTCCGGCAACCAGTGATTCGATGAACGCGCTCTCGTCGCCGGTCACCTCAGGTCGTGGCCAGGAAATTCCCGCATCCGCCGACAGTTCCCGCAGGATGCGGCGGTAGTCGGCGTCGGGATGCGAGAAGGCTTGGTTGTATCGCCAGACCCCACGGTGGAGCAGATGCAGCTCACCGGCCGCTACATCGTCGACGAGTGAGACTCCGGGTCGAAGCGACAGGATGAGTTCCTGGGCCGGTGGTGTCACGATGCCCCTTTCATCGGCTGCCCGGCACCGCGGATGTCGTCGGCGATCGCCGCGATCGCCGCGGACCGCAGGGCGGACTCCGCGACCGGACCAACCCCGATCCGGTTGCACAGCAGGTGGATACACATGTCGACAACCGTCAGCACCGGATCGGCATCCGGCCCCGAACGAACCGCGCCGGGGCCCGTCCAGCCGAGCGGTTGCGCGGGAAGCTTCGCCGCGGCCCGCTCCGTGCGGAGCCGTCCGGCCAGCGCCGCCACACTCCGTCCCCAGCGCGGAAGTGGACCGACCGGTTTCCGGCTTCCGGTATCGACGGCGAGTGATCGCATCTTCGCCACCAGCGGTGCGAGTGACTGCGGATTCCACACCTGCTCGGCAGCGCTCGGGATGCCCGGCGCCGCAACGAGTTTGCCGTCGAGTTCCACGGGATCGGGGAACGCCGCGTACCAGCCGAGCGCAATCGCCGCGGTCGCCACCGCCAGCCGGGTTCGCCCCCCGGCGGCACTCTCGATCAGGTGCTCGGCGACCGTGCTGGATTCGGCGAAGTGGTGCTCGACGGCCTGAATCGAGGCGCCGTCACCGTAGCGGTCGTGCTCACGACGATAGGTGCTGAACACCAGAGTGTTGTTGGCGCACAACGCGGTGTGGTACTCCGCCAAACCTTCGCCCGCGGCCAGCCGCGGCGCCATTCGCGCGTAGTCCGCCGCCGTGAGAACGTCCGCGGCGGGCGACCGTTCGAAGAACCCGCCGAAAGCGTCGGCGATCGCCGCCTCGACCGCCGCTCGCTCGCTCCTGGCCGCGGGAAGCACGCGCAGGCGCAGGTGCGGCCCGCCGTCCCAATACCGGAGGAAGAAGCTGCTGGTGACTTGGTTTTCGTTGTCGAATCGGGCCCGTAGCGGCGCGACGACATCGCCGACCAGCCGGTCGATGTCGCCGTGGTAGAACGCGTGCGCGCTGATCCAATCACGCTCGGCGACAACTTCATTCACCATAGGTGATCTCCTGTCCGGACAATTCGAGAAGAAGCTCGACGACGGCGGGGTCCGCCCGGTCCGGTCCCGGCGACTCGCCCACTTCCGGAAGCGCCTCCTCGAAGATCACCACCGGCCCCGGAGCATGCGTCATCCGTTCGAAGACCTCGACGAGGAACCAGTTCGCGAAGTCGACGTAGACCGGCTTGCGAGACCTGTCCGCTACCCACCCCTCGATCCGGCCCGAGGTGGTGCGGAGGTCGGCCGACCACTTTCGGACGAAGCAGGTCATCGGAATCCCATTGGTACGCAACCAATCCACGAGCTCGACCAGGTACTCCGAGTCCGTGGTTCCGGCTGACCTGCTCGGAACCAGTTGCGCCGGGGCGACCCAGCGCGCTCGTTGCAGAACTACGTCGCCGATCTCCAACCTGGGCTGGAGCAGGACCTGGTCCGGAATCACCATCGACTCCGGCGCCACGAGCACCGGCTGGCTCGGATGGATGTAGTAGGACTCACCGAACAGCTGAACAAGGAGTCGCGCGGCAGGCGGCAGCAGTCCGTCGGCCATCATGCCCAGATGCAGGGGGTGAACGGATTCGCCCGATGTGCGTGACACCGTGAGCATCCCGGTGTCGGTGTCCATGCCGACCACCAGGTCTCCCAGCGGGATTTGATCGCGTTCGGGGCGGGCACTGGCCGTGAAAGGGTATTCGATCTCGGCCACGGTGCTCTTGACCCGGATATTGGGAGTGAAACCGAACATGCCACCGAGTTCGGCCAGGGTTGTCTCCGAGTGACGGACCGGTGCGCTCGGTACCTCCGCACCGGTGTACGCCCGGCCCATGATCGCCTGCAGGCGGGCGCGCCCGCGGCCGTGGCCGCCGTGAATGGCGTTCACGACGAGCCGGAGGGGTCCGTCGGTCAGAACCTGGAGATAGCACCCGATCGAACTCGGTGTGCGCTGACACCAGGCCGGCGCCGCGGCGATCAGCTGCCGAATGTCATCCGGCTGTGCCCAGCGGACGGTGTGATCGGATGCCATGCCGGCGAAGGTCTCGCGCAGCGTTGCCTGGACGCGGCCGAGCTCCCGAACGCGCGGCACCACACTGGCGTCGAGGATTGGCAGCGGCGATGCCTGCGCGCCGATCAGGCCGCGAATCTCCTGTCCGAGGGCATCTGCCTCGCCGCGCGCGGCCATCGCCAGCGTCGCCGCGATCGCTCGATGGAAGCTGAGGAACGGAACTTTCGCCGTCGAGCCCCAGCCGCGTTCGAAGAACTCGGCGACGACAAGTCGCAGGGGCAGCGCCGGGTCGAGGACGGGCAGCACGGACCGCACGACATCCAGGTCCTCCAGCGCAGGCCGCCACGCCTCGCCGCCGAGGTGGGCGATGGGTTCCTCGACCACCGCGTTGTCGTGTACGAGTGTCGTCGCGTCATCGGCGAATTCGCCGGGTAGACCGGCCGCGGCACCGAGTGCGCGCAGTTCGGCGACGAGGTCGTCGCAGTATCCGCGGAATGCGGCCAGGTCGTCGACCGGTGCGGGCGAGCCGACTTTTCTGCTCACACCTGCCGCCAGCGCGGCGAGCCGCGTCGCGGTCTCGCTCCCGTCCAGGTCGAGCCACTGCGCCAGCTGTCCGAACGGATCATCCGACATGTCCGGAATGGGCATCGGCTGTTCCAGGACGCCGATGGCGAGGAGGTCTCGCAGGCGTCGCTGGGCTGCCTCGCCGTCTCCGAGCGATCCGGACAGGCGCGTGAGGAACTCCTCGGCCGATATCGATCTCCGGCCGTCGAACGCGGCGACGCCGGCGCGCATGACCTCGTTCGCCGGCACCGAAACAAGGGATTCGCCGGGTGGCGGGCCGAGGAAGCTGTACACGCCGTCGGTCAGGGTGAGGCTGGGGTTCAATCGCAGGGGGAGCGTTTCGCTCCGGCCCGTTCGCTGCACGAGCGCCCTGACGATCCATTGCACGGCGAGACCGTTGAGTTCGGTCCTGCCGGTCACCTGTGGTGAGAGCGAAGTGAAGCGGATCGGGATGTCATCGTCGCGCCAGCTCCCGAGGCCGCTGTAGGTGTAGGTACTGAACGGGCTCGTTTTCGCTACCGCTCGCGAGAGGTAGCGGATCAGCTGCAAGACGACACGAGACTTCGGAGTGCGATCTCCCGTGAGCCACTTGTCCAGCTCCGCCGACAGCACGGGGCTCGAACGCGACAGTGCGCGCACGAACATCTTGTCGCCCACGCTGCTTTTGAGCAGTCCGAGATGGGCTTGCGATTCGGCGGCCAGCGTCGATGCCAGCTCGATGCGCGCTTGTTTCAGCTGCTCACGCGAGGCCACCCACTGTTCTATGCGCACAGCGAGCTCGGATGGCAGGCCCGCGGCGATGTCGCCGTTCCACTCGTGCGTGCTCGGCCTGCGTCCTTGGAAGATCGCGCGGCGCAGCCCGACCACACGGGACTTCCGCACACCGTCGAGTCCCCCGATCACCGGATACAGGGCATCGGCGATCGACGCGCCCGCCAGCTCCAGCTCGTCCAGGCGCGCGAGTATCGCGTCGACTCCAGCGCAGGTGTGGGTGAACCGGAGCCGATGCAGATGCGACGCGGGGAGCCCGGCGACTCGCAACACCACCGGCGCTTCGACGTGCCCTCCCGTCGCGAGCTTCACGAAGCGACCTCGCTCGGGAATTCCTGTGGTCCGGCCATGTCGGCGTCCCAGGTGACCGGCAGTGTGCGTGGCCCGTAGATCGTCGCGAAGGTTCGCATCGGTACCTGGGTGGCATCCACCGCGAGTCGTAGGCTCGGCAGCCTCTCGAAGAGTTGCCGGTAGGCGATGCGCAGTTCGAGCTCGGCGAGATGCTGGCCGAGGCAGCGGTGCGCGCCGTGTCCGAACGCGAGGTGACCACGGGCCGCGGTGCGGCGGACATCCAAGTCGTCCGGCGTAGTGAAAGCGTCCCGATCGCGGTTGGCGGCCGGCAGCGCGACGGTGACAGTATCGCCTTTGCGTACTTCTGCTCCGCCGAGGTCGACATCCTCCAGCGCGGCCCGATAGGGGAGTCCGATATGCGTCACGGTGAGATACCGGAGCAATTCGCTGACGGCGGTGTGGTCGTTGGCCGGATCCGCGATCATCGCGTGGAGCTGGTCCGGGTGCTCCAGTAACGCGAAAACGCCGAGTGAGATCATATTCGCGGTGGTTTCATGTCCGCCGAGTACGAGTCCGAGGGTGAGCTGGAGCAGTTCTTCGTCGGTGAGTTCGGGATTGTCGGCGATTATTTCGACGAGCAGATCGGATCCGGTTGACAGTCGTTTATATTTGATCAGCTGGGAAAGATATCCGTAGAGGCGCGAAATATAGCCGTTGCGCTCGTCGACGGAATCGGCCATCGAATAGCCGTAGTTTATCTGCTGGACCAATTCGCGGTGGTTACCCGGCACACCGAGCAACTCGCAGATGGCCATCGACGGGATCGGCATGGCGAACTGGGCGACCAGATCGGCCGGCGTTGCCGTGCGGACCAGGATGTCGAGTTGGGCGGCGACCAGATCGTTGATCCACGGTGTCATCTGGTCGAGCCGATTGCTGGTGAAGTACTTGGTCAGCAACCGGCGGTAGCGGGTGTGTTCCGGACGGTCCATGCTGATGAACTGGCCAGGTAGCGGCGGTGCCATGAGTGCGCCGCTGGATTCGCCGACGGCGGAGCGCCGCAGGTCGGACCGGGCGCTGAAGCGGTCGTCTACGAGCATCTCCCGAGCCAGTCGATGGCTGGTGATCAACCATCCGACGTGGCCGTCCTGGTGCACGGTGCGCACAATCGGTCCCGATGCTTGCAGCTCGGAAAGTCTCGAAGGCGGGTCGAACGGGCAGCCGGCTCGGCGATCGACCGGCAACGGTTCGGGAGAACTGATCTCCGGCATCCACTCATCCCCTCAATCGGTCAGGAAAAGTCCACGTCGATATCGACTTACGCTGACAGGCCCGCAGTCACCGTATCGGCTGAATATGTGATGGACAATAGTCCAGGACGGACTATGAATTACCATGCCGCCTGGCCCGGAAGTAGTCGGCTGATCGTCATTGCGGGCCATATTCGGTGCTGGCAGGATCAATTCTGCGTGTAAGTCCACGCGGAAAGGAAATGGCCATGAGCGCACACGGCGCAAATTCCGATGATTTCCGACGGAGTTTTGAGCAGCTCCCGATGGAGGTGTTCCAGCTCGACGGTGGCTCGCTGCCGATCGAGTCGCTCACCGACGGGCACGGCATGACCGAGGCCGGCGCCTCCTGCACGAGCTGTGTTTGCATCTGCTCCTGCTGCACCTAGGAGCGGTAGCCGGGGGCGCCGAACGCGATGTTTCGTCGTTCGGCGCCCTCGGTCCTGCGGAACTTCCGAATTCAGCCCGGCCGAAGGATGCAACAAGATGTCGACGAACGAACTCGGGGGCTCTGTCTACGCGTTGCCGACACAGCGCCCGCACGGTTGCCCCTTCGCGGTGCCTGCCGAGCTGAGCGAATTGCAGCGCACCGAACCCATTTCCAGGATGACCTTCCCGGACGGGCATCAGGGCTGGCTGGTCGCGAATCACGAACTGGCGCGTCTAGTGCTGACCGATCCGGCGTTCAGCTCGCGCCCTGACCTGCAACATATCCCGCTGGCACCACCTGGCGCTGCCCCCGCGCTGCCCCCGGCGGTACCCGGACAGCTGTCGAGTCTCGACCCGCCCGAACACAGCCGATACCGGCGGATCCTGTCGGCGCTGTGCACACGTCAGCGAATGGAAGCACTACGTCCCGCCGTGCGCGGGCTCGTGACCGAGCACATCGACGCGATGCTGGCCGAGCATGCGGGAACCGCGGACCTCGGAGCGGCATCGGCCCATCCGATCGCCTTCGGCACCATCGCGACTCTCCTCGGCATACCCGCGGATGAACGCCGGTTCACGAGCCCGTCCGAAATCGAGGACCTCGGCCCCGAAGACGCCATCGGTATCTACCTGGACACCATCCGCTATCTGGAAGATCTCGTGCGGCGCAGGCGCGTCGAGCACTCCGACGACCTGCTGGGCCGGTTGGCTCAGGCGGGTGAACTCGGCGACGCGGAACTGGCGAACATCGGGATGATGCTGATCATCGGTGGTACCGAGACCTCTGCCAACATGATGCTGTCAGCGGTGATGGTGCTGCTGGAGAATCCGGCCGCACTGCGCGCGTACCGTGAGGCGAGAAGGGCAGGCGGCTCGGCGATCGACGAGTTGGTGCGTTACCTCAGCGTCTCGCAGGTGGTGATGCCCCCTCGTACCGCGACCACCGACGTCGAGCTGGCCGGTGTGACGATTCGCGCGGGCGAGACGGTCGCTGTGTCGCTACTCGCGGCGAATCGCGACCCGGCGGCGTTCCGCGACCCGGATGTGCTGGATTTCCGACGCGCCGACGTGGCGGGGCACCTGGGGTTCGGTTACGGGATACACCGCTGTCTCGGTGCGCATCTCGCGCGCATCGAGTTGGACGAGTTCCTGCACGTCCTCTTCGACCGCCTGCCCGGCCTCGCCCTGGTCGAGGCCCCGGCTGACATCGAGATGCGTGAGGAGGAGTTCATCTATGGACCGCGGTCACTCGTCGTTCGCTGGTGAACCGGCCCCCGGCCAGGACCGCCGAGCGGTCGGACCAAGCCGGACCGCGATCGGTGCGGCGGTCGCCCGCGCGGCGCATCAGGTCGTGGACGGGGCCGGGGTGTTCACCGATCCGCTGGCACTGGCCGTGGTCGGAATGTCGGAGAACGACTTCGCGGACCGCCTGCGCATCGAAACGCTGTTTCCCAGCGATGCGCGGCTGTTCATCGCGGGCCGCCAGCGGTTCGCGGAGGATGCGCTGAAAGAAGCGGTTTCGTCCGGCACCGCGCAGGTTGTCCTGCTCGGGGCGGGAATCGACACGTTGGCCTACCGCGCCGATTTGCCGGGGTGCACCATTTGGGAACTGGATCAGCACCCTACGCAGCACTGGAAACGCCGGCGACTCGCCGCCGCCGGAATCCGTGAACCTGACAATGTACGGTTCGCGCCGATAGATTTCGCGACTGATTCGCTCCACGACGTGCTGAGTTCCGCTGGTTTCGATAGACACGCTCCGGCGTTCTATATCTGGCTCGGGGTCGTGCCCTATCTGACTCTGGATTCGATACGGGCGACCTTGCGGTACATCGTGGATCAGCGCGCCGCGGTCGACCTGGTTTTCGACTACAACGAGCCGATCGAACGGATTCCACCCGACGGGCAGGAGCGAGTCGCTGCGCTCACAGAATTTCTCGCCGACCTCCGGGAGCCGTGGGTGACATTTCTCACCGACGACCAGGTTGAACGGGTGGCGCAGGAGATCGGCTTCACGTCTGTCGTCGACATGTCGCACAGCGAGCTGTGCGTGCGCTACCGACTGGCGGAATCCCCGGCCTCCGGTGGGCGAATTGTTCATGTTTCGCGGCGCTGAACAAATTGCCGGGACCAGCACGCCCGCGCGGGATTTCACCGGCGGCGATGTCGGCTGGAGTGTGCTCATGCTGATCACCTACGGACCGGTCTGTTTTGACGATGGCGGATGGATAACCGCTCTGCGGTCAATCATGTTGCGGGACACCATGATTGACACCTACATCGGTCGTGTGTAGCGTGCGGTTGAAGCGATTTTGCGTGCGGACACGCGGTGAGACATGTAGGTCGGGCGCTGTCCAAGCCTTAGGTAGTGGGGAGGCCTAGGTTGAAGACCATACTGATCGTCGGCGTGCCGCCAGTGACTTCATTGGGGATCGTTGCCGCACTATCGGATACGTATGAATTAGAAACCTCCGAGATCGATCTGAATAAGTTGAAGTCGGCGGAGCTCGCGTTTTCCGCCATCGATCTGCTCATTGTCGATCTATTCAACGAACGCATGACTTCCAGCCTCGAATACTGTCGGGAGTTCAAACGATGTTGCCCTGAATCGAAAATCCTAGCCTTTTCTGAAGCCGCCGAATACCGAGATCTCAGCCTGGCCTCGGCGTGGGGCGTTGATAGTTTCGTCTATTCGGCTGAAACACCGGAGCAGCTGTCCCGGTCGGTGGAAGCCACATTGAATGGTGCGCGGGTGTGGGTGATGTCCGCCGCGGCGCCGGATAATTATCAATCAGGATTCGGGCTCGCCGCGAAACTCACCCCGCGAGAACGTCAGATTGTCGAGCTGGTATCGATGCGGCACACCAACCGCCAGATCAGCTACCTGCTTTCTATCAGCCCGAATACCGTCAAGAATCATGTGGCATCGATCCTTCGGAAGCTGAACCTGCCGAGCCGTTCGGATCTTTTCGGCACACCGTTGTTCGCTCCGACTGCGCAAAATCCACCAAAGCTTGCGGGATAGAAATTCCGCGGCAGACAGGGAAGCTGAACAATGGTTACTGAACGTGCCTCCAAAGTCGTGTCGTTTCTGTATGACACGGCGTACCGGCTCGGCATATCGCCGTGGGATCTCGGCAAGCCGATGGACGAGCTGGTCGACCTGATCGAAGGACCGTCCGCCCTTCCGCCCGGTAGAGCCGCCGATCTCGGTTGTGGTGCCGGGACCAAGTCGATCTACCTCGCCCGGCAGGGGTGGGACGTGACCGGCGTTGACATTTCGGCGCAAGCGCTCAAGCACGCCAGGGACCGCACCGCGGAAGCCGGAGTGGCTGTGCGGTACATCGAGGCGGACATCCTGGACATGCCGCTGGATCTCGCCGAGCGACGGTTCGAGTTCCTGCTGGACTTCGGATGCGCGCACAACCTGCGCAACAGCGCGAAGTCGGCGTACGCGAAGGCTGTGGCCGGCATCGCGGCGCCACAGGCGACGCTGTACCTGTACGGCTTCACCAAAGGTCCGCAGAGCATCACCCGGGAGCAGATCGACAACGACTTCGGCCCCTACTGGGAACTGGTGTCCGCTGAGCCCGGCAGTATCCGACGCTGGCCTGACGCGGGTCCCGTCTGGTACCGCATGGTGGTTCGCGATCGGTGATCGCGGGTCGCCCGATCACGCCGCCACGAACGGCGTCCGGTCTGGTTGCACCGTTCGACCGCACTCGATCGGCCGTTCCGCCGTATAACTGACGGCGACGTCGACAAGTAGCGGGGACAGTGGTGGATCAGGTGCGGCCGGAGCGGCCTTCTCGCGGGGTGACCGCGATGGTCGCGGGATGGCTCGGGGTGCTGGTCGGTGGTGCGGGGATCATCGTCGGCACGGCGACGGCGGTGGTGCTGGCGCTCGGACGCGAGATCGAGCTCGATTACGTGGGGGCGGGGATCGTGGGCGGGCTCGGGGTGGTCTACCTGCTCGGGGCGGTGCTGTTGTTGCGGCGGCGGATGCTGGGCAGGCGCGTGCTGCTCAGCATGTCCGCGGTGATGGCCGGGGCGACGTTGCTGGTCATCGTGCTCAACGGGTCGAGTCACGGGTGGCGGTTGGGGCCGCTGGATTTCTGGCTCGCGCTCAATGTGGCGATCCTCGCGCTCAGCCTGAGTGAGCCGACGCGGCGCTGGACCATCACGCGCCGGCACGGCACGGGATAGGTTTTGAGCATGGTCGTGCAG
This sequence comes from Nocardia sp. NPDC055053, assembly GCF_053608285.1. NCBI lineage: Bacteria > Bacillati > Actinomycetota > Actinomycetes > Mycobacteriales > Nocardiaceae > Nocardia > Nocardia sp. NPDC055053. The sequence continues at coordinate 111,001 of NZ_JBSGVD010000013.1, read as the reverse complement.
GAAACGAAGTCGACAATCGGTGAGGTGACGGCGATTACCGCCGTGTGCTGCGCCGCCATGGCCGCCGCCGCGAATCTGCTCGGGGCCGTGATTCTCGTGCGCGCCTTTTTCGCCGATCCCGACCGGCTCGACGACTCGCTGACCCTGTTCACCACGCTCGGCGCGCTGGTGTCGGCATTCGTGTTCGGCTACGGCGGGCTGCTGCTCGCGCGGCGCGACCAGACCGGCCGGTGGATGCTCATCGTCGCGGCGGGCGCGCAGGTCGGCCTCGGTGTGCTCGGCCTGCTGGCCACGCTCGTGAACTACGACTCCGAGTACGGCATCCACTGGTTCGCCGAGGAGCCGGTGATCCGTTCGATTCTGATCGGCTTCGGTGGGGTACCCGGTGCCGTGACGGCGATCGTGAACCACAGCTGGGCGGCCGCGCTGGCCGCCGTCGTTCTCGGCGCGCTGGTGCTGCTGCCAGCGGCCCTGCCGTGGACGGCGGCGTACACGCTCGCTCGCCCGGAAACGGTTGTCGGACCGAACGTATAGTTTCGGCAGGTCAGCGTCGGACAGCGGCGCTGGCACGCCGGTCGCGCCCGCGCAGGTGTTGAAGACGGCTTTCACGAGGGGGATTCGCAATGGGGTATCCGTACGGCCCGCAACAGGGCAACGACCCGTACGCGGGCGGCTACGCGCAACCCGGCTACGGCGCAGATCCTTACGCCCAGCAGCAGGGCTACCCCGCGCAGCCGTACGACGCACCGGCCTATGGCGCCCAGTCCTATCCGGCCCCGGGCTACGAATATGGTTACGGTGCACCGGGTTACGGTGCAGCGCCGTACCCCGGCTACGGTCAGTCGCGCGCCGGCGGCGGAACCGCGATCACCGCCGCGGTGATCGCACTGCTGCTGTCGTTGATCTCCCTGGGTGGCCTCGGCATCGGCTTGGCGATTCTGCTGAGCACCGACGCAACGAGCGCTCGGGACGAAGCGGGCCGCGAGGAAGTGGCGATCGGCCTCGCGATCGGCTCAGCCCCAGCTCTGCTGTTGCTGCTCGGCTCCATCCTGCTGTTCCGGCGCAAGACCGCGGGCCGGGTGCTCCTCATCCTCCTTGCTTCGATCAGCCTGATCGGCATCGGATTGTCAGCGGGAGCAGCGATTGTGGAAAACAGTGCGGAAACCGGCTACGAAACCACTCCGGCCACACTTGTCGGCGCCGTCATCGTCGGAGCGATTCCCCTGCTGATCCTTGTCATGGCCGCAGCCCCGTCCACCGGCCGCTGGATCCGCGCAGGCCGTCAGCCCGCGTACCCTCCGTACCCGTACAACTGACGATCCGCGCGAACACGGGGGACAACGCATGAGCCATCCATCCGGCCACGATCCGAATGCGGGTGCGGCTCAGCCGGTCTCGCCAGGCAATACCCCGGCGCCCGTGAGCGTGCTTTATGACCATGCTCCGAATGCGGGTGGAGCTGAACCGGTCTCGCCGACCCAGGTCTCCGCCCCGGCGACGGTTCTGTACGGCACAGGCCACTCGCTGCCCGGTGACATCACGCCGGAACCCTCTGTGCCCGCGCTCGGGCTGGGCGCAGGCGGCGACTCCGGAGTACCGCCCGCCGCAGACATTCCTGGTCAAGTCGGTGGATACCCAGGCCTGCTGCCAGTGCCGCCTGCCTATGGCTCGGGCACACCCGGACCGTCCGCGGCTGTGCCCGGGGGGGGTCCCCGGTCAGCCCGGTGGAGACCTGCCCGCGCAGCAGGCGTACGGCGCCGCCCCGCCCGGACAGGCGTATCCGGTGAACGCCGGGCAGCCGTCCGGTCAGCTCGGTGGATACCCGGGGCTGCCAGTGCCGTTTGCATACGGTGCCAATCCGCCCGTGCAGCCCTATCTCGGATCGGCTGGCCCAGGACAGTCAGCCGGTGAGTGGTGGCATTCGCCGGCTGCAGACGCGAGCGCGCTGCCCGGGATGCCGATGGCCGAGTACCCGGGACATCAGGGCTTTCCGGGTGCCCAACCGCGGGCTTCGCGTTCCGGAACACAGGGCGCGCTCGCACATCGGGCGGCGATTGCCCTCGCCGTGGTGCTTGCCGGGGTTGCTTTCGGCGCGATGGTCGCTGGGTTCAGGACGATCGACATCCTCGGCCTCGAATTCCCGGACGACATCCGCCGAGTCCTGGCCATGACCCTGGCGCACCTGGTTGCCGCGCTGCTCTGGGTGGTTGCCGCGTTGCTGCTCGCACGGCGAGTGAAGGTAGGTCAGGCGGTGGCCGGGGTCCTCGCGGTGGGGTATCTCGCGTTGAACGTGCTCGGGCTGGATTCGACGTTCACCATCCTGTTGTTCGTCGCCATCAACGATGCGGGCTGGGGTGGCGGTCTGCTCTTCGGCGACGATCCTGGGACGCGGGTCGCCGGCGTAGCGGCTGTGCTGTCGGCGCTCATGCTCATCCTGATGCTGGTCTCGGCCGTCACCAGCCGGACGCAGGGTCGCCGACCTCAGGTGCCATCCGGCTTCGGTGGACACCCACCGCACGGCCCAACACCCGGTGGGTACGCCCACGGGCAGGCCATGCCCTATCCCGGTGGACTCCCGTCGGAACAGGTCGCGCCGTATCCCGGCGCCCCGCCGCACCACCCCTACCGCTGAGGCGGCAGAATCACCCCAGGTCAAGCCCAGGTCGGTGACTCCGCCGGGACAATCTGCGGTCTTCCGATACGCTGGGCACCCGTGACCGTCGCATCGTCCCCGGGTAACTCCGTCAACGCAGATTCCGCCACTTCGGCAAACCAGTACGACCTGATCGTGGTCGGCTCCGGCTTCTTCGGCCTGACCGTCGCCGAGCGTGCCGCGAACCTGCTCGGCAAGCGGGTGCTGGTGATCGACCGCCGCTACCATCTCGGTGGCAACGCCTACTCGGAGCCGGAGCCGGAAACCGGTATCGAGATCCACAAGTACGGCGCGCATCTGTTCCACACCTCGAACAAGAAGGTGTGGGACTACGTCACCCAGTTCACCGAGTTCACCGGGTACCAGCACCGCGTGTTCGCGCTGCACAAGGGCCAGGCCTACCAGTTCCCGATGGGGCTCGGCCTGATCTCGCAGTTCTTCGGCCGCTACTTCAGCCCGGAAGAGGCCAAGGCGCTGATCGCCGAGCAGGCCGCCGAGGTGGAGACCGCCGACGCGCAGAACCTGGAGGAGAAGGCGATCTCGCTGATCGGCCGCCCGCTCTACGAGGCGTTCGTGCGCGACTACACCGCCAAGCAGTGGCAGACCGACCCCAAGGAACTGCCCGCGGGCAACATCACCCGCCTGCCGGTGCGCTACACCTTCGACAACCGCTACTTCAACGACACCTACGAGGGCCTGCCCAAGGAGGGGTACACGAAGTGGCTGGAGAACATGGCCGCCTCCGAGCTCATCGACGTGCGCCTGAACACCGACTGGTTCGACGTGCGTGACGAGGTCGTCGCGGCCAGCCCGGACGCGCCGGTCGTCTACACCGGCCCGCTGGACCACTACTTCGACTACGCCGAGGGTGAGCTGGGCTGGCGCACGATCGACTTCGAGACCGAGGTACTCGAGATCGGCGATTTCCAGGGCACCTCGGTGATGAACTACAACGACGCCGACGCGCCGTACACCCGCATCATCGAGCCGCGCCACTTCCACCCCGAGCGCGACTACCCGACCGACAAGACGGTCATCATGCGCGAGTTCTCCCGCTTCGCGCAGACCGGCGACGAGCCGTACTACCCGATCAACACCCCCGAGGACCGCGCCAAACTGCTGGCCTACCGCGAGCTCGCCAAGAAGGAGACCGCCGCGAAGAAGGTCCTCTTCGGCGGCCGCCTCGGCACCTACCAGTACCTGGACATGCACATGGCGATCGGTTCGGCGCTGAGCATGTTCGAGAACGTGCTGCGCCCGCACCTGGAGTCCGGCGCTGCCCTGGTGGACGAGGCGTGAGCGCGCCGGTGCTCGACGACGTGACGACCGAGACGCGCGCCAAGGCGCTGCTGCAGCGGATCATCCTGCCGCGTCCGGGCGAGCCGCTCGACGTGCGGACCCTCTACCTGGAGGAATCCACCACCAACGCGCGCCGCGCGCACGCCACCAGCCGGACCGCGCTCTCGATCGGCGCCGAGTCGGAGGTGTCGTTCTGCACCTACTTCAACGCGCTGCCCGCCAGCTACTGGCGGCGCTGGAGCGTGCTGAACTCGGTGGTGCTTCGCCTGGAACTGGCCGGGCACGGCCGCGTCGACGTCTACCGTTCCAAGGCCGACGGCTCGCGAATCCACGTGCAGGGCAAGGAATTCGCCGTCGCCAAGGGTGCGGATTCGGTGACTGTGGAGTTCGAGACCGATCTCGGCCCGTTCGAGGACGGCGGCTGGATCTGGTTCGACATCACCACCGACACGGCGGTCACGCTGCTCGCCGGTGGCTGGTACGCGCCGCAGGACGCGCCGGGCGCCGGCACCATCGCGGTCGGCATGCCCACCTTCAACCGGCCCACCGACCTGGTCAAGACACTGGCCGCGCTGGGTTCGGACCCGCTGGTGCTCGGCAATGTCACCAAGGTGATCGTGGCCGACCAGGGCAACCGCAAGGTCGTCGACGAGCCCGGCTTCACCGAGGCCGCCGCGACGCTGGGCGACCGGCTCTCCATCCACGACCAGCCCAACCTCGGCGGATCCGGCGGCTACAGCCGCGTCATGTACGAGGCGCTCAAGACCGACGCCGAGTTCATCGTCTACATGGACGACGACATCGAGATCGAGCCCGACTCGATCCTGCGCGCGCTCGCGTTCTCCCGGTTCGCCAAGTCGCCGCTGCTGGTCGGCGGGCAGATGCTGAACCTGCAGGAGCGTTCGCACCTGCACAGCATGGGTGAGGTCGTCGACCGCGGGATCTTCATGTGGTCCTCGGCGCCCAACGTCGAGTACGACCACGACTTCTCGAAGTACCCGCTCAAGGACCGCGACAACTCCAAGCTGCTGCACCGGCGCATCGACGTCGACTTCAACGGCTGGTGGACCTGCGTGATCCCGCGTCAGGTCGCCGAGCAGATCGGTCAGCCACTGCCGCTGTTCCTGAAGTGGGACGACGTCGAGTACGGCCTGCGCGCCCGCGAGGCCGGCTACCCGACCATCACCCTGCCCGGCGCGGCCGTGTGGCACATGGCCTGGTCCGACAAGGACGACGCGATCGACTGGCAGGCGTACTTCCACCTGCGCAACCGCCTGGTCGTGGCCTCGCTGCACCTGCCCGGCGACGGCAAGCCGATGATCGTGAACACGGTCAAGGCCACCCTCAAGCACCTGCTGTGCCTGGAGTACTCGACGGTCGCCATCCAGAACGAGGCGATCCGCGACTTCCTCGCCGGGCCGGAGGGCCTGTTCGACCTGCTGCCGAGTGCGCTGGGCAAGATCCACGCGATGCGCAAGCAGTACCCGGACGCTGTTGTCCTGCCGTCCTCGACGGAGTTGCCGCTGGCCAACCGGCACGGCGTCGGCGCGACCGGCGAGCCGGGCAACCCGATCGCGAAGGTCGCGCGCCTGGCCAAGGGCGTCGTGCACAACTTCCGCAAGGCCGACCCGTCCGCCTACGAGACACCGCAGCTCAACGTGCCGACGCTGGACGCGCGCTGGTTCCTGCTGTCCCAGGTCGACGGCGTCACCGTGACGACCGCCGACGGCCGCGGCGTCGTCTACCGCAAGCGCGACCCGCGCAAGGCCGCCGAGCTCCTCAAGGAAGCCCTGCGCCTGCGTAAAGAGCTCACCGCCCGCTTCCCGGAGATGCAGCAGCGCTACCGGGCCGCGCACGCCGAGCTGACCAGCACGGCGGCGTGGGAGAAGACCTTCGGCCTCAGCCAGAACGGAACCGAGAAGAAGTGAACGCGATCAACCCGGAACTGCCCGAGCTGGAGCTGGCCGAGGAAGGCTGCGGCGGTGAGTGCGCCTGCGCCTGCGGCGACGACGAGTACATCGAGGTGCCGCTCGAGGTCGGCATCATCAACACCGTGCAGACGACCATCGGCACCAACCCGGCCGTCGTCTCGGCCGCGCGCGGCATGTCGCACTTCGGTGAGCACGCGCTGGGCTGGGTCGGCATCGCCGCGGCGGGCTGGCTGGTCGACAAGCCGCGCCGTCGGCAGTGGGCCGGTGTCGCGGTCGGCGCCGTCGGCGCGCATGCCGCGTCGATCGTGATCAAGCGGATCGTCCGGCGCCCGCGTCCGGACAGTCCCGCGGTGCAGGTCAACGTGTCGACGCCGAGCAAACTGAGCTTCCCGTCCTCGCACGCGACCTCGACTACGGCGGCGGCGGTGTTGCTCGGCAGGTTGACCGGGCTACCCTTGCCTGCGGTGCTCGTGCCGCCGATGCTCCTTTCCCGGGTTGTGCTCGGTGTGCATTACCCTTCCGACGTGCTCGCCGGTTCCGCCTTGGGTGCCGCGTCGGCAGCTGCCGTGCTAGCCGCCGAAAAGAGACTCCGACAGTGACCGCAACCGAAAGAACCTTGGCTGAGATGAGCGAAGAACCGTCCGCCGCCGTCCTCGACGAAGGTGTTGTGAAGGGCCCGCCGAAGACCCTGGTCGGTGGCGTCGTCAAGGCCATGCGCCCGCGTCAGTGGGTGAAGAACGTCCTGGTGCTCGCCGCGCCGCTGGCCGTCGGTCCGGAAGCCATCAGCGATGGTGGCGTGCTCGTGCACGTCGCGATCGCGTTCGTCGTGTTCTGCATGGCGGCCTCCGGTATCTACCTGGTCAACGATTCGCTCGACGTCGAGGCCGACAGGGCGCATCCGACCAAGCGGTTCCGGCCGATCGCCGCAGGCGTCGTCCCGGTCAACCTGGCATACGGGCTCGCCGCGGTGCTGCTGATCGGCTCGATCGCCGGTTCGTTCCTCGCGTCCTGGCACCTTGCCGTGGTGATGGCCATCTACATCGCCATCCAGCTGGCCTACTGCCTCGGCCTCAAGCACCAGGCCGTTCTCGACATCTGCATCGTTTCGTCGGGCTTCCTGCTGCGCGCCGTCGCCGGTGGCGCGGCGGCGAGCATCGCGCTGTCGCAGTGGTTCCTGCTGATCATGGCGTTCGGTTCGCTGTTCATGGCGGCGGGCAAGCGCTACGCCGAACTGCAGATCGCGCTGGAGACCGGCGCGAAGATCCGCAAGTCGCTGCAGTACTACACGCCGACCTACCTGCGCTTCATCTGGACACTCGCGGCCACAGCCGTCGTGATCTTCTACGGCCTCTGGGCGTTCCAGCAGGACGAGCTGCGCGACACCCAGTGGTACTCGATCTCGATGATCCCGTTTACCATCGCAATCCTGCGTTACGCGGTCGACGTCGACGGTGGCGAGGCCGGTGAACCCGAAGAGATCGCGCTGGGGGACCGCATCCTGCAGTTCCTCGCTATTGCCTGGATCGGAGCGGTAGGTGTCGCTGTCTATCTCACCTGACGAGATCGTGGTAGCGGAGCAGGAGACAACCGAATACGAGCGGCTACGCGACGACGAGCAGTCGGCGCGTCCCGCCGCGCGTTTCGCGATTCTGTCCCGCGCCACCTTCGTCGGTGGGGTTGTGCTCGCCGTCGTGTTGTTCGCGGTTGGCGCCTGGCAGCGGCGATGGATCGCCGACGACGGCCTCATCGTGCTGCGTACGGTGCGCAACCTGATCGCAGGCAACGGCCCCGTCTTCAACATGGGCGAGCGGGTCGAGGCAAACACCAGCACCGCGTGGACGTACGTGGTCTGGTTCTTCAGCTGGCTCACCCAGGCTCGGCTCGAGTACGTGGTGCTCGGCGTCGCGCTGGTGGCCTCGCTGCTTGCGATCGTGTTCGCCATGCTCGGCACCGCCAGGCTGTGGGGTGGCAGCACCGGTCAGCTGCTGATCCCGGCTGGCGTGCTCGTCTACATCGCGCTGCCGCCCGCCCGTGACTACGCCACCTCCGGACTGGAGAGCGGCCTCGTCATCTGCTGGATCGGGCTGCTGTGGTGGCTGCTGATCCGCTGGAGCCAGGCCGCGGTGGTTCGCGTGCCGAGCCTGCTCGGGCTGGTCTTCCTCGCCGGTCTCGCGCCGCTGATCCGGCCGGAGGCCACCCTCATCGGCGCGCTCGCGCTCGGCATGATCTTCCTGACCCCGATGCCGCGGTTCCGGTACGGGCCGATCGTGCTGCGCGCGCTGATCGTGTTCGTCGCCGGGATCGTGCCGGTGGCCTACCAGATCTGGCGGATGGGCTACTACGGCCTGCCCTACCCGAACACCGCGGTCGCCAAGGACGCGGGCGGGGCCAAGTGGGGCCAGGGCATGAAGTACCTCTGGGACCTGGTCGGCCCGTACTACCTGTGGATTCCGCTGCTCGTACTGCTGATCGCCGGTGTGGTCACCGCGGCGGCGCGTGGGAACACGGTCCGGCCGAAGTGGTCGGTGGCCGGGTTCCGGACGTGGCTGCGCTCGCCCAGCGCGGTCGTCGTGCTTGTCCTGGTCAGCGGCCTGCTGCTCACCGTCTACGCGATCCGCGTCGGCGGCGACTTCATGCACGGCCGGATGCTGCTGACCCAGCTGTTCCTGCTGCTGTTGCCGGTAGCCGTCGTGCCGATCCGGCTGCGTGCGTTCAGCCCCCGTGACTGGTCGACGGTCGTCGTGCTGGCCGCGCTGCTCGGCACCGCGGGCTGGTCGCTGTACGCGGCGAGCACCACCGCGATCAAGACCGGCACCAAGATCAGTTCCTCCGGCATCGTCGACGAGCGCGTCTACTACGTGCTCAACACCGGAAGGGATCATCCGATCCTTGCCGAGGACTACCTCGACTATCCGCGTATGCGGGCGATGGTCAACGACATCGCGGCCAACCCCAACGGTGGCCTGCTGCTGAACTCGCCGTCGTTCACGTTCTGGTACCTCGATCCGCCGCCGCAGCCGATCCCCGAAGGCGGCGCCGGGCACACGGTCTACTTCCTGAACCTGGGCATGACCAGCATGAACGTGCCGCTGGACGTGCGCGTCATCGATCCGATGGGCCTGGCCTACCCGCTGGCCGCGCATTCGGACCGGCTCGCCGACGGCCGCATCGGGCACGACAAGAGCCTGTACCCGGACTGGGTGGTTGTCGACTCGGGCATGGTCGACATCCATCCGTGGATGCCCTGGTACATGGACGAGGACTGGGTCACCCAGGCGCGCACGGCGTTCTCGTGCCCGCAGACGCAGGCACTGATGCTCTCCACCCGTGACCCGCTCACCTTCGACCGGTTCAAGCACAACCTGCGCCATGCGCTGAGTTTCGCGAAGTACCGGATCGACCGGGTGCCGAAGTACGAAATCCAGCGTTGTGGGCTCGTTGATCCCTTCCCCGAGCCGCCCCGCTGAAGTAGTCTCCTTGCGTCACACTGGGCTCATGGGTACCCATGAGCCCAGTGGTTACACCTGTTGTGCAGGCTTTTCTTAGTGGCGAACACCATTAAATCTCTTTTCGGTAACGCCCGGCTATCGATGTAGCGATATGGTCAACGAGGAACTCCGTCGGCGCACTGGTGTGCCGGTAGTAAGTCGGCGGTCATTGCAACCGCGGTTCCGCGCGAACCGCACGAGGAAAGGCCAAAAACAGAATGCGTGGCGGACGTCTAAGAGCCCGGGGAACCGCTTGGGTCAAGCGGTCGATGGTGGCTTCCCTGGCGGTTGTGCTGCCGCTCGGTGCGGTGGTGGCGGGCCCCGCCGGTACCGCGACGGCAGCGTTCAACCCGAGTGGATTCGACTTCTGGGTCGACTCGGAAATGGGTCCGATCAAGTCGCGCATCTTCCGCGCGGCCGACGGCAACACCAGTCGCGTCGTCTACGCGCTCGACGGTATGCGTGCCCAGGACGATCTCAGCGGCTGGGAGAAGGACACCGAGGTCGTCCGCGGTCTGACCGCGGCCAACATCAACGTCGTCATGCCCGTCGGCGGCCAGTCCAGCTTCTACGCCGACTGGAACGCACCGAGCAACTTCTTCGGCCTCGACGCGGGCTCGGGCGGCAGCTCGACCGGCTCGGCGGCCACCGGCTCCGCGATGACGGGTTCGTCGATCGCGCCGGCCCAGGTCGCGGGCAAGAAGAACACCTACAAGTGGGAAACCTTCCTCACCAGCAACCTGCGCAACGCGCTGTCGAGCCGGCTGGGCTTCAACCCCAACCGCAACGGCGTGTTCGGTCTGTCGATGGGCGGCTCGGCCGCGCTGACGCTGGCCGCCTACCACCCCGATCAGTTCAGCTTCGCCGGCTCGTTCTCCGGCTACCTGAACATCTCGGCGCCGGGCATGCGTGAGGCGATGCGCGTCGCGATGGTCTCGGCCGGTGGCTTCAACATCGACGCGATGGCGCCGCCGTGGGGCCCGCAGTGGCTGCGCATGGACCCGTTCGTCTTCGCGCCGCGTCTGGTCGCCAACGGCACCCGCGTGTGGGTGTCCTCGGCCAGCGGTATCCCCGGTGCGGGCGACGTGTCCAACCCGATGGAGATCGTCCAGGGCGTGCCGCTCGAGCTGCTCGCGATGGTGAACACCCGTGCCTTCCAGGTCCGGATGGCCACCCTCGGCGGCGGTAACGCGAACTTCGACTTCCCGATCACCGGCGTGCACAACTGGCGCAACTGGGAGACCGAAGTCAACCGCATGATCCCGGATCTGTCGGCCAACATCGGCTAGCTCCACCCGTTCGACGGCGAAACCGCCCGGTGCATGACGCACCGGGCGGTTTTTCTTCGTCTACGTCTCGATCCGAAGGACGCGGGGTGACGAATCATGTGCGGCAGGTGACCGCCAGTTGTGCTGCGGGTCACTTTCCAGCAACATGGAACCGTTCGTCAGCGGTTGATACACAGTGAGCATGCGTCGAGGTTGAATCGTCCGTTTTGCCCTGGATCGAGTCATTCGACGTCCGATGAGGGATCCGGTTGCGTAGCTTAAAGTTTGCGCAGACGGTCTTGGTGAGAAAGGTCGATCGAATGCGAACACTGCGCTGCAAGCGTGGGCCTGTCGAGACCCGTGGATCGTGGGCGAAGCGCTGGGCCGCCGGCGTTTCCCTAGCCCTGCTGGTGCCGCTCGGAACGGTCGTCGCCGGGACGACCGCACCGGCGTCGGCCGGATTCCATCCTGGCGCGTTCGACTTCTGGGTCGACTCCGGTATGGGCCCGATCAAGACCCGCGTCCTGCGTGCCGCCGACGGCAACACCCAGCGCGTCGTCTACGCCCTCGACGGCATGCGCGCTCCCGAGTCCCTCAACGGCTGGGAGGAAGCCACCGACGTACCCAACGCGCTGGCCGCGGCGAACATCAATGTCGTGATGCCGGTCGGCGGCATGTCGAGCTTCTACGCCGATTGGAACTCGCCGAGCGAGTTCTTCGAGACCGGCTCCGCCGCGGGCCCCGGCAAGAGCTACCGGTACCAATGGGAGACCTTCCTGACCGTCGACCTGCGCAACGCGCTGGCCGACCGGCTCGGGTTCCGCCGCGACCGCAACGGCGTATTCGGTTTGTCGATGGGTGGATCAGCCGCCTTGACGCTGGCTGCCTATCACCCTGATCAGTTCTCCTACGCCGGTGCGTTCTCCGGTTACCTGAACATCTCGGCCCCCGGAATGCGCGAGGCGATCCGCCTGGCCATGCTCGATGCGGGCGGATACAACGTGGACTCGATGGCGCCGCCGTGGGGCCCGCAGTGGCTGCGGATGGACCCGTTCGTGTTCGCGCCCAACCTGATCGGCAACAACACCCGCCTGTGGATCGGCGCGGCCTCCGGCCGGCCGTCGGCCCAGGACGGCCCGACCATGGACACCGTCAACGGCATGGGCCTGGAAGCCATGGCACTGGCCAATACCCGGGCTTTCGAGGTCCGCATGGCCACGCTCGGAGCACGCAATGTCACCTACTCCTACCCGGCGTACGGAATTCACGCGTGGAATACCTGGGGCGCGGAGGCATTCCGCATGATTCCCGACCTGTCGGCAAACATCGGGTGAAACTCCTGGATAGGTTGCACTGACGTCGGTGTATGACTACCCTTCATCGCGGACAGAAGGCCGCGTGCTGTCATCTGAAAAGTCAAGTTTGCGTGGCCAATTGGATAGACGTGGTGGTATGCGGTCGGGCGCATTCCGGCGGCGTCGAGAACAACTCGGAAAGAGAGCCGCACCATGCGCTTCGGACGGACGCCAGCTTCAGGGCTGAGCGACGCGAGCAGTGATCCTCGGCTGCACCGGCGGTTGCGTGCGCTTGTCGCGATCGCCGCCGCGGTCGCCATGCCCTTCTCCGCCACCGTCGTCGCTTCGGCTGCGCCCGCGACTCCCGTCCTGCGGGCGCCGGCCGGTGGCTACGAGGAGCTGATGGTCCCCTCGGTGATGGGGCCCGTGAAGGTTCAGGTCCAGTGGGCCAAGAACGGTGGTTCCGCCGCGCTGTACCTGCTCGACGGTATGGCGGCGCGCGATGACAAGAACGCGTGGTCGTTCGAGACGAACGCCATGCAGCAGTTCGCCAACGACGATGTCACCCTGGTGATGCCGGTCGGTGGTATGTCGAGCTTCTACGCCGACTGGGTGTCGCCGAGCAGCCTCAACGGGCAGAAGACCACCTACAAGTGGGAAACCTTCCTGACCGAGGAACTCCCGAACTTCCTGGCCGGCTACGGCGTCTCCAAGACCAACAACGGCATCATCGGCCTGTCGATGAGTGGCAGCGCTGCGCTGTCGCTGGCCGCCATGCACCGCGACCAGTTCAAGTACGCCGGTTCGTTCTCCGGCGCCCTCAACCTCTCGCAGCCGGGCATGCGCGAAGCCGTTCGCGTGGCCATGCTGCGCTGGGGTGCCTACAGCTCCGACTCGCTGGCTCCGCCGTGGAGCCCGCAGTGGCTGCGGATGGACCCCTTCACGGTGGCGGCGCAACTCAAGGGTCTGCCGATGCGGATCTCCGCGGGCAGCGGCCTGCCGGGTCAGTACAACAACCCGCGTAACCCCACCGAGGTCTTCGATACCGGCGTCGGTATGGGCATCGAGGCGGTCACCCTGATCAGCACCCGGTCGTTCGAATCGCGGCTGAAGTCGATCGGCGTTCCCGCCACGTTCGACTTCCCGGCTACCGGTACCCACACCTGGAAGTACTGGGAGGACCAGCTCTGGGCCGGTCGCCCGCAGATCCTCGCCGCTCTCGGCGTTTGATCCGTATCAACTTCAACATCGACGAAGGCATGGCTGTGGCGACATCGTTCGCGGCCATGCCTTCGCTGTTTCACCGGGTTGCTCGAGCCGCGAACAGCCCCGCTTGTGGACCGCGTCGACAGGTGCCGCACGAGCGGCGCGGCGGACGAATGATCAACGACGAGCGCCCTTCTCGCTGACCCACTGCGACACGACACCCCGATTATCGCCGGAAACACGATATCGGACGCCGCCTCGGTAGACGGAATCTCGAATTACCGCGACCGCCACGACGCCGTTCCGGCCGACTGTAAACCGTCGGCGCGTGCGGTAATGGGGAGCTGGATCGGCGCCAGATCGATATCGACCGAATGTTCGGCACGTGCTGAAGATTGCACAACTGGGCGTTCGGTCAGGTCACAGACCGAAGTGAACCGTTCCTTACATCCGCGCGCCTGCCGCCTATCTCGCCCCTGGCGAGGTACAACGACCTGATGAGAGTCGCGCAGAAGGAGAGGAACCGCGGCCCGTCCGCGCGGCGGCGCCTTGCGTGTCGACTTGGCGCCCCACTGGCCATGGCGACGGCGATCGCGCTTCCCTTGGGCCAGTCCGTATTTCCCGCTGTAGCCGCAGCTCAGCCCGGTGCGGCCACGGCGATCGAGCGCCTCGAGTGGCTGTCGGACCGGCGGGTTGCGCTCTGGGTGCACTCCGCGGCGATGAACACCTCTATCCAAGTCCAGATGCTGCTTGCCAGGGATTGGCATCTGCGGCCCGACGCGCGTTTTCCGATGCTGCTGATGCTCGACGGACTCCGGGCCACCGACGACGAAAACGGCTGGACCAAAGACGCCGACGCGGAAGGATTCTTCGCCGACAAGAATGTGAATGTCGTGCTGCCGGTCGGTGGACAGTCCAGTTTCTATACCGACTGGCTGCAACCGAGCAACGGAAAGCACTATCGGTGGGAAACATTCCTGACCAAGGAACTGCCGCCGCTGCTCGAACGCGATTGGCGGACCACCGGTGTCCGCGCTGTCGCGGGTCTGTCGATGGGCGGCACCGGCGCGATGAATCTGGCCGCCCGCAACCCGGATTTCGTCAAGTTCGCCGCGTCGTATTCCGGGCTGCTGACCACAACGACGCTCGGTATGCCGCAGGCGATCGAGTTCGCGGTCCGCAGCGTGGGCGGCTTCGACTCCACGGCGATGTGGGGGCCGCCGGGCGGGCCGGAATGGGAGGCGCACGATCCGGAGCGCATGGCCGACAAGCTGAAGGGGATCAGCGTGTACGTGTCCTCGGGCAGTGGCCTGGCAGGCACCCATGACCAGCCCGGTCCGGTGCCGATGACCAGTGACAACTGGTCGGGCACCGGGCTCGAGATCCTGTCCAGGCTCTCGACCCAGAACTTCGTCACCAAACTGGGTGAACTCGCGATTCCGGTCCAGGTCAACTACCGGCCTGCCGGGACGCACACCTGGCCGTACTGGGACTTCGAGATGCGCCAGTCCTGGCCGCATGCCGCGGCCGCCCTCGGCGCCGACCCCGACGGCGCCGCCTGCGCGACGGCCGGTGCGATCGCCCCGGTGGCGCAGAACTGGATGGGCAACTGTGTCACCGGCGAGTACCCCCTCGGTCCCGCCGTGGTGCAGGACTTCGTGAACGGCCGGGTCTTCTACTCCGCGGCGACCGGCGCGCATCCGGTCGCCGGCCGCATCGGCGGCGCCTACACGGGCGTCGGCGGGCCGCTCTCACCGCTCGGCCTGCCCACCGGCGACGAGCGGGGCCTGCCCGACGGGCGCGGCCGGATGCAGGCCTTCGAGGGCGGCTCGATCTATTGGACCCCCGATACCGGCGCGCAGGTGATGCGCGGCGCGATCCTCGAGGAATGGGGCAAGCAGGGCTACGAGCGCGGACCCGCCGGCTATCCGGTGGCCGCTGAGGCACCGACGCCGAGCCGCGACGGCGTGGTGCAGGCCTTCGAACACGGGCCCATGTTCTACAGCGCGGCCACCGGCGCGCACCGCGTGCAGGGCTTCATCCTGGACAGGTACGCCGCCCTCGGCTTCGAGAACAGCCCGCTCGGCTTCCCGGTGGCCGACGAGGCGCCGCTGAAGGATCTCGGGCGGTACAGCCAGTTCGAGGGCGGCAACATCTACTGGAGCCCGCTGTCGGGCGCCTGGTCGGTGCGCAAGGGCGCGGTCGCTGACGCCTGGGGTAAGCAGGGGTTCGAGAACGGGCGGCTGGGGTATCCGGTGTCCGACGAATTCGCCGTTCCCGGCGGAATCCAGCAGAACTTTCAGACCGGGTTCATCGTGGTGCGAAGTGGCAAAACCGAAGTCCACGGGGTGTGAGCTCGGGCTGAGAACTCTCTGAGCATCGTCGCGCGGTACCCGGCGGCGCCGATAGTGCGGCTAGCCTGGTCTGCGACCGCTTCCCTGACGAACGATCGAGGAAAGACATCTTCATGCATCGGATCCCTGGCAAGGTTGCCGGATCGGTCGCGGCCCTGGCTGCCGTCGCCCTGTTGTCCGCCTGTGGCGGCAACGACTCGACCGCTTCGCAGACGCCCACCCTCTCCACCACCGCGAGTGCTGCCGCTTCGTCGGCCACCCAGGCACCAGCGGAAGGCGGCCACGGCGACCACACGCCGTCGGCGACCGCAGCGCCGGAGACCAGCGCCGCCCCCGAGCAGCCGCAGGCCGCGCCGGAGACCACGTCGGCCGCGGCGGCGCCCGCTGCCGGTAAGGACAAGGCCTTCCTCGACGAGCTGGCCAAGAACGGGATCACCCCGGCCGACCCGGCGAGCGCGCTGACCGCGGCGAGCTACATCTGCTCGACGAAGGCCACCGGTGCGAGTGAAGCCGACATGGCGACCTTCGTCGCCGCGATGGCAGGCACCGACCCGGCCTTCGACCCGGCCAAGATGGACGTCAACAAGGCAGCTCAGATCTACATCGCCGCCGCGACCGCCACCTACTGCTAGTGAACCCCCGACCGACGCGACGCACCCGCAGGCTATGGCCTGTGGGGTGCCTGACCGTGCTGGCGCTGTTCGTCCTGGCGATCATCGTCATCGTGCTGCTCTGGTACCTGCTCGCAGGCCGGTTGCGCGAGCCGGAGCCGACGCCGCCCGGACCGCCGCCACCGACGTCGCAGTCGGCGGATTGTCCCGATGTGATGCTGCTGTCGATTCCCGGCACCTGGGAGTCGGCGAGCAAGGACGACCCGTACAACCCCACCGCCAACCCGATCTCGCTGATGCTCAGCGTCAGCGGGCCGCTGCGCGCGCAGTTCCCGGAGAACCGGCTCGAGGTGTACACGGTGCCCTACGTGGCCCAGTTCTCGAACCCGATCGCGATCCCGCCGGACGGCCAGGCCTCCTACAACAACAGCCGCACCGAGGGCACGGCGCGGGCGACCGACATCCTGGCCCAGCGGCACAAGGAATGCCCGCTGACCACCTATGTCATCTCCGGCTTCTCCCAGGGCGCCGTCATCGCCGGTGACCTGGCGGCGCAGATCGGCGCGGGCAACGGACCCATCCCGGCCGACAAGGTCCTCGGCGTGACGGTCATCGCCGACGGCCGCCGTACCGGCGAGACCGGTCCGGGCCAGCCCACCGAGATCGGCGATCCGCCGCCCGCCGGCCAGGGCGCCGAGGTCGCGCTGCGGGGAATCAACGTGCCGGGCATCAGCATGACCGGTGCCCGTCCCGGCGGTTTCGGCTCGCTGGCGCCGAAGGTGAACTCCATCTGCGCGCCCGGCGACATGATCTGTGACGCGCCACGCGAGGCGCTCAACCCGGCCAACGCGCTGACCAGTCTGGGCGCCCTGATCCGCTCCGCGGGCAACCCGGTGCACGCGCTGTACGCCACCAACACGGTCGACGGGCAGGGCACCACAGCCACCCAGTGGACGGTGAACTGGGCCGCGGGCCTGATCGAGAACGCGCCGCATCCACCGCATTCCTGAGTGGGCGCGAAGCCGGAGTTGTCACAGTCACACCGGGTGTGCAATTGCCATGGATCATGCCTCGCTGTGACATCCGCACTCCCATTCGCCCGCACGCTGTAAAGTGCGCTGGTGATCGCGCCGTCTCTCCCCGCTACCGCGGAGTAGGCGGCGAGCCCGAGTACACCGCCTAGTACGCGAAAGCGTGCAACAGCCAGGAGCGATGAGTTCATGACCGAAGCTGCCGCACCCGTCGGTGAGTTGACCGCGCTGGGTACGCCGCTGCGTCCGTTCCGCTTCGGAGCGGCGGGCGAGGGCAACAAGCAGGAGGGCGGCGCACGCAAGTTCGTCCAGACTGCGCAGCAGGCCGAGGAATACGGGTACGACACCTTCTTCGTGCCCGACCACCTCGGTGACCAGATCGGGCCGATCGCCGCGCTGGGCGCACTGACCCAGGCGACCGACAAGATCCGCCTCGGCACCTCGGTGCTGGCGAACGGCCTCCGCCATCCGGTGGTGCTCGCCAAGGACCTGGCCACCATCGACGTGCTGTCCAAGGGCAGGCTCGAGGTCGGCGTCGGCGCGGGCTGGATCAAGGAGGAGTTCGACAACGCGGGCATCCCGTTCGAACGGCCCGGCGTCCGGCTCGAGAAGCTCGACGAGTCGCTGACCATCCTGGACACGCTGCTGCGTGGTCAGGAGTGCAACTTCGAGGGCAAGCACTACCAGGTGCGCGGTATCAAGGGCACCCCGCGACCGCGGCAGGGCCCGCGTCCGCCGCTGTGCACCGGTGGCGGCGGGCCGAAGATGCTCGCGCTGGCGGCCAAGCACGCCGACATCGTCTCGATCGTCCCGCAGACCACCAAGAACGGTAAGGGCCTGCTGTCGGGCATCACGCTCGAGAAGACGATCGAGAAGGTCAACATCGTCAAGGCCGCTGCCGGTGACCGTTTCGCCGACATCGAACTCAACTGGGCGATCACCGCGATCGTCATCACCGACGACCGGGAGAAGACCGCGGAGATGGCGTTGAACGCGATCGGCCGTGGCCTGCACCCCGACCTCGAGGTCGACGTGGAGCTGTCGGTGGAAGACATCCTGAATTCGCCGTACGTCGCGATCGGCAGCTTCGAAGAGATCGCCGAACAGATCAAACGTGTGCGCGAACTCACGTCGATGTCGTATGTGGGTATCTTCCCCACCCAGATGGACGCTTTCGCGCCTGTCATTCCGCTGCTGCGGGAGGACTGAGCGGGGGTTCTCTGTAACATGACTCTGGTTTGAGAACATCTAGCCGATAGCGGTCACCGCGCAGACCGCTCGAAAATCCGCAGGTTGTCAGGATGCACGCACGGCGTCGTCCGGGGGCCGGTGGCGATAGCGAGTCGGGGCCTCACGGGTGTCAGCGCCGAAGTGCGTTGGGAAATTCACCGGTGTCTTGGCCTCGGAGGAGAAGAAGGAATGGAAGAGACTTTCGACGACTACCTGGACGAAACCGGGAACCTCATCATTCCCGAGGGTCGGACCCTGGTCGATCACGTCGAGAAGCACACCCGTAACGACGCGAACACGCTCGCGTACCGCTACATCGACTACTCGCGGGAACGCGACGGTGAGGTGCACGAGCTGACCTGGCAGGAGTTCGGAGTTCGGCTGCGCGCGGTGGCCGCTCGCCTGCAGCAGGTGACCAACCCGGGCGACCGGGTCGCGATCCTCGCGCCGCAGGGCCTGGACTACGTGATCTCCTTCTTCGCGGCGATCTACGCGGGCACCATCTCGGTCCCGCTGTTCGACCCGGACGAGCCGGGCCACACCGACCGGCTGCACGCCGTGCTCGGTGACTGTGAGCCCTCGGCGATCCTCACCGCGACCTCATCGGCCGCCGGTGTCCGCCAGTTCTTCCGCTCGCTGCCCGCCGCGCAGCGTCCGCGCATCATCGCCGTCGACGCCATCCCGGACACCCTCGGTGATTCCTGGGTGCGTCCCGACACCGCGATCGACGACATCGCCTACCTGCAGTACACCTCGGGTTCGACCCGCGTTCCGGCCGGTGTGGAGATCACCCACCGCGCGGTCGGCACCAACCTGCTGCAGATGATCAACTCGCTGAACATGAACGAGAACTCGCGCGGTGTCACCTGGCTGCCGTTGTTCCACGACATGGGCCTGCTGACGGTCATCCTGCCCGCGGTCGGCGGCAAGTTCATCACCATCATGTCGCCGAGCGCGTTCGTGCGCCGCCCCTCGCGCTGGATCAACGAGCTCGCCGCCGTCTCCGACGGGGCAGGCACGTTCGCGGCCGCGCCGAACTTCGCGTTCGAGCACGCCGCGGCGCGTGGTGTGCCGAAGGCGGGCGAGTCGCTCGACCTGTCGAACGTCATCGGCCTGATCAACGGTTCCGAGCCGGTGACGGTCTCGTCGATGAAGAAGTTCAACGAGGCCTTCGCCCCGTACGGCCTGCCCAAGACCGCGATCAAGCCCTGCTACGGCATGGCGGAGGCGACGCTGTTCGTCTCGGCGACCAAGGCCGAGGACGAGGCCAAATACATCTACGTCGACCGCGACGAGCTCAACAGGGGCCGGATGGTCCGCGTCGAGCAGTCGGCCGAGAACGCTATCGCGCAGGTCTCGTGCGGTTACGTCGGCCTGTCGCAGTGGGCCGCGATCGTCGACCCCGAGTCGGTGGAGGGCCCCGACGGCGGCCGCGAGCTGGCCGACGGCCAGGTCGGCGAGATCTGGCTGCACGGCAACAACATGGGCATCGGCTACTGGGGACGCCCCGACGAGTCGACCAAGACCTTCCGCAACCGGGTCACCGATCGTCAGCCGGGTGGGCACACCGAGGGCACCGCCGCCGACGCGGACTGGATGCGCACCGGCGACTTCGGCGTCTACTTCGAGGGCGAGCTCTACATCACCGGTCGCGTCAAGGACCTGGTGATCGTCGACGGCCGCAACCACTACCCGCAGGATCTGGAGTACTCCGCGCAGGAGGCGTCCAAGGCGCTGCGGCCCGGTTTCGTCGCCGCCTTCGCGGTGCCCGCCAACCAGCTGCCCGCCGAGGTCTTCGCCACCGACAGCCACTCCGGCCTGAAGTTCGACGCCGACGACGCATCCGAACAGCTGGTCATCGTGGCCGAACGTGGTCCCGGCGCGGGCAAGGCCGACCCGGCCCCGATCGCCGATGCGGTGCGCGCTGCGGTCTCGCTGCGCCACGGCGTGACCGCTCGTGACATCCTGCTGGTCCCCGCGGGTTCCATCCCGCGTACCTCCAGTGGAAAGATTGCCCGGCGGGCCTGCAAGGCCGCCTACCTCGAGGGAACGCTGCGCGGTGGTTACACCCAGCAGGCTTTCCCCGATGCACCGGAAGAGTAATCGGCCGACCGGTTCGGTGATGACGCTCGGCGCGGTACCCGCGTCGGGCGTCATTCCACGGCGCGCCCTGTACGCAGACAGGTAGCTTGAGGAATTGATGGCTGACAACGAGGGCACGCCCACCCAGAACCCCGAAGTTCCCGCGACGAGCACCCCTGCGGGTGATCACTCGGTTGCCGAGGTGCGCGACTGGCTGCGGAAATGGGTCGCGGACGCGACCGGGCAGTCGGTCGACGCGATCACGGTCGACCGGCCGATGGAGGAGTTCGGGCTGGCCTCGCGCGATGCCCTCGCCCTCGGTGGCGACATCGAGGACTACACCGGTGTCTCGCTCGCCCCGACGGTGATCTACCAGCATCCGACGATCGCGTCGCTGGCCGAGATCATCGTCAACGGTGAGCCGGAGCCCGCCGCCGAGAACGACGAGGACTACACCGCCGCGTTCACGCCGAGCGAGGCGCACGACATCGCGGTGGTCGGTCTGTCGACGCGTCTGCCTGGCGCGGGCAATACGCCCGAGTCGACCTGGGAGTTCATCATCGGTCGCGGTGACGCGATCCGGGAGCTGCCCGAGGGCCGCTGGTCCGAGTTCCTGAGTGACCCCACCGTGGCCGCGGCCGTCGCCGAGGGCAAGACCCGAGGCGGCTACCTCGACCAGGACGTCGTCAAGAGCTTCGACGCCGAGTTCTTCGCGACCTCGCCGGTCGAGGTCGAGCGGATGGATCCGCAGCAGCGTCTGATGATGGAGCTCACCTGGGAGGCGCTCGAACACGCGCGGATTCCGGCGAGCGACCTCAAGGGCGCGCCGGTCGGCATGTTCATCGGTTCCTCGTCCAGCGATTTCGGGATGATCGCCGCACTCGCGCTCGGTGAGACCGACCCCGATGTGCCCGCGTCGGCCGAGGGCTACGCGATCATGGGCAGCTCCAACGGCATCATCGCCAACCGGGTTTCCTACTTCTACGACTTCCGTGGCCCGTCGGTCACCGTGGACACCGCGTGCTCGTCCACCCTCGTCGCGGTGCACCAGGCGGTGCGCGCGCTGCGGGAGGGCGACGCCGATCTGGCGCTGGCCGGCGGTGTGAACATGCTGCTGATGCCGTTCCCGACGCTCGGTTTCGGGCCTGGCACCTCCGCGGATGGCCGGATCAAGGCGTTCTCCAAGGACGCCGACGGCATGGTCCGCTCCGAGGGCGCCGGCCTGGTCGTGCTCAAGCGGCTCGCCGACGCCGAGCGCGACGGCGACCACATCTACGCGGTGGTCAAGGGCTCGGCGGTCAACAACGACGGCCGCTCCAACGGCCTGCTCGCGCCGAACCCGGACGCCCAGGCCGACGTGCTGCGCCGCGCCTACCGCGACGCGGGCATCGTCCCGTCCTCGGTCGACTACATCGAGACCCACGGCACCGGCACCCCCATCGGCGACCCGATCGAGGCCGAGGCGCTGGCCCGCGTCGTCGGCCGTGGCCGTGACGCCGACAAGCCCGTCCTGATCGGTTCGGTCAAGACCAACTTCGGCCACCTCGAATCCGGTGCGGGCGCGGCCAGCCTCGCCAAGGTGCTGATGTCGTTCCAGCACAACGTGATTCCGCCGAACATCAACTACGCGGGCCCGAGCCCGTACATCCCGTTCGAGCAGGCCAACCTCGCGGTCGTCGACTCCCCGACCGAGTACCCGCGCTACAGCGGCGTCGCGACCGTCGGCATCTCCGGTTTCGGTTTCGGTGGCACCAACGCGCACGTGGTGCTGCAGGAATACGTGCCGACCCCGGTCGTTCCGGATGTCGAGGTGACGCCCGAGCAGGTCGCCGCCCACGAGCTCGCCGACGAGGAGGCCACCGATGTGGTCGCCGAGGCCGCCGCGATCGTCGCCGCCGCCGAGGACGCGGAAGCCGCGCTCGAGTGGGACGGCGAGCGCGCCGAGCCGCTGCCGGTGATCCTGGCCGTCTCCGCCTATCTGCCCTCGCGCCGCAAGCGCGCCGCCGCCGAGCTGGCCGACTGGCTGGAGGGTCCGGGCAAGGACGTGCCGCTGACCGATGTCGCCCGGTCGCTGGCCAAGCGCAGCCATCACCGTTCGCGCGGTGTGGTGCTCGCCAAGACGCACGAAGAGGCCGTCGCCGGTCTGCGCGCCATCGCCGAGGGCAAGCCCGGCGCCGGTGTGTTCACCGCCGATTCCCCGGCGGCCGCCGCGCCGGTCTGGGTGATGTGTGGCTTCGGCGCGCAGCACCGCAAGATGTCCAAGCAGCTCTACAACGAGAACTCGATCTTCCGCAAGACCGTCGACGAGGTCGACGAGCTGGTGCAGGACGAGGCGGGCTACTCGATTCGCGAGATGTTCCTCGACGACGAGCAGGACTACGACGTCGGCACCTGCCAGGTCGGCATCTTCACCACCCAGCTCGGTCTGGCCGCGGTGCTGCGCGCGCACGGCGCGGAACCCGCTGCCGTTGTCGGTCATTCGATGGGTGAGGTCGCCGGCGCGTACATCGCGGGCGGCCTGAGCCTCGAGGACGCGGTGCGCGTGATCTGCGCCCGTTCGCGCCTGATGGGCGAGGGCGAGCAGATGATCACCGAGGACGACGTGCGCAATATGGCACTCGTCGAGCTCAGCGCCCACGATGTGGCCGAGCTGCTGCCGCGCTTCCCCGACGTGGAGTGCGCGGTGTACGCGGCGCCGACCAACACCGTCATCGGCGGCCCGCGCGAGCAGGTCGAGCAGATCGTCGCCGAGGTGGAGGGCATGGGCAAATTCGCCCGCATCCTGCCCACCCGCGGCGCCGGCCACACCTCGCAGATGGACCCGCTGCTGGGCGAGCTCGCCGCCGAACTGGCGGGCATCGAGCCCACCTCGCTGAAGACCGGCCTGTACTCGACCGTGCACGAGGGCCTGTACTTCAAGCCCGGTTCCGACCCGATCCACGACGAGCCCTACTGGGTGAAGAACATGCGCCACTCGGTGTACTTCACCAACGCGATCAAGGCCGCCGTCGACTCAGGGCACACCACGTTCCTGGAGCTGGCGCCCAATTCCGTCGCGCTGATGCAGGTCCTGGGCACCACCTTCGCCGCGGGTGTGCACGACGCGCAGCTGATCCCGACGCTCAAGCGCAAGGAAGACGAGTCCGCCGGTGTCATCGGCGCGCTCGCTCAGCTCTACGTGCACGGCCACGCCGTGAACCTGAGTTCGCTGCTGCCGCAGGGTGATTACGCCGATGTGCCGCGAACCGCGTTCGTGCGCAAGCAGTACTGGCCCAAGGCCACCTTCGCCGCGAGCGGTGGCAACAGCCGCGTGCCCGGCGCGCATGTCGCCATGCCGGACGGGCGCCACGCCTGGGAGGTGCAGGCCGGGTCGGTCACCGATCTGACCGCGCTGGTGCGAGCCGCTGCCGCGCAGGTGCTTTCGGATGTGGCCGTGACGGTTTCGCACCCGCACGCCGCGCTGCCGACCGCCGGCACGCTGACCACCACGCTCACCCCGCACCTCGGTGGTGCGTCGGTGCAGGTGCACGCGAAGACCCCGGCCGGGTTCACCCTGCTGTTCGACGCGGTCGTCACCTCCGGTGCCGCCCTGCCCGAACCCGTTGCCGCCGTTGCCGTTCCGGCCGTCGCCGCCGAACCCACCGCCGCCGAGGTGGCCGTGGCGACCAGCGACCGCTGGGACCCCAACGGCAGCGAGACCATCGAGCAGCGGCTGTGCGTCATCGTCGCCGAGTCGATGGGCTACGCCGTCGAGGACCTCCCGATGGAGATCCCGCTGATGGAGCTCGGTCTGGACTCGCTGATGGCGATGCGGATCAAGAACCGCGTCGAGTACGAGTTCGACATTCCGCAGCTGCAGATCTCCGCGGTGCGCGACGCCAGCCTCACCGAGGTGTCGAAGGTGCTGCGGTACGCGATCGAGCATCGCGACGAGGTCGCGGCGATGGCGGAGAAGCAGGCTGCTGCCAAGGCGGCCGGTGAGGACGTCGAGATCGGCGTCGACGCCAACTTCGTCGAGGCTGCGCGTGCCGCGATTGCCGCGGGCGATGATCCGCTGGCTGCCGCGAAGGCCGCCGGTGCTGAGTTGCCGTCGGAAGCTGCTGCCGCCGAATCGGTTTCGGATGCGGCGCCGGTGTCGGTTGCTGCCGAAGCCGCTGCTCCCGCAGTCGCCGAGGTTGCGCCCGCCGCCGAGCAGGTCGTGCCGGACGTCGACTACTCGGCCCCGGCCGGTGACGAGGACAACGTCCCGCCACGTGACGCGGCCGAGCGCCTCGCCTACGCCACCTGGGCCGTGGTCACCGGTACCTCGCCGGGCGGCATCTTCAACACCCTCCCGATCCTGGAAGAGGAGGTCGCCGAGAAGATGGCGGCCCGCCTCACCGAGCGGGTGGGTGCGGAGGTCACCGTCGACGACGTACTCGACTGCGAGACCATCGAGCAGCTCTCCGAGGTCGTGCGCAACCTGCAGGACAGCGGCGCCGACGTGGACGGCTTCATCCGTCCGCTGCGGGCCCGCGTCGAGGGTTCCACCGCCACCCCGGTGTTCGTGTTCCACCCGGCCGGTGGCAACACCCTCGTCTACGAGCCGCTGCTGAAGCGACTGCCCGCCGACACCCCGATGTACGGCATCGAGCGGGTCGACGGTTCCATCGAGGAACGTGCCCGTCAGTACCTGCCCGAGCTGCGCAAGATCCAGGGTGAAGGCCCGTACGTGCTGTACGGCTGGTCGCTGGGCGCGGTGCTGGCGCTGCAGGTGGGTCAGCTGCTGCGCGAGGAAGGCGCCGACGTGCGCTACGTCGGTCTGATTGACCTCGCGATGACCGTCGAGGACGAGGACAACAGCCCCGAGGAGCGCGTGCGCCGCCTCGAGCGCTACCAGGCCTTCGCCAAGAAGACCTACAACGTCCCTGCCGAGCTCGACCGTGATCAGATCGAGGAACTGGCCGCGGCCTCCGACGCCGAGCAGTTCTCGATGATCAGCGACCTGATCAAGCTGTCGGGCGCGAAGATCCCCGGCGGTGTGCTCGAACACCAGCGCACCTCCTGGATCGAGAACCGCGCGCTGCAGCAGGTGCGCCCGCGCAAGTACGACGGTGACGTGGTGCTCTACCTGGCCGACCGCTACCACGACGGTGCGATCGAGCTCGAGCCCCGCTTCGCCGATCGCAAGCCCAACGGCGGCTGGGACGAATACGTCCCGAACCTGGAGATCGTCCACATCCCGGGCGATCACCTGCAGATCGTCGATGAACCGCGGATCGGTCAGATCGGAGCCGACCTCGCAGCTAAGCTGGCTGCGATTTCCGCCAAGGGAGAGAAGTGAGCACCACCGCCGAAAAGCTTGCCGATCTACATCAGCGCCTCGAGCTCGCCAAAGAGCCCGCAGGCGCGAAGGGGATCGAGAAGCGGGCGCGGAAGGGCATTCCGAGTGCCCGCGACCGGATCAACATGCTGATGGACCCGGGCACCTTCGTCGAGATCGGTGCCCTGGTCCGCAAGCCCGGCGATCCGACCGCGCTCTACGGTGACGGTGTCGTCGTCGGCCACGGCATGGTCGACGGTCGTCCGGTGGCGGTGTTCTCGCACGATCAGACCGTCTACGGCGGTTCGGTCGGTGAGGCGTTCGGCCGCAAGCTGTGCGGCATCATGCAGTACGCGTCCAAGGTCGGCATCCCGCTGGTCGGCATCAACGATTCCGGCGGCGCGCGCGTGCAGGAAGCGATCAGCTCGCTGGCCTGGTACGCCTGGATGGCGACCAATCTCGAGCCGCTGTCCGGCATGGTGCCGCTGGTCTCGCTGATCCTCGGCAACTGCGCAGGCGGCGCTGTGTACGAGCCGATCTGCACCGATGTGGTGGTGGCGACCGAGTCCGCGCACATGTTCGTCACCGGCCCGAAGATCATCAAAGAGGTCACCGGCGAGGACGTCAGCCTCGAGGAGCTCGGCGGTGCGCGCACGCAGGCCGAGTACGGCAACATCCACCACGTCGCCAAGGACGAGGAGGCGGCGTTCACCTGGGTGCGCGAGTACCTGAGCTACATGCCGAGCAGCTGCCAGGAACTGCCGCCGGTGGTGAATCCCGGCCTGGAACCGGAGATCACCGACTCCGACCGCGAGCTGAACACGCTCATGCCCGACTCCGACAACGCCGGCTACGACATGCACGAGATCCTGCTGCGCATCTTCGACGACGGCGAGTTCAAGGAGATCAGCGCCGAGACCGGCCCGAACATCATCACCGGTTTCTCCCGCGTCGACGGCAACACCGTCGGTGTCGTCGCCAACCAGCCGCTGGCCTCGGCCGGCGCGCTCGACGCGCGCGCCTCCGACAAGGCCTCGCACTTCGTGCGCCTGTGCGACGCGTTCGAGATCCCGCTGGTCTTCGTCGTCGACACCCCCGGCTTCCTGCCCGGCGTTGAACAGGAGAAGGTCGGCGTGATCAAGCGCGGTGGCCGCTTCCTGTTCTCCTACGTCGAGGCCTCGGTCCCCAAGATCACCCTCGTCGTACGCAAGTCCTACGGCGGCGGCTACGCGGTGATGGGCTCCAAGCAACTCGGCGCCGACATCAACCTCGCCTGGCCGACCGCCCGCCTTGCCGTCATGGGTGCCGAAGGCGCCGTCAGCCTCCTCGGCGCCGCCCAGATCGCCGCCGCCCCCGAAGACCAGCGCGCCGCCATCCGCCAGAACCTCATCGACTTCTACAACACCAACATCGCCACCCCCTGGGTAGCCGCCGAACGCGGCTTCATCGACGCGGTCATCGAACCGGCCACCACCCGCCTCGAAATCCGCCGAGCGTTGAAGCTCCTCCAGGACAAGAAGATCCAGCGCAATCCCCGAAAGCATCACGTCCTGCCGCTGTAATCACCACCCGTAGCGGGCCGCCCCGGAGATTCTCCGAGGCGGCCCGCTCGCGTATCCGAGACCGCGGCAGGTGGTACACGCACCCTGCGGCAATTGGTACACGGCACCAGCACCTTGGGGAAGTTGATGCCTGTGCAACGGAAAGCCGAGCTCCGACTATTGGAAAGCGCGATCGTGGCTATTGGAAAGCGACATGCGGCGTACCGGCACTGCGTGGGCGGTGGGCCTGCGGTCGGTGCCAGATGCTGATCCAGCCGTTCGGCGCTGGAATTCCCCTGCCAGACCCGGTCGCGTCACCCTCGATTCTGAGCCACTGAAGGCCTGGGTGACCGCGGGTTAACGGAGGTGGCCGCTGGCACGGGCCGCGCGGTCGGAGACGCTGGTGATGCGAGCGCGCAGGCGACGCACGATTTCCTCGGGTGAGCCCGGGATGACCGTAAAGTTCTCGCTGTCGTGGTTCTGCATCAGGTAGCGGCCGTCGCCCGGGTAGTCCAGCCAGAGGAAACCGCTGCCGTCATCGGTGGGGCGGGCGTCGATCTCGAAGCCGGGGTAGACGGTGATTTCGCCGGTTCCGGTGCGGGGGCGTTTCAGGAAACGTTGCAGGCGTTCGGTGTCGGAGAGTTTGGTGGGGTGTCGGGAGTACACCGGCGCGTCGAGGTCGCTGCGCCTGCCTTCGAAGCGGGGCTCAGTACCGCCTGCGCAGTGGGGTAGGTGGGTGACGATCGCCTGCGCCACCTCGTGAGCGGGATGGCAGCTGAGGAAGATGTCACCGCCGCCACGGCGATCGCGTGCCGAGAACTGAACGGCGACAACGGCTTCGGACGCCACGATCCCGGCGTGAATACCGATGACCTGATCCTGCTGCGGTCCGTGCAGCCCCTGAATCTCCACCCGGGTTCGCGGTTCCAGCAGAACTTCCAGTGCGCGGTGGAAGGACTCGTCGTAGATCTGTTGCAGGCGTCGCGCGCTGCGTGCCCGTCTCGATGCGAATTCCTCTGTGGTTTCACGAAATTCGGGCTTGTAGCGCAATGGGTAGGGAAGCCGGTCGCGGCCGACTGCCTCGAGTGCGATGGTGAAGGCGAGACCGTCCAGCTGCCAGCGCATGCCGGGTGCGGTCATGCGCCGATCACCCCGCCCGGCGGCAGTGTCGGTGGAAGCTGGCCGATGAGTTCGTGTTCGCGATCCTGGATCAGGTAGTCCGGGGTCTTGTGCTCGTTCTCGTCGTCGCTGCCGCCGCCACGTCCGGCGCCGCCGCCCATCATGCCCGGCATGCCGGACATGCCGCGCGCACCAGCGGCGGCTGCCCTGCCCGCAGCGGCTGCGGCGGGGCTGCCCGCCGACGGTGAGCCGGGTACGGCGCGACCAGCGCCGGGGGATTGCGCCGTCGCGCCGAGGCCGGGTGATCCGGTGCCGGGTGATCCGCCCGAACCGGGTGTGCCGGTACCGGGGGCGCCGGTATTCGGATTTGCTATTGGGTTCTGTTGTGTCGCAGCGGGATTGGTTGGATCGGTGCTAGGCGTCGCCGCTGCGGGGGAGGTGTCGTCGCCGGAGCTGTCGTCGTCAGCGTTGTTGTCGGTGTCGTCGGTGTCGTCGTCCGGGGTGTCGGTCGTCGGGTTGGTGGATTGTGGAGTCGCCGTCTGCGGAGTGGTCTGCGGTGTGCCTTGGTCCCCGTTGCCGGTGGAACCGTTGCCGGCACCATCGTTCGAGCCGCCACCGTTGCCGGTGTCTACGGGTAGGCCGCCGTCACCGATCGGATTCTTCGGCACGGCCAGGACCGGAGTCTTCTCGTCGGCGGTGACAGCTTGCGGCTTGTACACGCGTTCCAGAATTTCCTGCGCGGCGCGCTCGGCCTCGTCAATGCGGTATTGCTCGTCTTTGAGCACTCCGCCGTCCGGAATCCAGGCAGTCAGCTTTCCGTCGAGGGACAGCTCTTTGGGCTTGTCGATCGCCATCTTCGCCTGTAGGAGTGCACCTTCCATCAGGTCGATGCCATTGGCGACCATCTGGAACGTCGTCGGCAGCTTCTCGGCCTCGGTCGCGTAGCCGCGTACACCGTCGATCGCGGCATTCGCGGTGGTACCGGACCAGCCCTCATTGATCGCGGTGTCGATGCGGGTGCGGAAGGTGGTCACCGCGTCCGACATCCCGGTCACCAACCGCCGCCAGCCATCGGCACCAGCGTTGATCTCACCAGCGGAAACGCCCGGCTGATCGCCGCTGCCGTTCAACGCGTCCCAGATCTGCTGATGGCTGAGCGTGGAAAAGTCGTCCAGTTTGCCGGTCAGCACCGGCGTCGAGTACGTCCCGTCGAACCCGGATTCAAGCCGTGCCCGCTCGGACTGGATGATCGTGCGATCACCACTGACCTCGTTGTTCGCCGCCTCACCGAGCTTTCCCCGCGCCTCGGCTTCGTCATAGGAGGTGCTGTAGTCGTCGTAGATGGCCTTACCCTCGGCAGCGACAGCACCGACCGCGACGACCGCGAGCGCGATCAATGGAAGCGGCATCAGATCCCCTGTCCGGTCGCGGCGATACCGGCGGCGTTCTGCCCGTCGACGGCTTGGAGTTTGCCGATCGCGGCGGCGAAGGTGTCGCGCATGAGCTGGGCGATCTCGATGTGGGAAGCCAGGCGCTTGTCGGCGGAGTCGTTGGGGTCGTCCTTGCTGCCCGCAACGGCCTTCGCCTCGAATTTGGCTTTCAGGATGATGGCCGTTTCGAGGCCGCCCCAGCCGGAGAGATGCTCCAACCCTTTGGTATCGCGCTGCAGGTTGATCAGGTCGGAAACATACAGCTCACAGGCGGCGCGCAGGGACTCGCCGAGGCCCTCTTCCATCCGAAAATTGCCGGAAACGGCTTGTTGCTTGAGATTCCGCCAATATGTCGCTTGATCCGTCACGAGACCCACCCCTACTTCGGAAGATGCGGCTCGAGAGCCGCCGCGTGCTTCGCTGCCATATCGCATAGGTCGCCGCCACGAGGACCTTCGTTGCCCAGCCATCCAACGGACACCTCGAACATGCCCTGGTCTGCTTCGAAGGCCACATAGCAGCTCTCCGGGTCGTTCTTTTCACGGAACGTCAGCCCAGCCCGATTGCCAACTGTCGTTTCTTGGACCCCAGTCAAACTGTCCTTGGCTCGAGTCTCAGCGAGCGTGTGGCTCGTGGAGAACACGTCGACCCGTCGGAGCCCTGCGCCGTAGCGGTCATCAATCGGTTTCCAGTTGCAGACTCGCCATGTTGACGGGCCCGAGGGTGGATCGGTCAGCACACGCTTCGTCGTCGGATCGAGCCCTGCATCCCGCAGCACGTCATCACCCAACTGACTACACACGTTGAACACAACGATCTTGTCCAGATCCCGCGTCGTCGGCTGCGCAGACCCAGTCTCCCCACCGTGCCCACAACCACTGGCTGCAGCCGAGACCACGACAGCGCCAACAGCCACCCGCATCATCCCAGTGCTACGCACAACTCTCCCAGTTCCTCGGCGAACCACGTGCTCTCAAAGACTTGGACGCACCGGACGGCCGATTGGTTCCCCCACGGCCGCATTCTCTGTTAATGGGCAGCGACTCTACCGGAGCTCGCGTGTGAGAGCTGCCTACGGCGTCGCTGCCCGGCAGTTCGTGACCGGCGCACCCAACCCCGATCGGTTCCCTCCGACCCCAAACGAGTATCGATCGGCACCGAGCTACCGGCTACGTTCGCTCGACAAGTCCACGACTGAACAGCCACTGAGTGTGGCGACGGTTGGTACGTATGACCGACACCAGGGGCAGGTTCAGCCTTCTCACGAATCGACCACGTGTGGCCTGTTCGGCGAAGGAAATTCGGAGCGCTACGGCTGCAGGTAATGAGTCAATCTGATAGAAAGCTCGGCAACCGCCTGCAATTGTTCATCGGTAAGCGTAAGGCGGCCGCCTGAAGTCTGTGCGTGGTCTTCATGGATCTGGACCGTCCCTTCCCGTTCTTTCGTTCTAGTAACGACTGTTACAAGCCCGCCGGGCCGATTATCGAGCACCCAGGCTGGCTCCGACGTCCCGCTCATTTGTCGCATGGTCGGACCTGGAGGTCGAATTTCCTTCGGGTCGCGTACCAGCCCGATTGAAGCAGATCCGACCACTTCGGAATTCGAATCTATGAAGCAGATGCCTGTTCTATAAATCGGCGATTCGAGATCATCGAGTGCCCGTATTTGCGTATTCTGGACGCCGAGGTCATCGGCAAAGAAACTTGATAAAGTGTTGCATAGTTCCCGCACAGTCGAAATTTTTGAATCTATTGAGGTAGGCGGGGTGTCGGTAGGTACTGCTATCGGTTGGGTACATGCTGAAGAGAGCGCCACTATCAACATGCCGATGGCCGGTGTTGCTAGTCTATTCATTAGGTACTCGGCTTATGCTTCCAGTCCGAACCATCGCCATCAAGCACGCTGGCATCGGCATAGTCGAGATCATACGGGCGGGGCTTTCCTTCGCTGTCTACTCCTACGGCTTGGACGTGAATAGACGGCCAGCTGTTGAACGGTAGGCCCGACTGGGTCGAAACTTCTGCCGCAATATTATTTCCGGCGATCATGTTGGCTTGTGCCATAGTTGCACACTCGCTGAATATATTGAAAATCTTGGTCTGCATCGTGCCCACTGTTTTCACCAAATCATCGAGAACGAAAACTGCTGCCGGACCCTTCAGGAATATTTTGGACATAGTATTGGCGATCTCGTTCTTAAGTTCCAGCAGGGCGATGACCAGTTTCTTGTATCGGCAGGCTCACGACCTGTCGCGCCAGAAACCGCACCCCCTGTGTGGGGTTGAAACGCCGCTTCTCACCCCAGACCACTTCGCTGTCGGGCAGCGCCTCGGTTGGTAGTTGCACGCGAACGAGTTCGATCGCACCAGCGCTTCGCACACCACTCCAAGTCCCTATGGGCAACTTTGTGCTCTCCACATGCGGAGCCGGTAGGCCCCCGAATTTCACCCAACTCTATGGGAGGGCCGCTGCAGCGTGGTGTCGTAAGCGGGCACATATGCGGTGTCGGCTGGTCTTCGCGGCCGAGCAGTCGAACACCTCATCGAACGCGCAGGCATGGGTGCGCTGCTCACGACTGTCAGCGGGGAAGTCGCGAGGCGAGCTGTGTTCGCGGAATCCCCTGGCCAGAGCGGGAACTCGCTAGTTGCTCAGATGGTCTGCGGTGTGTAGCGTCACACGAACAAGAACGGCCGCCCGGTGAGCTGGAACTCACCGAACGGCCTAGGTACGAAACAGTTACAGGCTGTTCGCACCGTAGGGCGAAATCCTACATGCAACAGCTCGGCGCACCGTGCGTCGGGCTTTCGTCGTTTCATGGGTGAAGTCTGCCCTTGGCGACGGCCTCACTGTGTCGTGTCCTGGGCTCAGGCCGCTCCTGTCGGTCGTTATCGGAGAGCCCGACCGAGGGACAGACAACCCTGACACCAGCCTCCTGCGAGCACCTTCGTCGTACGCCTCGCACGTACGCACCTGGTCGGTTCGGGAGTGCACACCTTCGACTGGGTCCAGCCTTCCTCACGCCAACAGGCGTGGGGCCAATTGTGTTGGCCGAGGACGCAAATCGGGGTTCGGTGCGGGGAAGCGGGCAGGGATGGTTACGACACCGGCACCCCTGGGTGCTCCATTCGGGGTTCTACACCGAGCCTCTCAAATGAATCGGAGCGGATGGTTGTGACGAACGACGACTGGGATCAGATCCCGCCACATCAGATCCGCAAAGAGGTTCATAAGGCGATCTATGTAGTAATCGCGGCACTCGTCGAGGTGCGCGGGTTCCGAATCCGGCGGCAAGGGCACAAGATTGCGCTGTACTGCCCATGCGGTCCAGACGGCACCTTCATCACCATCGGCGGAACGGTCCGAGATCCCGACGCGGCGGCAGCCCGCATCAAGCGCGCGGCGCAGCGGTGTCCTGACCAGCATGAGCTCATGCGATGATCTGTTTACATTTGACAACAGTGCTGGTGGGGGCGACCATAGAGCCATGACGCAAGCTGTCGAGGACTTCGAGTTCATGTTTGTGGTCGAAGGGATCGTGGATGCGTTCGACCCTAAAATCGGGCTGGTCGAAGCCCGCCTCGATTGCATCGTCGAGCGCCATAGCGGCTTGACGTTGATGACGGTCACCGCCGCGGCCGCGTCGGCCTTTGCTGCGGGTGTCCACGCCGTGCAGGTACTCGAGTCCGTCGGCATCACCGTTCTCCGTACTTACGCAGACCTGGTGACCAGGCAAGACATCGCGGATCGGGCCGAAGTCACTCGTCAAGCAGTCGGGAACTGGGTGCGGGGCGAGCGGTGCGGAACGCAGCCGTTCCCGCTGCCGACGAATCTGGCAGCAGGTGGCCTCTGGTTGTGGCGTGACGTGAACGAGTGGCTCGCATCGCGAGGGCTCCGGCACGATTCGACAAACAAGCCGACGTTGGGGACTCTCGGCCAGCTGGACACCTGGCTTTCCGTGGCAGGCTTCAACCGAGTGGCAGACGGACTGGAGGATCAAGCCATCGTCGCGTCGATGATGAAGCGCGGTGCTTGATGCCCCCTGTCGATGAGATGTGGTTCCGATCCTGAGGCTCGGCCGGATTAAGCGATCCGCCCCGAGTTGGCGCCCGAAGACTATGCGACAGAAGAGGATTCGATGAAGACCTCGGCGACGGGTGGTTACGCGCGGCGACCAAGCCGCCGAAACGGCCTATACCACGTGGAAGTAGCGTTACCGGCGCGGTAGCTGACTCTGGAGATCCTCGAACATCACCGCGATCTTGACCGGCTCGGTAAGGACCAACGCATCGGTGTGCTGACCATGGCCGACGTAGCGGCGCCCGGACCAGTCGAGGCGCAACTCCTCGATTATGGTGATCAGCTGCCAGTCCTTGTCGAAATGCACGATCAGATACACCGGAATTCCTGCGCGGGCATACAGCTCGCGTTTGATCCCGATATCAGCATCGATGGTGCCCGCCGAGGTCACCTCGACCACCAGCAGCGTCTGGCTTGCCACGTGTTGGGCATCGTAGGGACCGTCGGAACAATCCCGCAGAATCAGATCCGGATACCGGGCACGCAGTCGACGCTCGGGGTCAGGGTTGTCGCTGTCGGCCAGCCGCATCGGCGTGTCACTGTGTACCTCCCGACACGGGCCCTTCGGGTCGACGGCGTACTCCAGCGCGGAACGAAGTCGGTGGACGACGCGGTCATGCACCGGACCCTGTGCTATGCACTCGACCGTCACCCCGTCGTGAACCTCGCCGAACAACTCCGGCGGCCCGGCAAGAAATTCCTCGACTGTGACGAGCCGAGGAGGCTCTTGACGGGGAGTTGACATGCGCCCAGCCTACCGGGCACAAGTCGTTGCCGTGCTTGGTCGCCGCAGTCGGCTTGACCAGCGAGAATCTGTCCTGAAAGGGTCGCCACCCGACGGGTAGCGACCTTTCAGAGCATCGAACGATTAAGAGACGGTGGCGGATTCGATGATGACGTCGGCGACGGGGACGTCCTGGTGGGGGCCCGCGTTGCCGGTCTCGACGGCGGCGATCTTGTCGACGACGTCGGTGCCGTCGGAGACCTTGCCGAAGACGGCGTAGCCCCAGCCCTGGCCCTGGGGGGCGGTGTGGTTGAGGAAGGCGTTGTCGGAGACGTTGATGAAGAACTGGGCGGTGGCCGAGTGCGGGTCGTTGGTGCGGGCCATCGCGACGGTGTACTTGTCGTTCTTGAGGCCGTTGGTCGCCTCGTTCTGGATCGGCGCCTGAGTGGGCTTCTGCTTCAGGCCGGGCTCGAACCCGCCGCCCTGAACCATGAAACCGGGGATGACGCGGTGGAACACGGTGCCGTTGTAATGGCCCGCGTTCACGTAGTTCACGAAGTTGGCGACCGTGTTCGGCGCGGCCTTGTCGTCCAACTCGAGCACGATCGTTCCGTGGTTGGTTTCGAGATTCACCTTGGTCATGGAGTCGAGTCTAGGGAGGGGAGAGCCCCGGAAGGGAGTGGGGTCCGGATCGGTGGTGCCGAACGAACTGACGGATGCGCAACGCACGGCAAAATCCACCCACCGGCATGCGGTGTGCGTTCGGATGATCGGATATAGTTTTCAAGGAACCCGCGTGCCTGAGGCGCACGCGGGTTCTTTATTGCGAAACCATTCGGCGCACCGAATTCGAGACGACTTCGGTGCGACGAATCACGGACCGACGGTAATCGGCACCGACGGGGTTGTGGTGTTGTTCACGGCGTATTTACCCGTCACCTGACCGGTCGTGGCACTGGTCGGGCAGCCGAAGCTGCCGGTCACCTTGATCGGGGCGGGGGCATTGGTCGCCTGCACCGTCGACGGGTTGCCGTTGGTCCAGGTGCCGGCGAGGCTCGCCGCCGCGGTGGGGGCGACGACGATCTTGCAGGAGGCCAGCCCGCTGGTCTGGATGACCATGCCGCCCTGCGGGATATTGATGGTCCCGGCGATCGGCGTGCCGTTCTGGCCCGTGATCGACCAGCTGCCACTGGTTGTCACGGTCGCGCTCACGCCCCACATGCTGGTCGTACAGCCGGTGAAGGTGGGCGCGCTGATCGGGACGGTGATCGGGCCGCTGGGGTTGGTGTTGTTCGGCGCCGCGGGCACCGCGCCGGTGGCGGCGGAGGTGGTGCAGGTGATGCTGACACCACCGGCGACCGCCTTCACCGTGCCCACATTGGTCGCCGAGACCGCCGCGCCCGCCGGTGCAACGGTGGTCGAGCCCGCGGCCGTCGCCGGGCCCATGCCGAAGGTCGTCGCGGCGACCAGGCAGCCGGCGGTGACCAGTGTCGCCCGCGCGAAGAATTGATTGTCGAACATTGCGTACTCCTTGCTGAAATCGACAGCTACGCGATGTGAAGCTGTCGTGTTCAAGAATACGAAAGGCAATTTTTGGTAGTGCATTGTTCGCGCCTACCATTTTGTGCGGAAACCTTCGCGAATCAAGCCACGCCGGCCCGGATCGCCTTTATTATGCGGGTCTGTTACCGCGCGTAACGGTTACTGCATTTTTTATCTATATGCACCGTGCACACTGGTAACATCGAAAAACTCCTGTGTCGCGCTCGGCTGTCCGCGGAGCGCTGGGTTCGGACCTGGATCGATAGCGAATTCGCATAGCGCTGAAACGCCTGGTCGCCTCGCGCCGGCCTGCCGCTCGGCCGGGTAGGCCCACGTCGCACCCTTAATGAAACGCTTGAGCTTCACACCATGGCGCCCCGCATGTTCACAGGCATGGCGTGCGACCCCTCACAAGTAAGAGGGTGCGGATACGATGCCCACCGTGCCAGACGCCGCAACTGCTGTTCTCACCAAGCCGCCCGCCGCGCCGGTGGCCTCCGCGAAGGACTTCCGGATCGCGCGATGGATCGCGCTGGTCGCCGGGCTCCTCGGCGCCCTGTTCGCGGTGGCGACGCCGTTCCTGCCGGTCACCCAGACCACCGCGCAGCTGAACTGGCCGCAGAACGGCAAGCTCGGCAATATCCAGGCACCGCTGATGTCGCAGGTGCCGATCGACCTGAACGCCACCATCCCGTGTTCGGCGGTCGCGACGCTGCCGGAGCAGGGCGGCATGCTGCTGGCCACCGCGCCGCCGCAGGGCGACCGGGCCGCGCTCGAGGCGCTGTTCGTGCGCGTCTCCGACACATCGGTGGACGTGGTCGATCGCAACGCGGTGGTCGCCTCGGCGGACCGCGCGGCGATGGACCAGTGCTCAGCGATCGTCATCAGCTCCGACCAAAACCGCACGACCGCGGAATTCCGGGGCATGACCAAGGAGACCGAGCGGCCGATCGCCGGTCAGCCGGGCGCGGTCGAGACCGTGCAGGCGCCGGTGCAGGGCCAGCTCGCCGGTGACCTGCGCCCGCAGATCGTCGGCGTGTTCTCCGATCTCAAGGGCGCCGTTCCGGACGGCCTGTCGCTGACCTCGACGATCGACTCGCGGTTCTCCTCCAGCCCGTCGCTG
This sequence comes from Nocardia sp. NPDC055053, assembly GCF_053608285.1. Classification (NCBI taxonomy): domain Bacteria; kingdom Bacillati; phylum Actinomycetota; class Actinomycetes; order Mycobacteriales; family Nocardiaceae; genus Nocardia; species Nocardia sp. NPDC055053. The sequence continues at coordinate 73,694 of NZ_JBSGVD010000013.1, read as the reverse complement.
GTGAAGCTGATCGCGATCATCGCGGCGGTGCTGTGCACCCTGCTCGCGCTGGGCGCGCTGGCCGTGCTCGACGGCAGTGACGGGCGCGGGCACCGCCGGTTCCTGCCGAAGAACTGGCTGAAGCCGACCTGGGCCGACGGCGCGGTCATCGGCACCCTGCTGGTCTGGCATTTCGTCGGCGCCAACACCTCCGACGACGGCTACATCCTGTCGATGGTGCGAGTCGCGCCCGACGCGGGCTACACGGCCAACTACTTCCGCTGGTACGGCGTGCCCGAGGCGCCGTTCGGCTGGTACTACTACGTCATCCAGGTCTTCGCCGAAATCTCCACGGCCAGCCCGTGGGTGCGCCTGCCCGCGCTGCTGTGCGGAATCCTGTGCTGGATGGTCATCAGCCGCGAGGTGGTGCCCCGCCTCGGCAACGCGGTCAAGCGCTCGCAGGTGGCGCTGTGGACCGGCGGCCTGGTGTTCCTCGCCTTCTGGCTGCCGTTCGACAACGGCCTGCGCTCGGAGCCGATCGTCGCCCTCGGCGCGCTGCTGACCTGGGTCTCGATCGAACGCGCCATCGCCACCGGCAGGCTGCTGCCCGCCGGCATCGCGGTGCTGATCGCGGCGTTCACCCTCGCCGCCGCCCCGACCGGTCTGATGTGTGTGGCCGCGCTGCTGGCGGGCATCCGCCCGCTGGTGCGGATCATCGTGCGCAGGCACCGCCAGTTCGGCACGCTGCCGCTGCTCGCCCCGATCGGCTCGGCGGGTCTGCTGGTGCTCGTCGTTGTCTACGGCGACCAGACCTTCGCCGGCATCCAGGAAGCCAACCGGGTGCGCCAGGCCACCGGCCCGAACCTGGCCTGGTACGAGGACTACCTGCGCTACTACTACATGTTCGTCGAGACCGTCGACGGCTCGCTGGCCCGGCGCTTCGCCTTCCTGGTGATGCTGCTGTGCCTGTTCACCACGCTGCTGGTGCTGCTGCGCCGCCGTCAGGTGCCCGGCATCGCGTCGGGCCCGACCTGGCGGCTGATGGGGATCGTCTTCGGGACCATCTTCTTCATGATGTTCAACCCGACGAAGTGGACCCACCACTTCGGCGCGTACGCGGGCATCGCGGGTTCGCTCGCCGCGGTGACGGCGGTGGCCGTGTCGCAGAGCGCGCTGCGTTCGCGGAAGAACCGGGCCATCTTCCTTGCCGGATTGCTGTTCGTACTCGCGCTGTCGTTCTCGGGCATCAACGGCTACTGGTACGTGTCCAGCTACGGCGTGCCATGGTTCGACAAGACCATCTCGCTGGGTGGCGTCCGTTCCAACACGGTGATGCTGATCCTGTTCGGCGTGGCATTGGCCCTGGTCGGCTGGTACGCGCTGCGTGAGGACTACGTGAAACCGGTGCCGTCGGCGAAGACCGAGCGTGGCAGGCGAATCCGCAAGTTCGCCGCGATCCCGCTGACCATCGTGGTCGGGCTGATGGTGCTGTTCGAGGTGCTCTCGCTGGTCAAGGGCGCCACCCAGCAGTACCCGGGCTACTCGCTGGCCCGCTCCAACTTCGACGCCGTCGGCGGCAATGCCTGCGGTCTCGCCAACGACGTGCTGGTCGAATCCGATCCGAACAGCGGCAGGCTCGACCCGATCGTCGATCCGGCCCGCCCGTTCACCGACGCGAACGATCCGCTCGCTGGCACCGAAGCGGTCGGTTTCACGCCCAACGGCGTGCCGGGCGACCTGTCGGCCGATGCGGTCGAGGTGAAGCCGGGCACCGGTAACACCAGCAACCAGTCGGTCGGCGCGGCCTTCGCCGAGGGCGAGAGCGCGGGTACCGGCGGTGGTGAGGGCGCGCTCGGCGTCAACGGGTCGACCGTCGCGCTGCCGTTCGGGCTCGACCCGGCGCAGACCCCGATCCTCGGCTCCTACCAGGAAGGCGTGCAGCAGCCCGCGCACCTGGAGTCGGCCTGGTACGGGCTGCCCGCCCGCTCGGACAACTCGCCGCTGGTCGTGATCTCGGCAGCGGGCCGCATCGCCTCCAGGGACGACTCCGGCGCCGACAAGTACGGCCAGTCGCTGCTCGTCGAGTACGGCGCCCGCAACCCCGACGGCAGCGTCACCACGCTCGGCACCTACCTGCCGCGCGATATCGGCCCGTTCCCGTCATGGCGCAACCTGCGCGTGCCGGTGTCCGACCTGCCCGCCGAGGCGAACGCGGTCCGCATCGTCGCCAACGACCCGATCCTGATCGGTGACCAGTGGCTGGCGTTCACCCCGCCGCGCGTCCCGAAGCTGCAGACGCTGGACACCTTCATCGGCCGCACCCAGCCGGTGCTGCTGGACTGGGCCGTCGGGCTGCAGTTCCCGTGCCAGCGGCCGTTCGCGCACCACAACGGCGTCGCCGAGGTGCCGAACTACCGCATCCTGCCGGACCGTCCGCTGGCGATCTCGTCCACCGACACCTGGCAGGCCCAGGAGTTCGGCGGCCCGCTCGGCTTCTCGCAGATGCTGGCGAGCCGGGTCACCATCCCGACCTACCTGAAGGACGACTGGGCCCGCGACTGGGGTTCGCTGGAACGCTACAACCAGTACCTCAAGGCCGAGCCCGCCCAGCTCGCGACGGACACCGCCCCGCGCAGCGGCCTGTGGACCCCCGGTCCACTGCGGGTGTTCTGACCGGAACAAAGTAGAAGGCGCGGGCCACTCAGGTGGTCCGCGCCTTTCGGTCGTGGAGGGGTGCAGGAGTCAAACGTTGAGCATGCGACGGTTGAGGTCGCGACGTAACACCTCTTGTGAAGGCAATCTATCCAATACCCGCATCACCGCCGGTCGTAGTTCTTTTTTCTCGTCGTCGCTGAGCAGCTCGACGAGATCTCCCAGATCCATGTCATCGAAGGCTCCTGTCATACCCATCAGGGTACGTGCTGAAACGCGCGGGGGAAGGCCATTCGGCTCACATTTACAGGCGTTTCACGTACACGAAATGCTAACGGCCGCTAGGATTTTCGCGCCGTCCATGCACAACTGCCCGGTCGCTGCCCTTACGCTGGCAGAGTCACACGCGCTGGTGCGCGGGCGCGGCCTGGAGGCCCCGCCACTCACTACTGCGCCCGGATCGCCGGCTCCTTCGCCCGTCCCGACTGCTCGACGACCCGCACCGAGATCTCGGCGGGTGGCGCGGGCTGATACGGCGTGAACCGCTCCAGCGAGCCCCAGTCCCGGCCCAGATCATGATCGAGATAGGTGGGGACAGTCTCGGCCTTCAGCAGCAGACCTGTCCACCCGAGCGGGCCGCCGCCGATGTCGTCCTGCCAGGCGTTGGAGGCGTCCGAGCCGACCCGGTCGGGCAGGATCCGCCACTGCGGCGCCTCGGCGACGCCGTCGTGGTGGTCGAACGGGCGCTGGCAGGGGAAGGCGAGGCCGACGTGCCAGTCCAGCAGCACCGGGTCGGTCTGCCCGACGACGGAGTCGAGGGTGGCCAGCTTCGGCAGCCTGGGCGGGGTCACCGCGAGCCACTGCTTGCCGGTGATGTCGTTGTCGGTGGCGACCAGGCGGACGGCGTTCACCCCGTCGGGCAGCCGGTCCAGGGGCACACGCAGGTTGCGCCAGGACGGCGCGGGGCCGATGTCGAGCGGCTCGACCGAACCGGTCACCGTCACCGCGCCGTCGGCGGCGCGGGTGCCGTACTCCAGGCGCAGGTCCTGGCCGTAGTGCACGACGCCGTCGGTGTCGACGTAGCGGATGCGGCCCGCGGCGGTGACGACGAGTGCCTGGTAGGCGGGGTCGTCACGCAAGCTGCTGGTGAGGTCGAGGCGGTACCACTGCGAGGTCAGCTTCGCCTGCTGCTGCACGCCGTCCTGATAGGAGCCGAGGACGGGCGTGCGGGCCGGGTCGAGACCGAAGGGCAGGGCGACGGTGCTGCCGTTGAGGCCGGACTCGGCGCTGGTGCCGCCGCCGGTGCCGGCGCCGGTGGTGTTGGTGGTCTTGTTGGCCGAGTCGGTGTCGACCGAGTTCGCGCCGCCGACCACGGTCTCGTCGGCATCGGCGGTGAGGTCGGCGGCGACGCCGTTCGGGGTGAAGCCGGTGGATTCGGCGTTCAGTCCGTCGGCCGGGGCGCCGGTGTACGGGGTGAGCAGCGAATCGGCCGTATTCGTCTCCACCAGCACGTCGTCGGCCAGGCCGCACGTGTTGCCGCGCAGCGACTCGATATTCGACTTCGCGATCGAGTAGGCGGGGTACTGGGTGACGGCGCCCTTGGCCATCGACGCCACCTCGAACAGCACGAGCAGCGCGGCCGCGATGGTCAGCGGCATGGTCGCGAAACGGTCGAAACGCGACGGCGCTGACGGCGTGCGGTAGGGGTCGCGCAGATGGAAATACAGCGCGACCAGCAGTGCGAGCACTGCCAGCCCGAGGAAGATGGTCGAGATGCCCTTGCCGGCCACCAGCGGCGCCTTGTCCCAGAACGGCACGCCGAAACTGGACACGTACCACCAGCCGTTGGAGCCGGTGAAGGTGATCGCCAGCACGAACAGCACCGCCGCGGTGAACAGCGCGCGATTGCGCGGTGCGCGAATGCCGTTGGCGCCGACCGCCACCGCCGCCAGCGCGGCCAGTGAACCGGCGAGCCCGGCGTACACGCCGAAGTGGTGGGTCCACTTGGTCGGCGTCCACATCATCAGCAGCAGCGCGCCGAACACGATGCCGAGGATGCGCACGGACGGGCCGCGCGAGGTGCCGGGGATGCGGCCCTTGCGCAGGACCTGCAGGATGCACACGAGCAGGCACAGCAGCATCACCAGGACGCCGAAGCGCCGGGCCAGCGAGCCGTCGGGGGAGAGCATGAACAGCGAGTCCCAGCGGGTGCGTTCGTCGAACCAGGCGACATTGGGGCCGACGAGGGTGCGGACCCGGGTCGCCTCCATGACGGTGGCCATGGTCTGGTCGGCGAAGACGATGATCAGCACGATCGTGCCTGCTGCCAGGCCGGGGGCCAGCAGCGCGGCGTAGCGGAAGATCTTGGCGCCCAAGGTGAGTCGACGGCCCGCACCCGCCGCACTGTCAGCAGTCGCCGCGGTGCGAGCCTCCGCCTCGCTCCCTGTGGTGGTCGCACCAGCAGCTTCGGCACGGCGGCTGCCCGGGGAATCGCTGCCCGCGCCGCCGTATTCGTCGGCGGCGATCCGGCGCGGCCGCACACCCTGTGCCCGCTTGATGATGATCATCAGCACCGGTCGCGTACCCGCGATGAGCGCGGCGATGCAGATCAGCCCGGTCGGGCCGGCGGCGAGGGAGAACGCGGCCACCAGGATCGCCAGCGCCGCTGGCAGCAGCCGGGCGGTGGCGATGGCGCGTTCGATCAGGCACCAGGTGAGCAGCGCGCCCGCCGCGATCAGCGGCTCGGGGCGCAGGCCGTTGTCGTAGGGCAGCCAGAACGCCAGGAACACCAGTCCGGCCGTCCACAGCGCCACCTTGTCGCGGCGCACGCGAGCGCCGAGGCGGGGCAGCACCTCCCGGCTGATCACCGCCCAGCACACCAGGCCGGCGGCGAGGGCGGGCAGGCGCATCCAGGGGCTGGCGTCGGAGACCTTGGTCATCCAGGCCAGCAGTTCGTAGGACCAGCCGAACGGCGCCTCGGGGACGCCGAACCAGCGGTAGTAGTTGGCCATGTAGCCCGACGGGCCGGAGGCGCGGGCCATATTGAGGATGTAGCCGTCGTCGGAGGTGTTGGCGCCGATGACATGCCAGCCGAGCAGCGTCACGACGACGACCACGTCGGTCGGGGTGATCCGCCACCAGTGCCGGGGCAGGAAACGGCGAGCGCGACGGCCGTCGGAGGTGTCGAGCAGGTGCAGGGCGATCAGCGCGATGACGGTGGCGACCGCGGCGGCGATCATCGTCACCAGCTTCAGCGTCGTCGGCGTCGAGGTGAACCGGGAGTCTATGTCGGCGTGCACGCGGGCACCGGCGAGCGCCGCCTCGTCGAGGTCGGTGAAGACGCCGACGATCTGCGGGCGCTTGTCGACGGTGACGGTATTGCGGAACGGGCTGCCGTCCTCGCGCGTCACCCCGGCGAACTCGACGGTGGTCGCCGCGATGGTGGATTCGATCGTGACGCGCTCGCAGTTCGCGATCTCGGCGATCGGTGCCGAGAGCATCGGCACATCGCGCGCCTGCACTCCGAGCACACCGTCGCGCACGGCGACGGTCAGTCCCTTCTGGGTCTGGCCCGACGCGACCGGGATGGTGCTGACCAGCGTCGTCGCCCCGGTCTCCGGCAGGTCGCGCAGCATCGTGCACGGCAGTTGCGCGTCGAGCCGCTGGGGCACATACGACACGAGCGGTGCTTCGACACTGGTCGCGCCCGCCTGCGGCCACTCCAGGCTCGCGCGGTCCTGCCGCACCGGCAGCAGCGGCGTGAGCAGGGCAAGCACGAACCCGAGCAGCCCGCAGACGAGGGCGATCAGGCGGTATCGGGTGAACGCTCGTTCAGATCGCAGCACGGGGGTTGATGCTAGCCATCGAACCTGTGCGCGACACGGCGCCGGGTCATCCCGTCTTGCGGTCGCTCCAATCGAGCTGGGCTTTGGCCCAGTCGGGGATCTCGCCGTCGGGGCGGGGGAAGGCGGCGAATTCGGCGCGCAGATCCTCGACCGAGAACTCCGGCATCCAGTCCGGGACGGTACTGGTGGAGAAGGTCGCCTTGTAGCGGGTTGGGCCCGCGATGAAGATCTCGGCGCTGAGCCAGGCGCCGACGGCCGGGTCGTAGGACAGGCGCTTGTGATCGGTGAAGTACTCGAGCACCTCGACCGGCGGCACCAGATTGGTGACCGTGCCGTCGCGCTCCTTGATCTGCACGCCCGCCACGGCGTGCTCGCCGACCTGCAGCGACCACAGCAGCGCGAACTTCTGGCCCGGCGCGAGCATGGCGATCGCGGCGTCGACGACGGTCTGCTCGATCTGGCCGACCGTGTGCAGCTCTTCCCTGGGGGAGGGTTCGCGTTCCTGGCGGTGCGGGCGAGTCAGCAAGAGATCGATTCGCTCCGGTCTGCTGAGCGTCATAGCTATACCTCTGCATCCGTACCGATCAGCACTACCAAAACTGATTTCGGTCGGCCGAACTTGTCAACATTTCGCAGCGTACTCGCCCCGCGACGCGAACCGCGCGGTTTGTTCACACTGACTCGACGTATTGTGGTCTATCGCGCTCCCGCACACCAGCAGCTATCGGGTGTCGATCAACACAACACCCGGTTGCGGGCGCCTGACCAGGCCATTCAGGCGGCAGCAGCGCGTAGCGCGAACCAGCCGTCGATCGGGTCGGCGAAACCGTGATAGACCAACGGAATGCGCTGGTCGATCTCGAAATACCGGTAGACAGCCAGCATCGCCTGGCGCACCGAATGAGACTGGAAGTCATCGATGCGGCGCGGGCCGATGCGGTGTTCGGGCAGCAGTTCCAGGCGCATCAGTTCCGCCGGGTCGTCGACGTCGAGACCCCACGGCGCCGGTTCCTCGATGAGATGGTCGTGCAGCACGGTGCGCGCGGTGGGCGGATCATGGCGACTGCCCGCGAACGCGACGCGTTCGACGCGGGCGAGGCCGCGGGTACTCAGCGGCGTACGGACCGCCTCGATCAGGTCGATCATGTCGAGATCGGGTTCAGGTTCCGGTGCTCGTCCGGCGACCGGCGCTTGTTCGAGCATATGCAGCACCTGCCCACCGCGAACCAGCGGTTCGGGTACAACGAAGAAGCTGATGCTCGGGCAGTCGCAGTGCATGCCGGTCAGGCACACCCGCGTGTGCAACGGATCGGACATAAGTCCTCCTCCGGTAGCGGGTCGCCGGGACCCGTGACGTGCAGGATCGTGATTCCAACGCCATCCGCCGTGGTACTCGCCCGCCGGCGGCGACCATGCCGCACCAGTCAGTGTAGTGCCGTCGAGCGGCCAGGACAGGGGGATCCGGCACGGAACGGAAACGATCCGCGAGCCGGTCACGGTGCGATGGACTCGGTGTACCGGCGGGCCAGGGTGCGCAGATGGGCGACCAGCTCGGGCGGGCCGTCGACACGGAAGTCCATCATCAGCATGCTCAGGTAGATCGCGATCGTCTCCATCGCGTCGGCGCCGGTGTGCAGCACACAGCTGTGGTCGTCGACCGGTTCGACGACACCGACGGCGGGGTTGATCCGGGCGATGACGGTCTCGGCAGGGGCGAGCACGGTGACGCGGGCGTGCACCAGCCAGCCGGTGGTCGCGATGTGGCGCATGACGAAGGCGACCAGATCGTCGTCGGGGAGCCGGCGCGGCGCGAACACCCGCTTGCCCGCGGTGGCGCTGGTGAGGCGGGCGACCGGGATCGCTTCCCAGGCATGGGTTTTCATGCTGTAGGCGACGAGGTACCAGCGGCGCTGCCAGTTGATCAGCCGGTAGGGCTCCAGTTCGATGTCGTCGTCGACGGTGACCGCGGTGGTGCGGCGGACGGCGTCGGCCAGGGTGGTGAGGATGCCGGTGGCGACCGGGGCGTCCGGTTCGCGCGAGCCGGTGGTGGCCGGGCCGATCTCGGTGGCATCGTGGAGGGCGGAGACTTTGCGCTGCAAGCGTTTCGGCAGGATCTGCTCGATCTTGCGCAGGGCTCTGGTGAGCTGGTCGCCGAGATCGGAGACGGCGAGCGAGCCGTCGGCGGCCACGGCGATGGACAGGGCGACGGCCACCGCTTCGTCGTCGTCGAGCAGCAGTGGCGGCATCGTCGCGCCGCGCCCGAGCCGGTAGCCGCCGACGGCGCCGCGTTCGGCGTGCACGGGATAGCCGAGTTCGCGCAGTCGCGAAATGTCGTTGCGGACAGTGCGTTCGGTGACCTCCAGGCGATCGGCGAGTTCGCGGCCGGTGTAGGAGCGGTCCTGGAGCAGGGCGAGCAGGCGCAGGACGCGCGGTGTCGTCGCGGCCATTGTCACCTCGTCGGAATCGGTGGGGAAATTAGGAAAGAAACGAGCCTAATGGGTTTCTAGGCTGGAGTCATGAACAGCACCGCAGCTCTCGACACCGTGTGGCGCGACGTCGTCGCCACCTCCTACGCCGCCCTCGCCGACGTCGTCGCGGGCATCCGCGACGACCAGTGGAACCTGCCGACCCCGTGCTCGGAATGGACGGTCACCCAGGTGATCCAGCACGCGGCGGGCGACCAGCTCGCCTACGCCGCTGCCCTCGGCATCGGCGCGGGCCCGAGCGACAACCCCTTCGCTCCGTCCGGCTCCATCGACGGTTCCGCCGCCGACCTGGTCCGCGCGGCCGTCGACCAGACCGCCGCCGCCTGGGCCACCGTCGGCGATTCCACCGCCACCGTCCCCACCCCGCTCCCGCACGGCGACCTCCCCACCTCGGTAGCCGCTACGCTGGCCGCCCTCGACGCGGCCGTCCACGCCTGGGATATCGCCGTCGCCACCGGCCAGCCCTCCCCGCTGACCGACGAGCTGGCGACCCACCTGCTGACCGCGGCCCGCACCGTCCACGCGGCGCCCGGCAGCGGCGTCGACGCCGAGATCGTCGAACCGCTGCGTCAGTGGGGCGCCTACGCCTCCGTCGTCGAGGCCACCTCCACCGGCCCGGTCGACGACCTCCTGCACTACCTCGGCCGCACCGCCTGAGGAAGCGTCAGCGGCGCACCGTGATCAGGGTGAAGGGGCCGATGTCGGTGGTGGTGAAGGCGGGGTCGGCGAAGAGGGTTTTGGGGAAGGCGACGGTGTAGCGCTTGACGTTCGGGTCGTTGGGGTAGACGTCTTCGGCGAGGCGGAGGGTGTAGGTGTCGCCGTCGCGGCGGAACAGGAAGGCGTCGGGGGCTCGCCAGGGAGCTGCCGACATGGCGTCGAGGAGGGCGGGGGCTGAGTCGAGTTTGCTCCAGGCGGCGATGGTGGCGGCGCGGTCCTTGAAGTCGGACAGCGGGTTCGCGTAGTGCGAGGTGAGGGCCTGGAAGCCGAAGTAGGGGTAGAAGGCCAGGAAGCTGGTGTCGGCGGTGAGGACGACGGTTTCGTCTCGGGGGCGCCCGGTTTGAGCCAGCAGGGCCTCGTCGATCGGGTGGTAGTAGGCGACCGCTGACGGCTTTCGCTTGTCGGCGCGTTCGCCGAAAGTGCCCTCGGCGTTGGGCACATCGGTGGGCACGGTATCGGTGTAGGCGGTGTCGATCTCGTGGGTGAGCACGGTCGGGATGTGCTGGGCGAAAGCGAGTGCGCCGAGCACCGCCACCACGCCGGCGGCGGTGCGCACCGGGGCCGAGTCGTTCATCGCCCGGTAGACAAGGGCCGCGGTTTCGACGAAGCCGAAAACGCCCGAGGCGGCGAGCAGGGCGAGCAGTACCGGCTCCAACCGGAACGACAGCAGCGTGGTTCCCGCGGCGGTCGCGGCCATCGACAGCAGCGTCCACAGGTAGATCGCCACCACCCCGAGCCCCAGCGACTGGGCCCGGCGCGAGGTTCCGGCGCGCAGCACCAGCCACAGCACCCCGAGCAGGCACAGCGCACCGCGCAGCGAGAACTCCAGCATCGGGAACGCCAGCTCGGCGCCCGACTGCGGCAGATAGTGGAAGGCGTTGCCGGAGGGCAGTTTCGCCCCCGACAGCATCTTCAGCAGATACGGCGCCCACACCACCAGCGCGAGCACGGCGGCGATGGCCCCGATGACGACCAGCTTCGTCAGCGGTGCGATCGCCGACCGCCACGGGGCCGGACCGCCGACGGCACGCGGTCCGCCGACCCGCGGTCGCAGGTCTTCCTTGCGCGTGTACACGGCCACCCCCGCCGCGACCACGGCCATCAGCACCACGGTGAACGCCACGATCGCCAGATACAGCGTGTAGAAGCAGGCGGCAATGCCGAGGAACAGTCCGGTGCCGAGCACCGCGCCCCACCCGCCCGTCGACCGGTGCAGCGCACCCCAGGCGAGCACGAGCACCGGCGGAATGAACACGACCAGCACCGCCCCGTAGGCCTCGGGGGAGGCGTAGGCCAGCGTCATGGCGGTGACCGCCGCCGCGGCGCCGACCGCGAGATCGGCCCGAACCAGCTGCGTCCACAGCACCAGCGCCACCGCAGCGGCGACGGCGAGCAGCCCGATCGAGTACGGCTTGAACACTTCCCAGCCGTCCATGCCGAGCACGTTTCCGACCCGCCCGCCGATCCAGAACCAGCCCGCCGGATAGAACGGCGGCAGATCGACATAGGTCATATCCCGCAGCACCGCACTGTCGGTGAGCCGCGTCAGATACTCGGTGCGAAACTCCTGATCCACCGAGACACCGAACAGATACAGCTTGGTCGCCGCCAGCGGCATACCGAGCGTCACGGTAACGAAGCTCGAAATCCCAACCCAGGAAGCCAGTTTCGCCACCACCGGCCACTTCCGCAGCCGGATCAGCAGCACCGACACCACCAGCAGCGCGATGGCGACGACCTGGCCGACGGTAGTCAGCGCCCGAGTCACATTGGAGGAGTTGAACGCGGGCCACTGCACCGCCGAGAACGCGAACAGCCCGACCGCGGCGACAACGAGCGCAACCAGCGCGGCCGCCGCGCCCTCCCAGACCCCGGCCCCGATCCTGCGCCCCGCCCGCACCTCATCGTTGGTCGTCATCGGCGCGCAATCCTCCGGCTCCACTCAGCTCCACGGTCCGGGCCAGCCTAGTGGAGTCGACTCGAGCCGTCGGATTCTCAGATGCCCGGTTCCAGCGGCCCGTCGTGGACATTGACTTCGCGCAGCTCGGTCGCGAACCTGGTCGCGGTGACGAAATCCTTGTCGTCGTGGACGATGGTCAGGTTGTGGTTCACGGCGGTGGCACAGATCATCAGGTCAACGGCCGATAGCGAGTTCACGCAGCCGCCCTGTGCTGCTCGGCGTTGGATAGTGCGGATCCACGAACCAGCCGATTTCGGGACCGCCGCATCGCGCGTCGTCTGATCGAACAGCGTCGTGAATTCGTCGTATTCTTCGAGATTTCGAGCTGACCGAAAGAACTCCGTTCGCTGCGGATAGCACGATCGCAGCGCGCCATCTGCGATGACGTCGCGCCATTTGTCGCTGACGGGGCCGCCGCGCAGCATGCGCCACATCGCCGACGAGTCGATCAGATATCCGGTCACCGTCGGTAGGCCTCTTTGGCGGCGCGGTGGGCGGCTTCCATACCCTCGATGTCCCAGCCTTTTGCGAGCTCGATGGCTCGGTCATACGCTGCGACCCGGTCGCGTCGCTCGTTGTATTCGTCAAGGGCGGCGGCGACCGCGGCAGTCTTCGTACGATGACCGCCAAGACGTTTGGCCTTCTCCAGCGACTCATCGTCGATGTCGATATGCGTTAGCGACATGTCAGTACTCCTGTACATGATCTGGCCTTCGCCATCGCCTAAATTGTACATATCTTCCCCACCCTCTCCACTAAACGAAACAGCCGCACCGTTAGTAACGGTGCGGCTGTGATTCGGAGCGGGTCCCCGACTAGATGGGGAGCTTGCGGAAGATCGGGCGCGGTACGTGGCGCAGCGCCGACATCAGCAAGCGAGCCTCGCCGGGGGCCCAGACGATCTCGGTGCCCTTCTCCGAGGCGGAGACGGCCATCCGGGCGACGTCCTCGGGGTCGACCGTGAGCGGGGCTTCCTTGGAGCCGGTGGCTTCCCAGTGGGCCTTCGTCGCCGAGGTGCGCACCTGCATCGGGCGAACGACGGTGACGCGCGGGCCGTGCGGGCGCAGCGCCTCGCCGAGGCCGAGGTAGAAGCCGTCGAGGCCGGCCTTGGTCGAGCCGTAGACGAAGTTGGAGCGGCGAACGCGCTCACCGGCCACCGAGGACATGACGATGATCCGGCCGTGGCCCTGCGCCTTGAACTTCTCGCCGACCAGCACGCCGACCGAAACACCGGCGGTGTAGTTGATGCCGACGGTCATGACCGCCTTGCGCTGGTTCTGCCACAGCTCCTCGGCGTCGCCGAGCACACCGAACGCCACGATCGCGACGTCGACGTCACCCGCGGCGAACGCGGAGTCGATGACCTTCGGGTGCGATTCGGTGTCGAGCGCGTCGAAGTCGATGACGTCGACCTGGGTCGCACCGGCCGCCTTCAGCTGCGCGACCGCGCCATCGAGCAGCGGGTCGCCGGGCAGGTTGGCCAGGACGATCCGGGCCGGGCTCTTGCGCAGGTACTCGGCGCAGATCGCGAGACCGATCTCGGAGGTGCCGCCGAACAGCAGAATGGTCTGTGGGTTGCCCACTGCGTTGATCACTGGAGCTCCAGCCTCCTGGCCATATCGGACATGAAAACGCCGGTCGGGTCGACGCTGCGGCGGATCTTGATCCACTCGTCGATCCGCGGGTACATCTTGTGGAACGCTTCCGCGCTGGTCCGCGAGTCCTTCGCGGTGTACAGGCGGCCGCCGAACTCCATCACGCGCCGGTCCAGATCGGTGACCAGCTCGTTGAGGCCACGACGGATCGGGAAGTCGACGCAGATGTTCCAGCCGGGCATCGGGAAGCTCAGCGGCGCCGCGTTGCCCTCACCGAACAGCTTGAAGACGTTGAGCGCGGAGATGTGCCCGGACGCCTGGATGTCGATGATGATCCGCTTGAACTCTTCGACGGCCTCGGTCGGCACCACGAACTGGTACTGCAGGAAGCCGGCGTTGCCGTAGACCCGGTTCCACTCCGCGATCATGTCGAGCGGGTGATAGAACTGCGTCAGGTTCTGGATCTTGCCGGTGTAGGTGCCGCCCATGGCGTAGTACGCCTCGCCGACCGCGCCGAGCGAGAGGCGGTTGGCCGACCAGCTCGGGAAGATGTTCGGCACCGTCAGCAGCTGCGGCGCGTCGAACTTCAGCGGGTTCTTGCGCAGCTTCTTGGGCAGCTCGTCGACCTTGGCCAGCCGACCGCGGGTCAGGCAGGCGCGACCCAGCTTGGGCAGCGGGTTCATCACGTCGAACCACGCGCTCGAGTAGGTGTAGTTCGCCTCGCTGCCGTCGCTGTGCACCGCGACGGTCTCGTCGAGCGTGGAGGTCTTCACGCCGTCGTTGAGGAAGTAGGCCGTCTCCGTCGGCGCCATCTCGACGGTGGCGCGCAGGATGATGCCGGTCAGGCCGTTGCCGCCGACGGTGGCCCAGAACAGCTCGGCGTCGGCGGTCGGCGAGATCGTGCGCACAGAGCCGTCGGCGGTCAGCAGGTCGATCGACCGGACGTGGTTGCCGAAGCTGCCTTCGCTGTGGTGGTTCTTGCCGTGGATATCGGAGGCGATGGCGCCACCGATGGTCACCTGGCGGGTGCCGGGTAGCACGGGGACCCACAGGCCGAACGGCAGCGCGGCCTTCATCAGCTGGTCCAGGCTCACGCCGCCGTCCACGTCGACCATGCGGGAATCGCGGTCGATGCGGTGGATGCGGTTGAGCGCCGGCATGTCGATGACGAGGCCGCCCGCGTTCTGCGCGTGGTCGCCGTAGGAGCGGCCGAGGCCACGGGCGATCACGCCGCGTCGCAGGTGCGCCGGCTTGGAGTCGTTGTCCTCGGCGACCATGCTCACGGCCTTGACGATCAACTCGGGATCGCTGGTCGAGAGCACTTCGGCGGAGGTGGGTGCGGTGCGACCCCATCCGGTGAGCGTGCGCGTGCGCGTAGGCAGCGCAAACGCACCGTCGGTGGTGGTCGGAATGTTCTCGGACATCGGCTAAGAGGCTACATGCATGGCGGGAAACGCGACCGGTCTCGTAGTCTTCCTCACGTGCAAGCCCAACCGCATCTGCCGCTTCCCGCCGAGATTCCCCTGGTCGACGAGCCCGGTGGGACCGATGTAGACCTGAAGACGCAGATCGTGCGGTTCACATTGACCGGCGGCCTCTCGGCGATCGTCGACTACGGCATCTACTCCCTGCTGCTGAACCTGGTCGGCCTGCCGGTGAGCCTGGCCAAGGCCATCAGCTTCGTCGCTGGAACGACCACCGCGTACCTGATCAACCGCCGCTGGACGTTCAGGGCCGAACCGAGCAGGGCGCGTTTCTTCGCCGTCGTCGCGCTCTACGCGGTGACCTTCGCCGTGCAGGTCGGCATCAACGCGGTGCTGTACTTCGCGTTGCCAGACGAGTGGTGGCGGCAGCCGCTGGCGTTCGTCGTCGCGCAGGGCACCGCAACCGTCATCAACTTCGTCGTGCAGCGACTGGTGATCTTCAAGATCAAGTAGTCAGCTGGCCTTGGCCGCCGCGGGTGCCGGCTGCTTTCCTGCCTTGACGCCGAAGTAGTCGCCGCCCTTCGCCCTGACATTGTCGGTGCCCCACTCGCGGCGATCCCGGGCGACCGGAACCATCTGCGGAATGTGCTTGCGGCAGTGGATATAGGCTTCTTCCACGTCGACGACGACCCAAACCTGCGATGCCTTGCCGCGTTCGGGGGCAGGCAGATCGCTGACGGTCTCGCGTAGCTCACTGTCGGCAACCATGCGGGCCTTCCCGTTGACGTGCAGCCCGATCAGATCGCGAACGAAGTCGATCATCAAGATCCCCACGTGCGGGTTCTCGAGGATGTTGCCGAGGCTGGCCATTACTCCGTTACCTCGATATTCGGGGTACGCAATCGTGCGTTCGTCGATGACGTGCAGGAATCCCGGCGTACCTGCGCGGAAGCTGGCGTCACATTCGCCGTGCGAGTCGGCGGTGGAGATGAACGCCATGTCCATCCGCGCCATGAATTCGACCATGGAAGGGTTCAGGTAGTCGATCACCTGGTCGTCGTAGAAGCGTTCGGCCCTGTCCGCGGTGCCCAACGTGTCCTGAAGCTCGTGCTCTCCGTCGCTGCCGACATGTTTTCCGGGCATCGGGGCCCCCTCTGCTAGCCGAACCGGGTGATGCGGGTTTCGCGCTGAAACCCCCGCTTGTGACTGCAATCTCACCCAGTCTAGGGGAGCATCACGAGTTATGCAGGGTGTCCATTGTTGCGAATGCTATGAAAGCCGGGTTTGCGCAACGGTTCCCGGAGTGGACTGATCAGGCCGGTCCTACCGTCACCGGGACGCCGTTGAACACGGCGGTGCCCGACACCGCGTCGACCACCGAATCATCGGTCAGCACATTGGCATTCACGCCCGCGTGCGCGACGGCGACCGATTGGGTGGTACTCGCGCCGTGTCCCCATCCGTGCGGCAAACTCACCACGCCTGGCATGATCGTCGGCGTCTGCTCGACTTGAACCGTCAATGAGCCAGCCGCCGAACTGATCTCGGCCAGTTCGCCGAGACCGAGCCTGCTCGCGTCGTCGGGATGGATCTGCAGCGTGCACCGGTTCGATCCGCCGACAAGCCCCGCGATGTTGTGCATCCAGCTGTTGTTGGAGCGCAGTTGCCTGCGCCCGATCAGCACCATCTCCGGTGCGTTCGTCGCGAGTCCGGCGCGCAGTCTGGTTACGTCGGCGAGCAGCTCCGGCGGCGCGAGTTCCACCTTGCGGGACGCGGTGCGCAGCACGCCGGGCAGGCGCGGTCGCAGCGGGCCGAGGTCGATGCCGTGCGGGTTGGCGAGCAGGGCGCGCAGGCTCAGCTCGCCGCCGTTCCACGCGCCGTACGGGCCGAGCTTGAGCATCAGGTCGATGCGCTGTTCGGTGGTGTCGGTGCCTTCGAGCTCGTCGCGGCGCTCGCCCATTCCCGCCTTGTGCAGCATGCC
This sequence comes from Nocardia sp. NPDC055053, assembly GCF_053608285.1. Lineage (NCBI taxonomy): Bacteria > Bacillati > Actinomycetota > Actinomycetes > Mycobacteriales > Nocardiaceae > Nocardia > Nocardia sp. NPDC055053. The sequence goes on along the minus strand of NZ_JBSGVD010000013.1, from coordinate 57,055 downwards.
CGAGATAACCAGCTCGTCGATCATCGCGATCGGGCTCTCGGCGCCGGTGCCGGTGTGCGGCTGCCCGCTGATGGCGGCGGCGAGTCGCGCGATCACCGCCGATTCGGACGGGCGGCCGTCGAGCGGAACCAGTGGCGGCGAGTACCGCGTGTAATTGCGTACCGCGAACTGAAGCAGCGCGAAGTCGTAGTGCGGCGACTGTACCGAGCGCGGCGGCGGCAGGATCACCGACGCGTGCCTGGTCGTCTCGTTGACGTACCGGTCGACGCTGACCATGAACTCCAGCCCGGCCAGTCCGCGGTCGAGCCTGGCGCCGCTCGGCGCGGAAAGCACCGGGTTTCCCGCCACCGTGACCAAGGCTTTGATCTGTCCCTGACCGGGGGTTTCGATCTCGTCGGCGAGGGTGGCGACGGGCAGTTCACCCATCATCTCCGGCAGTCCGCGCACCCTGCTGGTCCAGCGGCCCGGCCGGAACGGCCTGGTGCGCGGGATGCCGCCCGCCGCCGCGGTGGCGAACATGGCGCCGCCGGGGGCGTCGAGATTGCCGGTCAGCGCGTTGATCGCGTCGACAAGCCACTGGGTGAGCGTGCCGAACTCGGCGGTGCAGGTGCCGATCCTGGCGTAGACGGCGGCGGTGGGCGCCGCCGCGAGGTCGCGGGCCAGGCCGCGGATTGTGTCGGCGGGGATGCCGGTGCGCTCGACGACCGATTCCGGGCTGAACTCCGCGGCGGCGGCGCGCAGGTCGTCGATGCCGTCGGCCTCGATCCGCACGTCGGTCAGTTCCTCGGCGAAGAGGGTGTGGACGACGGCGAACAGCAGGTAGGCGTCGGCGCCCGGCCGGATGAACAGGTGCTCGTCGGCCAGTGCCGCGGTCCTGGTCGCCCTCGGATCGACGACGACCAGCCTGCCGCCGCGGGCCCGCAGCGCCTTCAGCCTGCCGGGGAAGTCCGGCGCGGTACACAGCGACCCGTTGGATTCGAGCGGGTTGGCGCCGAGCATCAGCAGGAAGTCGGTGCGGTCGAGGTCGGGGACCGGCACGGTCAGCGGGTCGCCGAACATGAGCCCGGCCGCGACCTGTTTGGGCATCTGGTCGGCGGTGCTCGCGGTGTAGATGTGCCGGGTGCTCAGCGCGCGGATCAGGGCGGGCAGATAGAGCGCACCCGCGACGGTGTGGGCGTTGGGATTGCCGAGGTAGACCGCGGTCGAGCCACTGCCGTGCGCCGTGACGACCTCGGTGAACCTGGTCGCGATCAGGTCGAACGCCTCGTCCCAGCTCGCCGGGCGGAAGGCGTCGCCCTCGCGGATCAGCGGGGTGGTGACCAGATCGGGGTCCTCGTCGAGCTTGCCGAAGCTCGCGCCCTTCGGGCACAGGAAGCCCTTGCTGAACGGGTCGTCGCGATCGCCGCGCACCGAGACCACCCGGTCGGCGTCGTCGAGCGTGATCGCGAGACCACAGACGGCCTCACACAGCGGACAGGTGCGCAGCAGCGTTCGCGGAGCCATGCCCCATCCTTACGCCGACCGGCGTACCCGGGTTGGAAAACGCGCAAAGCCGTGCGGATGACCGTTTTGCCCAAGTTTGTGTTTCTCGAAACATGTTTTCCGCCAACACTATTGGGGGCATGCGAAATGATCGGATGGTCCTATGATCACCACCGAGGGGGGTACGGGAAGGGAATAATGCGTACTTTCAAGCTTGCCACCGGGGCCACCGCCCTCGTCGCCGCCGCGATCACCCTGTTCGCGGGCACCGCGTCCGCCGCGCGGACCGCCGACGCGGTGGGTGGCGCCGACAACATCACCGTCTCCATCAACAACACCGACGACGCCTGCTGGTCCGGCACGGTGATGGTGGACGAGATGTTGCAGAGCGCCATCCTCTCCAAGGACAAGCCGTCCGCGGTGCTCGGGAACATCGAGGCGGGCAACCACCGGGTGCGGGTCCACCTCTACGTCGGTGAGGGCGAGTCCTGCAGTGTCAACAGCCCGGCCGTCGAGTTGCTGGACAAGACCGTCGCCGTTGGCGACTCGGCGGGCAACCCGATCCAGGATCTTCTCGATTCGGGCAGTGCGGCTCTCGGCCTGAAGTAGGCACTGAAAAGAGCTCGGGCCGGGCCGGACGGGATCCCTGAGGGGATCGACCGCCGCCCGGCCCGAGCTTTTGTCGTCCCTACGCGGACGCGTACAGCGACGACCCGGTCCGGTAACGCCGAAAACCCGCTGATCGCGACGTCGGGGAGGCGTCGCGATCAGCGGGTTCGGTGAGTTCTTGTCCTCAGCAGGCCACGGTCAGCGTGGCGCGCTTGCGGGTCGCGGCGGCGCGCACGGCGGCACCGAGGGCGACGACCGGCGGGACCCAGCGGGCCTCACCCGGAGCGACGCCCCAGGAGGCGGAGCCCGCGGCGAGCTGGGTCGGGGGCAGCGGGATGCTGGCACCGTCGGTGTGCACGACGACGCCGGCCTCGCGCATGGCCTCGATCGCCATGGCGGCCTTGCGGACGCCGGTGACCAGGTGGATCTCGCGACGCTCCTGGCCCGGGATCTCGATCACGGGGCCGGACAGGTTGTTGGCGCGCAGGAAGCGACGGACCTCGCCCGCCATCTCACCGGTGATCTCGATGGCCGAGACCTCGTCGTCGGTGATCAGGCACAGGCCATTGGCCGTTTCGGCAACCGTCCAACCCCGCGCGGCGTACTCCTGCGCGGCGGCACCTTTCTCGGCGGCCGTGGTTGTGGTCGGAAACGTCGTGCGCACTGTGTTCTCCATTCCCCGAAGAGCTCTGTTCCTGCGTTCATGGGTCGTATCGGACCGGGGTGGCCGTGTTGTTACGCCGTTCCCGAAAAATATTCGGGACTGTCTGGTTCGTCTCACTTCGCAGACCTTCGCTATCGGAGGATGCGGCCCGGCAGGGTTGGCGTAGGGGCCGAAACCGGGCAGGATTCGGCATATGACCGAAGCGCCGGGCACCACCCCGCCTCCCGAGGGGGATCCCGAGGAGTTCGAAGCCGAATCACGCTGGCTCTCTTGGAAAGAGACCGACGTGAAGCGCGCGGCGCGGCGGGCGGCGCAGGCCGGCGACGACGAGAACACGGACGATTCGGACATACCGCGCGACGCGGGTTTCGACGACCCGTTCCGCAGCACCGGATCGGCCAAGCAGTGGGGCGCCGAAGTGCTGCGCTCGCTGCTCGATGTCCAGTTCCGCAGGCCGGCGACAAGAACGTTGCTGCCGCTGGCCTACATCCTCGGTGTCGTCTCCTTCGGTATCGGCATTCCGGTCGTGCTCACGGTGCTGGCGTGGCGGGCATCGGCGCTGCTCGGCATCCTCGCCGCGCTGGTCGCGATCCCGCTCGGGCTGACGATCGCGGCCGCGGTGCGGCTGATGCTGGAGTTCGCGAGCAACGCCGCCCGGTTGGCGGGGCGGGTGGAGCACATCAGCGACCTGGCCGACGGGTTGTTCCAGGCGCTCTCCGATGTCGCCGAGCCGGTGAACCAGCTCTCCGAAGACGTTCGCGCCGTGCAGTTCTGGCGCTTCAGGAAGAAAAAGTAGCTCCGTGCTTGCCCCCCGAAACAGGTGTTGCGCGATGTCCGATTCATTGTGAAACAATCCGTACGCAGATCCGATGCGTATGTCGGCTGCGATAGGGCGGGTCTCCGAAAGAGATGGGGGAGGCCGGATTTGGATAACAGGGGGGAAGTATGGCTTCACCACAGGGCATCACCGGTTCGACGATGCCGCGCAGGCAGCTGGGCAGGCACTTACGTGACCTGCGCAATCAGGCGCGGATGACGACGAGGACCGCGGCGGCGCAACTCGAGTGGTCGGAAGCGAAGATCTGGCGGATCGAGACCGGCCAGACCTCGTTGCGCAGCCTCGACGTCGAGGCGATGTGCAAGGTGTACGGCGCGCCCGCGGAGCTCGTCGAGCCGCTGGCGGCCTTGGCTCGCGAAACCAAGGCGCGGGGATGGTGGACGAGCTACGGCGACGTGATCCCGGAGGGCTTCGAGGTCTACATCGGGCTGGAGGAGGCGGCCACCGGGCTGTCGATCTACGAGGACGGCCTGGTCCCGGCGCTGCTACAGACCGAGGATTACACCAGGGCGCTGCTCGAGCAGACCGTGCCGGGGCTGACCGAGGCCGAGCTGGAGCGCAGGCTGCGGGTGCGCGAGGCCAGGCAGGCGCTGCTCGCCCGCGCGGATTCACCGCTGCGGCTGCAGGTGGTGCTGGCCGAGGCGGTGCTGACCCGGCGCATCGGTGACGATCGGGTGCTGGCCGCCCAGCGCGCGCGCTTGCGCGAGCTGGCCGAGCTCGACACGGTCCGGATCCAGGTGGTGCCCGGTGACACCGGCTATCACGCCGGGCTGGAATCGGGCCGGTTCGTGATCCTGGACTTCGGCGTCGACGGCTCGCTCGACCGGCCGGAACCGCCGGTGGTCTACGCGGAGACCTTCGCCGGCTCGACCTATCTGGACAAGCCGGCCGACCACGAGCGCTACCGCGGCGCGTTCACCGACATCAGCGCGGCGGCATCCGGCGCGCTGTAGCTCCTACCAGGAGTTGGCGAGCACCGCACGGTGCGTGGGCAGGGCTCGGTCATAGACCGCCCTGCCCTTTTCCGTCAGGTGGACGAAGATGGCGCGGCGGTCCTCGACGCACATGGTGCGCTCGACCAGGCCGTCTTTCTCCAGCCTGGCCACGGCGCGCGAGAGCGCGCTCTGACTCAGGTAGATGTCGCCGGCCAGTTCGGTCATCCGGTACTTCTGACAGGCCGCGTCGACCAGGCGATCGAGGGTCTCGAATTCGCTGAGTCCGATGCGGTGTTCGTGCTGAAGCGCCTTCTCCAGTGCGCAGCTCACGGCGGCGTGCCGATCGAGCAGTTCGCGCCACTGGCCGACCAGCTCGGTGGGCGCTTCGTTGCGCCGAGCTGATGCTGTGGCCGGGTTCGACATGGCCCCATCTTAGTGACCCGCGCATGTCCATGCAACCGCAATTTATGTGTTGGCAATTAATGCGTGTGCATGTAATGTCCTCCGCATGACTTCGCCAGCAACGCTCTCGGCCGCAGATCAGGCGACCGATCCGACCAGGTGGCCGCTTCGCCTCTGGGGCATGCTGATCACCCTGTGCATCGTTCTGTTCCTCGACGGTCTCGACGTCTCGATGATCGGCGTCGCGCTGCCGTCCATCGGCGCCGAACTCGATCTGTCCACCTCCACCCTGCAGTGGCTCGTCAGCGGCTACGTCCTCGGCTACGGCGGCCTGCTGCTGCTCGGCGGGCGCACCGCCGACCTGCTCGGACGCCGCAAGGTCTTCCTCATCGCGCTGGCGGTCTTCGCCGTCGCCTCGCTGATCGGCGGGCTGGTCAGCGACCCGACCCTGCTGATCGTCACCCGCTTCATCAAGGGCCTCGCCGCCGCGTTCACCGCGCCGACCGGCCTGTCGATCATCACCACGACCTTCGCCGAGGGAAAGGCGCGCAACAAGGCGCTGTCCATCTACACCGTCTTCGGTGCCGGTGGCTACTCGATGGGCCTGCTGTTCGGTGGCCTGATGACCGGCGTCGGCTGGCGCTGGACCTTCCTGCTGCCGGTCCCGATCGCCCTGGCCGCCCTGGTCGCCGCCTACGTGCTGGTGCCCAAGGACGGTAAGGCCGAGGAAGGCGGGCACGATCTGCTCGGCGCGCTGCTGTCCACCGCGGGCATGCTGCTGCTGGTCTACACCGTGGTCACCGCGCCGGAGGTCGGCTGGGCCTCGGTCCGCACGATCGGTTCGTTCCTCGCCGTCATCGCCCTGTTCGCCGCGTTCGTGATCACCGAGCAGCGGGTGAAGCACCCGCTGGTGCGCCTCGGCATCCTGCGCAAGGTGTCGCTGGTGCGGGCCAGCCTGGCCATCATCGCGGTCGCCGGTTCCTACTTCAGCTGGCAGTTCATCGTCACCCTGTACATGCAGGACACGCTGGACTGGTCGGCGCTGAAGCTGGCGATGGCGCTGCTGCCGGTCGGCATCCTGGTCGTCGGGTCGGCGTTCTTCTCCGAGAAGCTGATCGACCGCTTCGGCACCGGACCGGTCATCGCCGTCACCATGTCCGTGATGGCCGTTGGCTACCTGCTGTTCCTGCGGGTCGACACCGCGCCGGACTACCTGACCGTGCTGCTGCCCGCCATCTTGCTGATCGGCATCGGCTGGGTCGGCTTCCCGGCGATCAACGTGCAGGCCACCAGCGGTATCGATGACGACGAGCAGGGTCTGGCGGCCGGCGTGCTGCAGACCTCCATGCAGGTCGGCGCGGCCATCGTGCTCGCGGTGACCACCGCGATCGTCACCTCCGGCGGGCACGGCGCCGGCGCGACGCCGCAGCAGATGCTCGACACCTACCGGCCGGGCCTCGAGTTCGCCGCAGGGGTCACCATCGTCGGCGCGCTGGTCGCCCTGACGGTCTTCCTGCCGCGGTTGACCCGGTCGCGGGTCGCCGAGGTGCCGGTGGCAGAGGAGAAGGTCCTCGAGCCGGTCGCCTGATCGGATAACGCCGAACGGCACCACCTTGCACAGGTGGTGCCGTTCGTCGTTTCACGTGGATCAAGAAAAAGGCGGGGCCACTTCGTCTTTGGCGGAGCGGATGTAGGTGAGCCTGCTGCCGTCGCGGCCTTCGGCCGGCCACTCGATGCCGAGGCGGGGATCGAAGGCGTCCATGTCGCGGTCGAATTCGGGGGTGTATTCCAGCGAGCACAGGTAGGTGACCGTCGAGCCGTCCTCGAGCGAGAGGATGGCGTGGCCGAGGCCCTCGGACAGGAACACCGAGCGGCGGTGCACGTCGTCGAGCAGCACGCTGTCCCAGCGCCCGTAGGTGGGCGAGCCGGGCCGCAGATCCACGACGACGTCGAGGAACGCGCCGCGCACGCAGGTCACGTACTTGGCCTGGCCGGGCGGGTCCTCGGTGTAGTGGATGCCGCGCAGCACGCCCGCCGCCGAGACCGAGGTGTTCACCTGGTGCAGCTCGAACGGCCGCCCGGTGGCCTTCTCGAACTCCGAGGCCTTGAACGATTCGCAGAACATGCCGCGGTCGTCGCCGAGCAGCCGCGGGGTCACCTCCCACGCGCCGGGGATGGCCAGTTCACGGATCTGCATGCTTACCAGTCTTTCCCGCGGTCGATCAGATCCAGCAGATAGCGGCCGTAGCCGGAGCGCACCATCGGTTCGGCCAGCTCGCACAGCTGGTCGTCGGTGATCAGCCCGCGCCGCCACGCCACCTCCTCGGGCACGCCGATCTTGAGGCCCTGGCGTTCCTCGATGGTGCGCACGTAGTTGGCGGCGTCGAGCAGGGAGTCGAAGGTGCCGGTGTCGAGCCAGGCGGTGCCGCGGGCGAGCACGTCGACGCTGAGCTTGCCCTGCTCGAGGTAGGCGCGGTTGATGTCGGTGATCTCGTACTCCCCGCGCGCCGACGGGCGCAGCTCGCGGGCGATGTCGACCACGTCGTTGTCGTAGAAGTAGAGGCCGGGGATGGCGTAGTTCGAGCGCGGCACCTTCGGCTTCTCCTCGATGGAGACCGCGCGGCCCTGCTCGAACTCCACCACGCCGTAGGCGGTCGGGTCGCTGACCCAGTAGGCGAACACGGCGCCACCGTCGATGTCGTGGAAGCGGGCCAGGCTGGAGCCGAGGCCGGGGCCGTGGAAGATGTTGTCGCCGAGGACAAGGGCGGCGGGCTCGGCGCCGATATGGCTCGCACCCAGCACGAACGCGCGCGCGAGACCGTCGGGTTCGGGCTGCACCACGTAGCTGATCGAGACGCCGAACTGGCTGCCGTCACCGAGCAGCCGGGCGAACGCGTCGGCGTCCTCCGGCGTGGTGATCACCAGAATGTCGTCGATCCCTGCCAGCATGAGCGTGGACAACGGGTAGTAGACCATGGGCTTGTCGTAGACCGGGACGAGCTGCTTGCTCACCCCGCGCGTGATGGGGTGCAGCCGCGAACCGGTGCCGCCCGCCAGGATGATTCCGCGCATGGGGGGAAGTCTGCCAGCTACCGCTCCCGCGGAGACGGGGAGGTTCCGACATGTCGACGAAATGGTCACGAACGTTTCGTGACCTGGTGTGTCGGGCGATTAACGAGACAGACATCGCGTTCATCTGATTATGTGAGCATCGATGTGTGAAACATCACCGTGTTAGATGTCAGCGTCGACATCCGCACCGGGGGGTTCGCCCTGGTCGCGGTCGACGCGCCAGCTGTGAGGTAGGTGCGCGATGGGAACGACCAAGATCGCCAAAATCGGTGTGTTCGGCGGGGTCGCGCCCGTCTCTACGGCTGAGAAGACTGGCAAGCCCGACCAGGGCATCATCGTGAACTCCGGCCGGACGAGCACCTCGTCGCGGGTTTTGATGGGCGCGTGCGTCGGCGTCATCGGACCGCTGCTGCGGACCGTCCCGATCAACCGGGCGACCATCCCGATCGGCGCCGCCGCCGTCGACCTGCTCTCCCGGCTGCGGCCCGAACCGCACGGCATCGAGCGCGAGCAGATCCAGATGGACGGCTTCAAGATGGAGATGGTGCGGCCGGCGGGGGGCTCGCGCGCGCTGCGGCACGGCGCGGTGCTGTACATGCACGGCGGCGGATTCGCGGTCGGCGGCCTGCAGTCGCACCGGGCGATCGTCGCTGGTGTGGCCCGGCGGACCGGACTTCCGGTGCTGAATGTGGAGTACCGGCAGCTGCCAGGCCGCTCGATCAGCTCGGCGATCGACGACTGTGTGCTCGCCTACCGCTGGCTGCTGCGCCACGGCGCCGATCCGGCCAGGATCGTCTTCGCGGGTGACTCCGCCGGCGGCTACCTCACCTTCGCCACCGCGCTGCGCTCGCGTGAGATCGGGCTGCCGCTGCCCGCGGCGCTGGTCGGCCTCAGCCCGTTGCTCGACCTGGATTACCGGGCCAAGCAGGGATACGTCAATGTCAGCCGGGACGCGTACATCCCGCTGGCCGGCCTCGAGGCTGTCGTCCGGCTCGGCGCCGAGACCGAGGGCCCGCTCGACCCGGCGCTGTCGCCGGTCAACGCCGACCTCGCCGGAATGCCTCCGGTCCTGCTCATCGCCGCGGAGGACGAACTGCTGCGCTACGACTGCGAGCTGATGGCCCACCGGCTCAGCGCGGCGGGTGTCCCCAACACCCTCGAGCTGTGGCGCGGCCAGGTGCACGCGTTCATGAGCATCCTGCCGAGCATGCCGGAGAGCCGCTCGGTGCTCGGGCGGGTCGCCAAGTTCGTCCGGGTCGCCCTGGAACCCGCCGAGCGGGCCAGGACCGCGTAGCAGCTATCGAACTGGCTCGGACGTCCTGATCACGATCGGCCGGACGAGCCTCCTACCTGAAGAAGCCCCGCCCGGCAGTGCGCCGGACGGGGCTTCATGGCTCGCGTATTCCGGGACTACTTGGCCGGCGCGGTGAACGGCTGGTTGATGGTGGTGAAGTACTGGATGGCAGCACCGATGGCGACGGGGGCGGTGATGAAGATGTTGCCCGCGATGGCACCGACCGGGCCGACCAGCAGCGCGCCCGCGATGCAGCCGACGGCGGCGGCAGGCAGGAAGGGGCCGAGCAGGCCGACGATGGTGCCGAGGGCGACCGTGCCGGCGAGGACGCCACCGAGGACGCAACCGACGGCGGCGCCGCCGAGGCCACCGACCAGCGACGCGATGGAGGCGCCCATGGAGATGGTGTCCTTCATGCGGTTGAAGGCGGCGACCTCACGGTCGTACTCCGACTTCCAGGGGGCCTTGTCCTCGAAAGGCAGGGCGACCGGCTTGTACACGGCCTTGGCCGGGTCCAGCTGCGGGGTCAGGACGGCCTTGTTGCCCGAGATCTCGGCCGCGATGGGCAGCTCGAAGTCGTCGAGGCGGAAGGTCAGCGGGGTGGCGGCGATGGTGGTGCCGTCGGCGGCCTTGATCTTGAAGGCGCCTTCTTCTTCGACCAGCGAGCCCGCGTCGGTGGTGATGACGGACGTGCCGTTGATCTCCTGGGCGGTGAAGTTGACCGGGGCCGGGGCCTCGTTCGGCGCAGCGTTGACGGCGCCGGCGGTGACGCCCATGGCGGCGATCAGCAGCGCCGAGGTGGCGGCGAATTTCCTCATCAGCATTTTCGTAGAACCTCGATGTCGGAGCGTTCGGAGGGGACTCGATGATCAAAATCCCCCGCAGCTAACGAGCGGTGAACCCGCCGTGACTGTCTATTCAAATTCCGTTCACCGGTGATACCCCAGGACCAGTGCGTGGTTCGAAACCTGAGCGTTGACCGGGCATTTTCTCAGAAAACCAGACCCTGAGTCGTAACCTACCCACCCGTAGTGTGACCGACATCACGGTGTAAATACCTGGAGCTTCTCGGCAGTGCGGCAGTACGGCAACGGATTTCGGCCGGACTCGCCGCACGGCAGGCACGCGTGAGCACGTATCGTTGGCGTGGTGCGAGTGCTCGTAACCGGCGGGGCCGGCTTCATCGGTGCGAATTTCGTCCAGCAGACGGTGGCCACGCGCCCGGATGTCCACGTGACCGTCCTCGACGCGCTCACCTACGCGGGAAACCGCGCGTCGCTGGATTCGGTCGCCGATCGGATCGAATTCGTGCACGGCGACATCGCCGATCTCGACCTGGTCGACAATCTGGTCAGCGGCGTCGACGCGGTGGTGCATTTCGCCGCCGAATCACACAACGACAACTCCCTGGCCGAGCCGTGGCCGTTCGTGCAGACCAATATCGTCGGCACCTACTCGCTGCTGCAGGCGGTGCGCCGCCACGACGTGCGTTACCACCACGTCTCCACCGACGAGGTGTACGGCGACCTCACCGCCGACGACCCGGCCTTCACCGAAACCACCGCCTACAACCCGTCGAGCCCGTATTCGGCGACGAAAGCGGGCAGCGATCTGCTGGTGCGCGCCTGGACCCGGTCGTTCGGTGTCCGCGCGACGCTGTCGAACTGCTCCAACAATTACGGCCCGTATCAGCATGTGGAGAAATTCATCCCACGCCAGATCACCAATTTGATCGACGGTGTGCGCCCGCGTCTCTACGGCGCCGGTCATCAGGTGCGCGACTGGATCCACGTCGACGATCACAATCGCGCGGTGTGGGACATTCTCGACCGCGGCCGGATCGGCCGGACCTACCTCATCGGCGCCGAGGGCGAGCTCGACAATCTCAGCGTCGTCCAGCTCATTCTGCAGGCCTTCGACCGCGACCCCGCCGACTTCGACCACGTGACCGACCGGCCGGGCCACGACCAGCGCTACGCCATCGACGCGAGCCTGCTGCGTGACGAACTCGGCTGGTCACCGCGGTACGCGGACTTCCGGGCAGGCCTGGCCGACACCATCACCTGGTACCGCGAGAACGAAAACTGGTGGCGGCCCAAGAAGGCCGCCACCGAACGCGCCTACGCGGCAGCGGGCGAAAAGAAGCTCTGACCCCCACCGTCGTCCGGGGACTTATCCCCAGACGACGGTGTAATACGTCGCGGCCGCGGCGATCAGCGCGAAAACCGACGCGCAGGTGACGGTGATCGCCGTTCCGCGAGTGGGAATCACGCCGTCGGAATCGCTGAGCCGCAAGGGAACCCAGCGCGCGACGACAGCCAGACCCATGATCGCCAGGGGCACGAAATAGCGGCCCTGCACGCCGTCGATGATGAAGAAATCGACCGGCGTGAACGACATGTACAGCGTCACGTAGATCATCGCCACGCTCGCCAGCACCGTCAGCGCCACGATCAGGGTGCGCCGGAAAGTGGCCGTCACGGTGCTCATCCGGTCGGCGATACCGAAACTCACCGCGAAGGCGATCAGGCACGCCAGCATCGAAATCGCGGGCACGTCGACATAGGCGAAGCCGAGTTCACCGAAGAACTGGTTGAACCAGCGGTGATCACGCAGCGCGATGCTCTCGCCGAAGGTGTGCACGAATTGCACCGGGTCGCTGATGATTCCCTTCAGCTGGTCGGTGGGACGCACCTCGTGCCACTGGTGCGGCGGCCGCATCAGGCCCATGCCCTCACCGGTCGCTGCCGCGATCTTGGTCCACGCCAGGAAAAGCGCGGCGCCGGTCGCGGCGAACGCCCACGGAATCAGCTTGAGTTTTCCGGCGAGTCCGAGCCGGTCGGCGGGTACAACGACAACGAGCATCGCCAGCAGCACATACGTCGGTTTGCTCAGCGGCAGCGCGATCGTCGCGGCCAGCAGCGCACCGGTTTCCACCGGTCGCAGCCGATCACCGACGAACAGCGCCTTGAGCAGCAGCGCCGACACCATGATCGCGAGCGCGTTGGTGAGCGTGTCCGCGGTGACGGTGCCCGCCTGGAACAGCGCGATCGGCAGCACCGCGACGGTGAATACCAGCCACTGGCTGCGCCGCTCTTTCAGCGCGTACAGCGCGAAGCTGACGACCGCGAGGTAGGTCACCAGCCCGGCCAGCCGGGTCAGCAGAGACAACCCGCCGACATCCAGGCCGATCGCCTCACCGAGCCGGATACCGATGGCGGCGGGCACATACGGCACCGGAGAGTAGGCGGCGGTGTTGGTGAACCACACGGCCTTGGTGGCCGCGGAGATCTCGGCATCGCCCAGCCGGTCGTAGGCGGCGCGGTCGGCCACCATGGCATTGGGCTCGTCGGACTCGTCGGGGTTGTCGTTGTAGTCCTGGAAGGCGTAGCTCATCAGCGCGTCGACGCTGACCGGGACCTGGCCGCCGTAGGCCACGCCGCGATCGTCGGCGATGCGCTGCGGGAACACCCCGCCGTGCGCGACCTGGTAGGCGCGGCCGAACTGGGTGATCTCGTCATGGCCCCAGAACGACGGCGTGAGCACGGCGAACAGGGCGCCGAACACGGTCGCGATCACGGCGAACGCGACCGTGGCCGCGCCCAGCTTGTCGGTCAGCGTGCGTACCGGCGCGAGGACACGGTCCTTGGTGCTCGGTGCGGGAGTAGCGGGTTTGCTGAGCTCGACGGTGGTGTCCGGCTCGGTCGAAGTCGTCACCGACGGTCTCCGGCAGCGACGTCGTCGTTCACCCCGGCCGCGGAATAGCGCAGGTAGACCAGTCGCGCGGCCTCGTGGCGGGATCGGCGGATGCCGTCGAGGATCATGCCGGCGGTCCAGGCCAGGCTGCCGAGCAGCATCAGCGTGAACGCGAAGAACAGCGTCGGGAACCGCGCCACCTCATGGGTGTTGTAGAACTCGATCACGATCGGGACGGTCAGGATCAGCGACACCAGCCAGGCCAGCGTGCCGAACAGGCCGTAGAACGCCACCGGGCGCTCGTGCCTGGCCAGGCCGAGGATCAGCGCGAGGATCTTGGTGCCGTCGCGGTAGGTGCGCAGCTTGGACTCGCTGCCCGCCGGGCGGTCGCGGAAACCGACCTGCACCGCGGTCTGCGGCACCCGCAGGTGCAGCGAGTGCACGGTCAGTTCCGTCTCGATCTCGAACTCGCGCGAGACGGCGGGGAAGCTCTTGACGAACCGGCGCGAGAACACCCGGAAGCCGCTCAGCATGTCTTCGACGTTCTCGCCGAACACCTTGCCGACGACGCCGTTGAGCACCTTGTTGCCGGTCTCGTGACCCGACCGGTAGGCGTTGGTGTCCTCGTCCTGCTTGCGCACGCCGAGCACGTGATCGTAGGGGCCATCGAGCAGCGTCTTGATCATCAGCGGTGCCGCGGACGCCTCGTAGGTGTCGTCGCCGTCGATCATCACGTAGACGTCGGCCTCGATGTCGGCGAAGGCGCGGCGCACGACGTTGCCCTTGCCCTTGGTGTTCTCGTAGCGCACGATCGCCCCGGCCTCACGGGCGCATTCGGCGGTGCGGTCGGTGCTCAGGTTGTCGTAGACGTAGACGACGATCCCCGGCACGGCGGCCTTCAGGTCGGCGACGACCTTGGCGACCGCGGCCTCTTCGTTGTGGCAGGGGACCACGGCGGCAATGCGAAGCTCGGTGGAGTCCACCCGGGTCAATCCTCGAATGTAGGCAGCAGTGGGACACCGGGAGGGTACACAGCGCGAGTCCGATCCGCTCACCCGGTTCAGCGAGCTTAACGCGGGAGCCGACCGGCCATCGGTGTACGGTCGGCCCGTGTCCCACCCCGAGTTGTCCGAGCCGGTCCCCGTGTCCTTGATGTCGAAGGTGGTGACGGCCCTGCGGCAGGGGGCGGCGTTTCTCGTCGTCGGCGCGATCGGATTCCTGGTCGACGCGGGCACCTACAACCTGCTGGTCTTCTGGGGTGGGGGATTCTCTTTCTCCGAAGGTGTGCTGTATCACTCTCCGTTGCCCGCCAAGATCATCGCGATCGCGGTCGCGACGGTGGTCACCTACTTCGGCAACAAGTGGTGGACGTTCTCCCACAAGAAGACCGACAACCCCGGTCGTGAATACCTTCTGTACGCGGTATTCAACGTGGTCGCGATCGGTCTGCAACTCGGCTGCCTCGGCTTTTCCCGCTATGTGCTCGACCTGTCCTCGCCGCTGTCGGACAACATTTCCGGCACGTTGATCGGCCAGATCGTCGCGGTCGTATTCCGCTATTGGGCCTACGACAAATTCGTCTTCACCGGCTCTTCGGCAACCGAAGAGCAACACGCGCGGGGTGCGGCGACCCCTCACTGACGGCGCGACGACGCCGGGCGATTGATATCCTCACCCCCGCCTGCCGCGCCGCCCTTTCTTTACGTGACTGCTTGCGTCGGCGCAGTCGATACCGAGAATTTCGAGGACTTCATGGAACAGTCGGCTACGGGAGCCGTGACCGAATCGAACGATCGGCGCGCGGCCGCGCCGGAATCGCTGCGCGGTGAACACGCGGCGCCGGAGCGGCTGGTGCTGGCCAGGGGCATATTCACCGGCCCGTCGGCCCGGGTGAGTGACGAGCTCTACGCCGTCGTCAAGGGCGGCGCCGCGGTCCGCGAGCGCCTGGCGCTGCACCTGCCCAAGGGCGCCACTGCGCACACCAACACCTACTTCGGCCGCTTCGCCGCCAGCTACTGGCAGCGCTGGACCACCGTCACCGAGGTGACGGTGAGCGCGACCCTCGAGGTCGGTGACAAGGCCAACGTGCGCCTGGTCGCCTCCGACATCGCGGGCCACCGCCGCATCATCGCCTCGCTCGTCGCGACCAGCAGCGGGCGCGTCAGCCTGAGCGCCCCGCTGGACCAGTACGTCGACGGCGGCGCGCTGTGGCTCGAGTTCGACGCCATCGGCGGCCCGCTCGGCATCACCGAGCTCGCCTGGACCGCGCAGGCGCCGGAGAAGGTCCGCCCGGTCGCGATCGCGATCTGCACCTTCAACCGGGCCGAGGACTGCGCGCACACCGTGGCCGCGCTGGCCTCGGACGCGACCGTGCTCGCCGCGATCGACGCGGTCTACGTCGTCGACCAGGGCACCGATCTGGTCGAGAACCGTCCGCTGTTCCAGCAGGTGCGTCCCGACTTCGGCGACAAGCTGCGCTACATCCGTCAGCCCAACCTCGGCGGCGCCGGCGGCTTCACCCGTGGCCTGTACGAGGTGTCGGCGGCCAACGAGCACGCCGACGTCATCCTGATGGACGACGACATCCTGTGCGAGCCCGAGACCGTGCTGCGGTTGCAGGCCTTCGCCAACCTGACCGTCGAACCGACGCTGGTCGGCGCGCAGATGCTGTTCCTGCTCAACCCCGACTACCTCAATGTCGGCGCGGAGGAGGTGCACTTGCACGAGCTCAAGCACGGGCAGAAGGTGCCCAAGGCGCTGCGCAACACCTCCATGCTCAAGAAGAACCAGGAGCGCCGCGTCGACGCCGGCTACAACGCCTGGTGGACCTGCCTGATCCCGGCCGAGGTGGTCGCCAAGATCGGCCTGCCGGTGCCGATCTTCTTCCAGTGGGACGACGTCGAGTACGGCATCCGCGCGCGGGAACACGGTTTCGTCACCGTCACCCTGCCCAACGCCGCCGTCTGGCACGCCGACTTCTACTGGAAGGACTACGACGACTGGGCGCGCTACTTCTCCACGCGCAACTCGCTCGTCGTCGGTGCCCTGCACACCGATCTCGACGGCAAGGCGATCACGCGCGAGTTCTTCCGCAACATCGCCGAGCACCTCGTCGGCATGCAGTACGGCCTCGTGCACACCACCCTGCAGGGCATCGAGGACTTCATGAAGGGCCCGAAGGTGCTGCGCGACGGCGGCATCGACGCCCTGGCCGCCGCCCGCGGCACCCGCGGCGACTACCCCGAGACGATCAAGCACCCCGCCGCGACCCCGCCGGTGAACTCCGCCGACATCCAAATCCGCCGGGCAGGCGGTGAGCCGAGCCGGGTCACCCTGGTGCTGATCAAGCGCGCGATCGCGCAGTGGACCGGGCGTACACAGCACGGCCTGATCGGCATCACCCGCGAGGACGCGCACTGGTGGCACGTCGCCCTGTTCGACCACGTGGTCGTCACCGACGCCTCCCAGTCCGGCGTCCGCGTCCGCCGCCGCGACAAGGCCCGCGCCCGCGCCCTGCTCATTCGCGCCTACCGCACCCTGCGCAAGCTCCGCAAGGAACTGCCCGCGCTGCAGGCCGAGTACCGCGCCGCGATGCCCGAGCTCACCAGCCGCGAGAACTGGGCCAGGCTCTACGGGATCGATCCCAGCTGAGCTGGTCTGTACTGCTGAACGCCGCGCCGGAATTCGTTCCGGCGCGGCGTTTCTCGTTCGGCTCGCCGGTCCGTCGACGTGAACAGCCCCGGCGCGGTGCCGGGGCTGTCGAGGTCGTCGGCGGGGTCAGCCCACCAGGATCAGCACGAACATCAACAGGAACAGCACCGCGGCCAGCGCACCTGGCAGCAACGTCAGGATCAGGCCGGGCGTCTTCTGCGGTTCCGGCCCGATCGCGCCCTTGAAGAAGAACACGGCAGGCGGCTTGTAGTACACCGTGCTACCCGGCCCAGGCCCGACCGGCGCCACCATTTCCGCCGGCCCCATGTCGAACAGCCACGGCGTCACCACGCGCACGTGATACTGGCCCGGCCCGACCGGCACATGGTTCTGTCCCCACCGCGTATCCGGTACCGGTTGCCCGTTGACGAAGATCTTCGGCTTGACCAGTGCCAGCATGAACGCGGTCCAGACGAAGGTCGCATCCACTATCAGGCCAGGAGTATTCGGCCCCTGTGCCTGCCCCGATGTGCCCTGGCCAGTCGCGCCCTGCGGACCGCCGAACTGCCCTGGGGCGCCTTGGGGACCGCCGAACTGCCCTGGGGCGCC
>NZ_JBSGVD010000013.1:0-39703 GCF_053608285.1 Nocardia sp. NPDC055053 | reverse complement strand
TTGGGGTGGTTGTCCGGCGAAGTGGCTTGGTGCGCCTTGGGGTGGTTGTCCGGCGAAGTGGCTTGGTGCGCCTTGGGGTGGTTGTCCGGCGAAGTGGCTTGGTGCGCCTTGGGGTGGTTGTCCGGCGAAGTAGCCCGGTGCGCCCTGCGGTGGTCGGCCGCCGAGCTCGACCTGGGCGCTTCGGGGCGGTTGGTGGCCAGGGGCGGCCTCGTCCTGGGACAAGTGACCGGCCTGTCCGAACGGCGGCTGATCACCTTGCGGGCCCGCGAACCCGTCAAAAGAGCTGGCGCCCACCGGCGGACGCTGCGGAGGCGGGAAAACCGGCTGCGCGGGTTCACCCTGCGCCTGGTCGAAACCTGGTGGCGGTGTGAGTGGTTGACCGAATCCGGGAGTGTGAGGTTGGCCCGGTGGTGGATTCTGCGGCTGTCCGAAGCCTGGCGGTGGCACCGCCAGATGTCCGGGAGCCGAAGCCCCCGGCACCGAAGGCGGTCGGCCGAATCCGGGCGGGCCGAATACGGGAGCGGGAGTGCCAGAGTCGGCGGGTGGTTGGCCGAACCCGGGAGGTGGAGTGCCCGGTCCGGGCGGGCCGAACCCGGGAGCGGGAGTGCTTGGGCCGGCCGGCGGTTGGCCGAATCCGGGAGCGGGGGTGCCTGGGCTGGCAGGTGGTTGGCCGAATCCGGGTGGCGGGGTGCCTGGGCTGGCAGGTGGTTGGCCGAATCCGGGTGGCGGGGTGCCTGGTCCGGGCCGGCCGTATGCGGGAGCGGGAGTGCCTGGGCCGACAGGCGGTTGGCCGAATCCGGGGGCCGGGGTGCCGGGGCCAGGCTGACCGAAACCAGGAGCCGGAGCCCCGTGCCCCACAGGCTGCCCGCCGAACCCGGGCGGCGGCGCACCGGGCCCGCCGAACCCCGGCGGGGGGACTCCCGGGCTTCCGTGGCCCGGCTGCGGGATGTCCGGTCTGTTCACCGACCACTGGTCGCCGGTGTGTGGCCGGATCAAGCTGGGTTGCGGTGTGCCACCCCCTGTTTCGCCGACATCGGAGCGAGCCGGATCAACGGGGTGTGGTGGTGGGAAATCGCCGGGGCTACTCATTCATCCCTCCCGGATAGCGAACCGTGCGCCCGAACCCTATCTCGCTACCGCACCCGCGTCCGCGCGAGCGCAACTCCACCGGATGAACAAGATCACCACGCTCTGGTGCAGGTCGGTACTCGGCCGATGCTCACACCAGAGCGTGGTGATCATTTGTCCAGGTGGGTTAGCGTTGGCCGCGTTCGCGGTACTGGCGGCGGTGTTGTTTGGTTATGGTGCGCCAGGCCTGGGCTCGTTCGGCGGCTAGGCGCTTGTCGGTGCGGGCCGCCATCCATTCGTTCTCCTTGGCGAGTTTGCGATAGCTCGTCAGGCGGCGTTCGGGGAGGGTTCCGTCGGCCAGGGCGGCGAGGACCGCGCAGCCGGGCTCGGTCAGGTGGGCGCAGTCGGCGAAACGGCATTCGGCGGCGAGGGATTCGATGTCGCTGAATGTCTTGCCGATGCCGTCGGCCGCGTCGTACAGGCCGATGCCACGCAGACCCGGAGTGTCGATGAGCGTGCCGCCGCCGGGGAGCGGACGCAGCTCACGATGCACCGTGGTGTGGCGTCCCTTGCCGTCGACCGCGCGAACGGCGTTGGTGGCGAACACCTCCGCGCCGAGCAGGGCATTGGCGAGGGTGGACTTGCCCGCACCGGACGGCCCGATCAACGCGACCGTGCCGGTCAGCACGGCGCTGAGCACATCCACACCGACATCGGCGGAGGCGCTCACCGCGAGCACCGTCGCCCCGGGGGCGACGGCACGCACGTCGTCGAGCGGGATATCCACCGCGGCATCGGCTTTGGTGAGCACGACAACCGGCTGCGCATTGCTTTCCCAGGCCAGGGCGAGCATCCGCTCGATCCGGCCGAGATCCACATCGCCGTCGGCGGCCGTGCAGATCAGCACGGTATCGACATTGGTCGCCAGCACCTGGGCGACCGAACGCCCCGACACCGACGATCGCATGATCGCCGAGCGCCGCGGCAACAGTTGCCGCACAGTCTGTTCGGCGTCGATGCCCACCCAGTCACCGGTGCACAGGCCGGTGATGTCACGCGGGCAGGCGGCGCGGGCGGCTCCGGTGGGTGTCACCACATCGCATTCGCTGCGGTCCATCCGGACGATGCGCGCGGGCACGAGGTCACCGAGCAGGGGGAGGTATTCGGAAGCTACGGCTTCGGTCCAGCCGTAAGGGACGAGACGGTCGTAGTCGACCATGAGGGGAGTCCTTCGTCGGGGCCGAGCCCGACGGCGGGCTCAGCGAGAAGAGTTCGGGGTGAAGTCCACGTCGGCGGTGTGCGTATACACAGCCCGCCGGGGCACGGCAATCCTCACGATCACGGACATCCACCTCCTCGCTTCTTCTCGCTGGTCCACAGACCCTGACACATCGCCGCGGTCCGCGGCAACCGTTTATTTCGGGTCGGGCTTGCCGAACTGCTCGTTGCGGCCGAGCGAGCGCAACCGGAACCACTCACGCAGACCCGCCGGATCGCGCCGGGTAACCAGGAAGAACCAGGAGAACCGGATCCACTCCTGCGGCAACAGCTTGCGCATACCCGGCTGCGACATCAGGTAGCCGCGGTTGCGATAGGTGAAGTAGCGCTTCACCGGATCGTCCGGGTACTGCGTGTGCATCCGGCCACCGAGGATCGGCTTGAACTCCTCGGCACCGTTCGGGTGCAGGTAGGCCGTCTGCAGACAGGTGCCGAACGGCAGCCCCGAGCGCACGAGCCGACGATGCACCTCGACCTCGTCACCGCGCACGAACAGGCGCAGATCGGGCACGCCGATCAGGTCGACAGCCTTCGCCGAGATCAGCGCGCCGTTGAACAGCGAGGCGATGCCGGGCAGGAAGTCCTCGTCACCGAGCTCCGAGCGCAGCCGTCGCCACACCACGCCGCGGCGCAGCGGGAACGCGAGCCGGTCGGGTTCGTCGATATCGCACACCACCGGCGACACCTCGACGAGATTGTGGCGGCGCGCGCAGTCGAGCAGGGTCGCCAGCACCTCGGGGCCGTCGGGGCGGCCGTCGTCGTCGGCCAGCCACACCCAGTCCGCGCCCATCGTGAGCGCGTGCAGCATGCCGAGCGCGAAGCCGCCCGCGCCGCCGAGATTGTGCCGCGAACCCAGGTAGGTCGCCTCGATCGGCTGCTGGGCGACCAGCTCGGCCACCTCGTCCTCGTTGGCGTTGTCGACGACGATCAGGTGGTCGATCGGTCGCGACTGCGAGGCCAGCACCTTCAGCGATTCGGCGAGCAGCTCACGACGCTTGTGCGTGACCACCACACCGATGATCCGCGCCTGCGGGCCGGTCTCGGTGTGCAGGTCGGCCGGCTCGGCACCCGCGGGCAACTCGGCGTCATCGGGCAGCACGGTGGCACTCGCCTCCAGGCGATCGGTCATGCTGAACCCACCCGGCACCGGCTTCCCGTGATCGTCACCGCTCATGCCTGGTTCTGCTCCAGTTCTCGTTCGCCGCCTGCGCCCGCTGCGCCCTCGGTCTCCAGCTCACGCAGCACCTGTGCCACGTGATTACCCGCGTCGGGACCCTCGTACGCTCGCACAACTTCCTCGATCCCGCCCTGCAGCCGGATCTGGCCGTGGTCGACCCACATCGCGGTGTCGCACAGCTGGGCGAGGAATTCGTTGGAATGGCTGGCGAAGACGAGGATGCCCGAGCGTGCGACCAGCGACTGCAGCCGCGTGCGCGCCTTCTTCATGAACTCGGCGTCTACCGCGCCGATGCCCTCGTCGAGCAGCAGGATCTCGGGGTCGATCGAGGTGACGACACCCATCGCCAGCCGCACCCGCATACCGGTGGAGTAGGTGCGCAGCGGCATCGACAGGTACTCACCGAGCTCGGTGAAGTCGGCGATCTCGTCGATCTTGGACATCATCTGCTTGCGGGTCTGCCCGAGGAACAGGCCGCGGATGATGATGTTCTCGTAGCCGGAGATCTCCGGGTCCATGCCGACGCCGAGATCGAAAACGGGCGCCACCCTGCCACGGATGCGCGCGCTGCCGCGGGATGGTTCGTAGATGCCCGACAGCAGCCGCAGCAGTGTCGACTTGCCGGCGCCGTTGTGGCCGACCAGGCCGACCCGGTCGCCTTCCTTGAGCGACAGGTTGATGTCGCGCAGCGCCTCGACGACGACAACATCGGAGCTGTTGCGCCCGATCGCGCCGCCCGCCTTGCCGAGGAACGCCTTCTTCAGCGACCGCGACTTGGCGTCGAAGATGGGAAACTCGACCCACGCCTGCTGGGTTTCGATACTCACACGGCTCATCGGGAGTCTGCTCCTAAACCCAGTACGGGACGCGGGCACGGTACTGCTTGAGCGCCAGGATCGCGACGACCCAGCCGACCACCGTGATCGCGCCGACGATCGCCCAGTGATGCCACTCCGACGGCTCGCCCAGCAGCGGCGCGCGCACGATCTCCAGGTAGTGGAAGGTGGGCACGATCTCGATCAGCTTGGCCCGGTCGCTCATGCCACCGACCGAGTTCTCCAGCGCCTTCGTCGACCACATGACGGGGGTCAGCACGAACAGCATCAGCGTCATCGAGCTGAGGATCGGGGCGATGTCGCGGTAGCGGGTGGAGAAGATGCCGAACACGATCGACACCCACATGGCGTTGAGGAACAGCAGGATGATCGCGGGGAAGACCAGCAGGATCGACCAGTTCAGATCACGCCAGATCGAGAACGCGACCACAAGCAGGGCGTAGATCGCCGCGTTGTGGATGAAGAACAGGAACTGCCGCCACACCAGCCGGTACACGTGCACGCTCAGCGCCGACGGCAGCTGTTTGATCAGCCCCTCGTTGGCGATGAAGACATCGGAACCCTCGAGAATCGAGGCGCTGATGACGTTCCAGACGATCAGGCCGACCGTCACATACGGCAGGTACTCGCTGATCGGCTGATTGAGCAGCGTCGAATACAGCAGGCCCATCGCCAGCGCCTGCAGCCCGGTCGCGATGGTGATCCAGAACGGGCCGAGCACCGAACGGCGGTACCGCTGCTTGATGTCCTGCCAGCCCAGCGACAGCCATAGCTCGCGCTGATGGAAGCCGTCGCGCATGTCCTTGAACGCGCGCTTGAACGTCTGCGAGTCCGACACGATCGGCGGCGCGACCTGGGCCGGTTCGGCCTCGGTCACCGGGGAGTTGTCGTCGGAATGCACGGGGCTCTCTTCGGTACGCGCGTCACTCCGGTCGGAGACCGAATCGGGACGAGCGGCAGCTGCGGGCACGGTCCCCGACCTTACAGTGTCGGCCCCTGGCTGGTGCCGGGTGTGCGACGGACGATCGCCTACAGGTACTGCCCGCCGCCCACGTGGCCACCGGCCTTGTGATCACCCGCGTGCATGCCGGGCGGCAAGGCGCCCTGACGCATCTGTTCCAGCTGCGCGCGGGCTGCCATCTGCTGGGCGAACAGCGCGGTCTGGATGCCGTGGAACAGGCCTTCGAGCCAGCCGACCAGCTGGGCCTGGGCGATCCGCAGCTCGGCGTCCGATGGCACCGACTCGTCGGTGAACGGCAGGGTGAGCCGCTCGAGCTCCTCGCGCAGTTCGGGGGCGAGGCCCTGCTCGAGCTCGCGGACCGAGGACTTGTGGATCTCCTTGAGCCGGGTCCGGCTCGCGTCGTCGAGCGGAGCCGCCCGCACCTCCTCGAGCAGCTGCTTGATCATGGTGCCGATGCGCATCACCTTGGCGGGCTGCTCGACCATGTCGGCCAGCGACTCACCCTCGTCGGCGCCGTCGGTGGCGGGCTTCTCGTCGTCGGGCACGACCTGTCCGGTGAACGTGGAACCGCCGTTCTGGTCGGCGGGCACGGTGACCGGGCGGCCGTCGGGACCGATCACGACGATGGATTCCGGTACATCCTCCGAGTGCGTCATATCCCCATCATTGCGTGTGTGCCGGGTTCGCGCTAAAACCCCGACGCGGTTACACCGGGACGCCCGCTGCCCTTAAAGTGGCCACCATGACTTATGACGTCGCGAGGGTTCGGGGCCTGATACCGTCCCTGGGCGACGGCTGGATTCATCTGGATCCGCAGGCTGGGATGCTCGTTCCCGATTCGGTATCGCGTGCCGTCTCAACGGGTTTCCGCACCTCCTCGTTTTCCCACATCGGCCGCCACGGTGCGGCGACCCGCAGCGGTGCGATCCTCGACGCCGCGCGTGCGGCGGTCGCCGACCTGGTCGGTGGAGATCCGGCCGGCGTCGTGCTCGGACCCGATCGCGCGGTGCTGCTGGCCTGGCTGGCGGAATCGCTGAGTTCCCGGCTCGGTCTCGGCACCGGCATCGTGCTGTCCCGGCTCGACGACGAGGCCAATGTCGCCCCGTGGCTGCGCATCGCCAACCGCTACGGCGCGCACGTGCGCTGGGCCGAGGTCGAGATCGAGACCTGTGAGATGCCGTCGTGGCAGTTCGAGGAGCTCATCGGCCCGACCGCGCGCCTGGTCGCGCTCACCGCGGCGTCCCCGATCGTCGGCTCGGCGCCCGCGGTCCGGGTGGCCGCCGACCGGGTGCACGACGTGGGCGGATTACTGGTCGCCGACGCGTTCGGCGCCGCACCCTACGCGCTGATCGACATCGACGAACTCAACGCCGACGTGGTCGCGCTGAGCGCGCCGTCCTGGGGCGGCCCGCAGGTGGGCGCGCTGGTGTTCCGTGACCCGGCGTTCCTCGACCGCATCCCGTCGATGTCGCTCAATCCCTATGCCAAGGGTGCTGAACGGCTCGAGGTCGGCGGGCATCAGTACGCGCTGCTTGCCGGGCTCACCGAGTCGATCGATTTCCTCGCCGGGCTCGACGAACGCGCCCGCGGCACCCGCCGCGAACGGCTCGAGATGTCGATCACCTCGCTGCAGGACTACCACGACCAGCTGTTCGACCACCTGATGCAGGTCCTGGAGAAGGTCGAGAACCTCACCGTGATCGGCCGCGCCTCCACCCGCATCCCGACCGTCAGTTTCACGATGGCGGGCATGCAGGCGGAGAAGGTCGCCGCCAAGCTGGCCGACAACCGGATCGGCACGGTCTCCGGCGTGCACGGCGGCAGCCGATTGCTGGATGCGCTCGGTGTCAACGACGAAGGTGGCGCTGTCACCATCGGTCTGGCGCCGTACACGACGCGTTACGAGATCGACCAGCTCGGACGCGCGCTGAGTTCGCTCGAATAGCCTGCGCCAGCTGTTCGCCGAAACGGTCGAATTCCCGACGACCGCGGCGAGGGGTGAACGCCCGACGCGGTGTCAGTCGCGGACCCGCAGGACCACCTTGCCGAAGGTCCCCGAATCGTCGAGCAGTTCATGCGCACGGCCCGCCTCGGTGATCGGCAGCTCGGCGGAGATCACCGGCACGATCTCGCCCGCGGCGACCCGCGGCCACAGCTGTGCGCGCACGGCGGCGACGACCTCGGCTTTGCTGCCAGCCCCGGTGCGCGGCCGGTTGCGCACATTCGTCGCGTGCACCGTGCCCCATTTGCGCAGCAGCGTGGCCAGGTTCAGCGTCCCGGTGACACCGCCCTGCATGCCGATGACCACCAGCTGACCGTGCGGCGCGAGCGCCTCCACATTGCGTTCCAGGTACAGCGCGCCCATGTTGTCGAGGATGACGTCGGCGCCCGCACCACCGGCCGGTGACGGCTCCGCCGCGATCTCGGCAACGAAGTCCTGCGTCCTGTAATTGATCAGCAGCTCGGCCCCCAGCTCGGCGCACTTGGCCAGCTTCTCGTCCGACCCGGCCGTCACCGCCACCCGCGCCCCGAGCCGCCGCGCCACCTGAATCGCGTGCGTCCCGATCCCGCCGCCGCCACCGTGGATCAACACCAGCTGCCCCGGTCGCAGCCCCGCGGTCATCACCAGGTTCGACCACACCGTCGTCGCCACCTCGGGCAGACCCGCCGCGGCGACCGGATCGAGCCCGTCCGGAATCGGCAGCAACTGCGTCGCGGGCACCGCGACCAGCTCGGCGTACCCGCCGCCAGCCAGCAGCGCGCACACCCGATCCCCGACCTGCCAATCCCGCACCCCGTCCCCGAGCGCGACGATCGTCCCCGAACACTCCAGCCCCGGCACCGAACTCGCATCGGCGGGCGGTGGATAGAACCCACGCCGCTGCAACACGTCGGCCCGGTTCACCCCCGCCGCGATGACCTCGACCAGCACTTCCCCCTGGCCCGGCTCCGGATCGGCCGTCACGGTCCACTCCATCACCTCGGGCCCACCGAACCCGTTCAACTCGATTGCGTGCATGCTGTCCCGCCTCTCCGCGTCTTCTGGCCAGACTCAGGTGCGTGGCGAGGTGCTCGGCGTCCGGCGGTCGGGTATGTGGTCGGGTAAGCCGGTACCCGGCGAGTTACCCATGTACGAGCGAGATCAGTTGTCGCTGATGCGTCCGCTACCATCTCACTTTAGGGAGACGTGGCAGAGCGGCCGAATGCACTCGCCTTGAAAGCGAGCATGGGTAACACCATCGGGGGTTCAAATCCCTCCGTCTCCGCTCAAACTCCTCGTCCAACGCCTGGATCGAGGTCTGGCCGACGCCCGGATCAGACGACCGGAGCGGCCCGTTTGGCGATGGCCGTGATCGGCACCGGCTCCACGCGCTGGAGACCTGCGAGCGCCCCGATCGGACCTGCGACATAGTCGAACAGGGCGTTCGCGTCGCGGCATACGACGATGACGATCACGTTGTGCGGCCCGGTGATTCCGCCGACGAAGGCAGCCTCCTGATGCGTCGACAACGTGCGGGCGGCGGCGACGAGCTGGCCGGGCGCGATGGTCATCCACAGAATCGCCTGCACCGGAAAACCCAGCACCGCCGCATCGATCTCCACATCGAACCGCAGCACACGATGATGGCGGAGCTCGTCGACGCGCCGCCGCACCGCGGACTCCGACCAGTCGACCGCGCGCGAGAGCCGCGCGTAGTCGGCTCGCCCGTCGACGGCGAGCGCGGGCAGCAGCCTGCGGTCGAGTTCGGTCATCGCGACCGTGTCCGGCCGGTCGGTCGTCGCCGGCGCGAGGGCGGTGACCTGCTCGGTGCTCAGCGCCGAAGTGCGGCCGTGCCAGCGGCGTTCGGTCAGATGCCGCAGCAGCAGCTGGACGTCGACCGAGTCGACCTGGGGATGCCGGGCCAGCGTGTCCAGCGGTGCCGACGACGCGGCGTCGACGCGAAAGAAGCACGTCACCTCGGTGCCTCCGGACAACACGGTCACCCACGACGTATCCGCCCGCCGCGCCAGTGCCCGCGCGAGCGCGGCAGCGCCGCCCGGCCGGACCCGGATGCGAACCAGCCATTCCGCGTGCCCGATCCGCCGACTGTCCGCGACCCCGGTGACCCGGGCCAGACCGTGCGCCCGCAACCGCGCGAACCTGCGCGCCACCGTCCGGTCGGAGACGTCGAGCACCTCCGCGATCCGGCTGAACGCGGCACGGCCATCGACCTGCAGGGCGTGCAGCAAACCCAGATCGACGGTATCCAGCCTGACCGAATCCACCAGATGAGCCTAGGACGTGTCGGATTCCGGCGCAGCGGCCTCGATTCGACGACCGGCGTCCGCGGCCGAACCACGATCGGCGTCATGACAGCAGACATCAGCGGCATCCACCACGTCGGCATCCTCACCAGGGATCTCGACGGCCTGGAGAGCCGATACCGCTCTTTCGGCTTCACCCTCAGCCCGCGTTCCCGCCATCTCCTCGGCGCCGAGCCCGGCCGCCGGCCCGTCGAAGGCTGCACCGCCAACCTGTGCGCCCTCTTCGGCGATTCCTATCTGGAACTGCTCGGCATCGTCGACGAGTCGGCGCCCGACCCGTGGCACACGAAGGCGATGGCCGACGAGTACGAGGGCCTGCGCCTGCTCAACCTCGAGACGTCCGACGCAGACAAGGCCGACCGCCACCTGACCGAGGCGGGCCTGCGTACCTCCGGCGTGCTCGAGCTCGAACGCGATGTCGACACCGAGGACGGCACCCGCACCCTGCGGGCCCGCGCCGTCCACCTCGATCCACGCGCCACTCCCGAGACCTACCTCGGCATCGCCCAGCACCTGACCCGCGAATACGTCCACCAACCCCGCTACCTGCGCCACGCCAACGGCGCACGCGGGCTCGGCGCGGTGCTGTTCGCCGTCGAGGACACCGCGTTCGCCGCCGTCGCCGACCGGTACCGCGTCATCCTGGACCAGACACCCGAGTACGAGGGCCCGCTCACGCTGTTCACCGTCGGCCCGGCGCGGCTCGAACTCGTTCGGGCGAGCGACGCGGGCGATCTCCTGCCCGGCGAGCCCGCGCCGGCCGCCTCCTACCCGGCCGCCTTGACCATCAGGGTCGACGACGTCGGCGCGGCACGCGAGCTCGTCGAAGACGGTGGCGCACCGACGATCTCGACCGCGGACGGCTTCTTCGTCTCGGCCCGCGACGCCTACGGCGCAGGCCTGTTCTTCACCGCGTGACCACCGAGTCGTCGACGCGCTTGACGAAGTTGGGGCGGATGTCGAGATCCGGCGCGTCGTAGTAGCGGTGGAAGGTGGGCGTGAGCACCGCGGAGATCGGCGGGTTGACCCAGCTCCAGTCGGTGGGGCAGCGCCGGCCCGCGGCTTCCTCGCGCTGGACGTGATCGCAGAACTGCTTGGCGACGGTGTGGTGGTCGACCATGTGCACCCCCGAGGTCCGGAAGCTGTGCAGGACCGCGTGATTCAGCTCGATCAGCGCCTTGTCGCGCCACAGCGTGCGCACCGACGAGGTGTCGAGGCCCATCATGTCGGCGATCAGCGGGAGCATGTTGTAGCGGTCGGCATCGCTGAGATTGCGCGCGCCGATCTCAGTGCCGACGTACCAGCCGTTGAACGGGGCGAACGGGTAGGTGACGCCGCCGACCTCCAGATCCATGTTCGAAACGGCCGGTAGCGCATGCCATTTCAGGCCGAGGGTGGCGAACCAGGGATAGTCGGGGTGGATCAGGTCGACCTCGCGGACCAGCTCGCGCGGAACGTCGAAGTACCGCAGGCCTTCCCCTGGCGTGCTGATCAGCACCGGCAGCACGTCGAAGGGCGTGCGCGCGCCACGCCAGCCGAGGGCCGTCGCCTGCTCGGTGGCGGCGATATTGGCCGGATCGCCGGTGACGGTCCCGTCCCCGTTGGGGTAGCCGGCGTAGCGGATCAGCTGCGAACTCACGATCCGGTACTCGCCGCCGGGTTCGGACTGCGGGCCGACCGTGATCATCGATTGGATCGCGCCGCCGTTGGTGGCCAAGCGCAGATGCTGCCAGCACGCTTCGGAAAGCTCTCGCGCGGAAGTAACTTGGCGTGCGTCGAGCAGTTTGAGCGAGCGCCAATGTTTGCGTCCGACGCAGCGAGCGTGATTGCGCCAGGCCAATTTCGCGCCGATCAGGATTTCCTCGGCGGTCTGCCGGTAGGTGCCGGTTTCGCGGAGTTCGGCGAGCGCGCCGAGACGTCGCTGGAGGGGTAGATGTCCCAGCTCGGGGTGGCGGAAGAACTCGTCGCATTCGCGTAGGCGCCGATCGAGGCCGGTACCGTGCTCGCTCACCGAAGTGACTGTGGTGGAAGCTTTTTCGCAGACAGCAGGGTGAAAGCGTTGGTTCACGGTACATCTCCGGTCAGGCAGCTTCGAACACCGAGACTAACTGTGCGCCAGCCTACGACCGGTGTGCTGGCAGTGTGCTCGAAATCGCGCTGATCCCACCGCGACTGACGTCAAGGCATGCTGACCGTGCGCTGACCTAACGGAATCGGGCGGCCGTTTCCGGTGCCGTGGCGAACGCGAGGAATTGCTCGTTCTCGTGCGGATCGCCGATCGTCACCCGCACACCGTCACCGGCGAACGGGCGCACCAGCACGCCCGCGGCGGCGCTGGCCTCGGCGAAATCGGTGCTGCGCGCACCCAGCGGCAGCCAGATGAAGTTGGCCTCGCTCGACGGCACCTGATAGCCGGCGGTGAGCAGCGCGTCGCGCACCTGATGCCGGGCCGCGACCAGCACATCGGTCCGGTCGAGGAGTTCGCCGCGCGCCTCCAGCGAGGCGATCGCGGCCGCCTGCGCCACCCGGTTCACGCTGAACGGGATGTGCACCTTCAGCAGCGCGGTGATCACCTCGGGATCGCCGACGGCGTAGCCGACACGCAGGCCGGCCAGGCCGTAGGCCTTCGAGAACGTCCGCAGGACAACCACATTCGGCCGGGAGCGGCCGATCTCGACACCGTCGGGCCTGGTCTCGGGAGTCAGCCGCAGGTACTCGTAGTAGGCCTCGTCCAGCACGACAAGCACGTGCGCGGGCACCCGGTCGAGGAACCGCTCCAGCTCGGCGCGCCCGTGCGCGGTGCCGGTGGGGTTGTTCGGGTTGCAGACGAAGATCAGCTTGGTCCGCTCGGTGACCGCGTCGGCCATCGCGTCCAGATCGTGCAGGTAGCCCTCGGCCAGCGGCACCGGCACCGCGGTGGCGTTACCCACCTGGGTGACGATCGGGTACGCCTCGAACGAGCGCCACGCGAACACCACCTCGTCGGTCGGCGCGTCGCAGGTGATCTGCACGAGCTCCTGGCACAGCGCGACGCTGCCGCAGCCGACGGCGACATTCGCGACGGTCACGTCCAGGAAATCGGCCAGCGCGGCCCGCAGCTCGGCGACCTGGTTGTCCGGGTACCGGTTGGACTGCTCGGCCGACTCCGCGATCGCCTTGGCGGCGCTCGGCAACGGCCCGAAGGTCGTCTCGTTCGACGCGAGCTTCACCGCATCGGGGCGGTTGCGGCCGGGAACATAGGCCGGGATGGTGGCGAGGTCGGGCCGGATGCGCGCTGTCACGCCTCCACCCTAAGTGAACGCTGTTTCCGGCCGCCGAGGCCTGGTCGGAACCTACCCAAGGCCGACTGATCGGCCTACCCTGGACCTATGTCGGGCACCTACGCCGATGTCGCTCCGCTGCGGGCGACGGAGCCCACCGCCGACAGCGCCGCAGGCACCGCTCTCGCTGCGACGCGTACCTCGGTGCCCATCACCGTCGTCGAACCGGAGCGGGTCGCGCGCGGCGGCATCGTCCTGCTGCACGAGTCCCGCGAGTTCTCGCCCCAGCTGCTCGACCTGATGCGATCGCTGGCGTTCGAGGGCTGGATCGTCGTCGCGCCCCACCTGTTCGACCGGATCGCCGACGACCAGGTGCACGAGGTGTTCGGCGAGGAACTCTTCGACGACTTCGACGCAGGCTTCGACTGGCTCACCCGCCGCGGCGTCTTCCCCGACACCATCGGGGTACTCGGTTTCGACTCCGCGGGCACCGCCGCCTTCCTCGTCGCCACGAACCGGCCCATCGGCGCGGCGGTGAGCGTGGCCGCCGCGGGCATCTCCGAGCCGCTACCCGACCAGGAAGTCGCCCTGGTCGACATCGCCGACAGCCTGCAGGCGCCCTGGCTCGGCCTGTTCGGCACCGACGACCCGGCCACCCCACCCGAGGCCGTCGACCGGCTGCGCGACGCGACCGCGCGGGCGAATGTGGCCAGTCTCACCATCACCTATCCCGGCCTCAGCCACCGTGCCGACCGACCCGATCCGGACGACGACACGGACAACGCCATCCGGATCGATTCCCAGACCCGTATCTACGACTGGTTCGACAGCAACTTACGCTAGTTGACCAGGCGTTTTGGACTACATGAACTGCTCGTGTAATCTTCATTCCCGGCGGTTCGACAAGGACCGGTGCCCTCGAAAGAGAAGGCTCCAGGAGGCGTGCCAGAGCGGCCGAATGGGACTCACTGCTAATGAGTTGTCCCTTCACGGGGACCGGAGGTTCAAATCCTCTCGCCTCCGCCACACCCGGTTCGCCGGGTACAACTGAAGACCATGCGCCCGTAGCTCAACGGATAGAGCACTTGACTACGGATCAAGAGGTTAGGGGTTCGAATCCCTTCGGGCGCACAACAATCCGCCTCCTATCGGTGCAAACCGGTAGGAGGCGGATTTTCGTTTGCGGCGGCTTGTTCCGCCGCGTCGGCGGGGATCAGGGGACGCGGGAGAAGAGGCGGCCTGCGAGGTCTACGCCGGTGATCGTGCCGGTGGTGTCTCGGCTGAAGTAGCCGCGTTGGCCGGTGAGGCCGCCTTCGGTGACGAAGTATTCGTCGTCGGGGCGCAGGCCGAGGTCGGCGAAGGGGAGGTCGTCGGGGAGTTCGGTGGTCGACGCCGCGCGGATTTCGGGCTTGATCTTGGCGTCGATGGACACGGTGGCGCCGGAGTCGGTGATCGTGAGGCGCATCATGTCGTTTTCGTAGATGCCTGTGATCTCCGCGGCGCGGGTGGCGTCGTAGGGGAGGGGCTCGGGGGCGCGCTCGACGAGGCCGAGGTAGTGCTCGAGCGCCCAGCGCAGGACGGCCTGGTTGAAGGCCAAGCCGGCGTCGGGGCCCGCGTTCGACAGGGCGACGACGGCGAAACGGCGATCGGGCACTGTCAGTAGTTCGGCGAACTGGCCGTAGCCCGAACCGCCGTGTCCGACCGTGCGCACGCCGTCGACGTCGCGCAGGAACCAGCAGATGCCGAAGCCGTCGCCGAGGGAACTGGCCCGCAGTGGTGCCGTCTGCTCGCGCATGCTGTGCAGCAGGGCGGCGGGCAGCAGGGATTCGCCGCCGGCGGTGTGGCCGTCGCCGAGATGGAAACGGGCCCAGCGCAACTGGTCGGCCACCGAGGAGGCCACGCCGGCGCCCGGATTGTTGGCGCGGTTGTCGCCCCACTGCCGCAGTACCGACAGTTCGCCGTTGTCGTCGGCCGTATGGCCGACGGCGAACCGGTGGGGCAGCACCTCGGCGGCGGTGAAGAAGCTGTGCCGCAGGCCGATCGGGTCGAACAGCAGGGTGCGGATCGCTTGCTCGAAGGTGAGCCCGGTGACCTTCTCGATCACCCGGCCCGCCAGGCTGTAGCCGGACTGGCTGTAGGACGCCCGAGCGCCCAGCGGCGCGATCACGGGGAGCTCGGGCAGGCGGTCGACGAAGCGGGCCAGCGCGTCGTCACCGTCACCGGTCTCGGCATCCAGTTTCCAGTCCAGGCCCGCGGTGTGGTTGAGCAGGTGGCCGACGGTGACCTCGGCGGCGAGCTGCTCATCGGCGAGGGCGAGCTCGGGCAGGTACCGCCGCACCGGAGCGTCGAGTTCGACGCGGCCGTCGGCGACCAGCCGCAGCAGCGCGGTCGCCGTGTAGCTCTTGGACACCGAGCCGAGCTGGAAGACGGTGTTCTCGTCGACCGGCAGCGGGTTGTCGATGCTGGTCACCCCGTGGCAGGCGGTGAACTCGGCGCCGTCGAGGGTGATGCCCACCGCGGCGCCCGGGATGCCGTACTCGGCGGCCGTCGCGGTGACGAAGGCGGCCAGGTCCTTGTCGAAAGTGCTCATGATCGCGTGTCTCTCGTCGAATCGGGTCGGGTCAGCGGGTCAGCGCGGCGGCGGCGCTCGCCAGCTCGCCGTGGTAGCCGTCCAGTCGAGCCACGGTGTCGGTCATGGCCTTTCGGGCATGCCGATCGGCCGCCGGGCTACCCCAGTCGCGCTCGGAGCAGGCCACCGTGTCGCGGATCTCGGCGACCCGCTCGGCCGCGGCCGCCAGTGCGGGGGCGACCTTCGCGGTCCGCTGGGCGACGACGGCGGGGTCCTCGTCGGCGGCGCCACCGAGTCCGGCGCGCACCGCGCGGACGGGCAGGACGACGGTGCGGTGCAGGTCGAGGGAGGTGGCGTTCATGGTGATCTCTCTTTCGTTTCGTACGCTGTTCGCGTTGTACGCACACTGTACGCACAACCGAACAGTGTGCGCAACAGGGAACATTGTTCCGAGAGGGGGATACAGCGCGCGCGGCCTGTCCGAAAGAGACGGGCCGAGCGGGTGATTCAGGTACTGACCCGCGCTACTTCCAGGCGGGCAGCGGTGGCAGCGGGCCGGTGAGGTCGGCGCCGGTGGACCGGCCGAGGAGCCAGGCGAGCAGGGCGGAGGACGGGCCGAGGACCGTATGGTGCGGGCGGCCGGGGCCGACGGTGGCGATGAAGTCGGTGTCGGTGGCCTGGATGTCGAATGTCGGGGTGGCGTCCGGGATCATCTTCGCCGAGACGTCGGCGATGGCTTCGGGGAGCAGGCGGGCGACGAAGGCGGTGGGCCAGTCGGCGGGGGTATAGCCGACTCCGAGGTCGACGTGGTGGATCTCGGTCTCACGCAGGCGCATCCACGGTATCTGGTCGGCGGTGAGCGAACCGCCCTGCCGGTTGCGGACCACCACCTGCCAGTCCGCGGCGGGCATCGTGGTGGCCACGGCCTGCCAGCGGTGGGCCGAAGCGGTGAAGTCGGCGTGCTGGACGTCGAGATGCCGCGGCGCGCCCGCCTCGATGTCGGCGTCGCGGATGGCGGCGCCGGCGTACTGCGGAATCTCGATGCCGGTGCGCGCCCACAGCAGCAGGTTCAGCAGGCTGTCGGCGTTGCGCGACATGTGCGCGACGACGTGTCCGCGAGTCCAGCCGGGCAGTTGGGACGGCTCGCGCAGCTCGGCGTCGGTGAGCGCACCGATCGCCGCGTCGAAACGGGCGGTGGACGCGGCGACCTGGGCGAGCAGGTCGGTGGGAATGGTCGTTGCGCTGGTCACGGGTCCGAGCGTAGTTGCCCGGCCGGGTCGGCACCGGCGTTCACGACGGTGTCGGCGCCGGCCTGTGGATAACCGTGAACCTGTGGATAACTGGGGAATTTTCGCGTCTGACGCCAGGGGCGGCGACCGGCCGCGTGTGACTATTCAGCCGGCGACGATCGCGTCGGCCTCGATCTCGATCAGCAGGTCGGGGGCGATCAGCGCGGTCACCTCGTACATGGCGGCAGCGGGGCGGATCGTGCCGAATACCGCGGCATGTGCGGCGGCGACCTCGGGCCAGCGGGAGATATCGGTGACGAACATGCGGGTGCGCACCACATCCCGCAGGCTCGCGCCCGCTTGCTCGAGCGCGGTGGCGATCCGGGCGAGCACCTCGGTGGCCTGCGCGCCGATGTCGTCGCCGCCGACCGCGCCACCGCCGGGGACGGCAGCCGTCGTCCCACTGACCATGACGTGATCACCGACCCGCACCGCCCGCGAATACCCGACGACATCTTCGAAATCGGAGGCAGAGGAAATGTTCACCCGAGTTGTGGTCATGGCAGCCAGAATGGTGCACCGAGTGGTGGATGACAATTCATTTGCCGGTCGGCTGCTGGTCGGTTCGGCGCGGTACGCAAGGCAGATGAACGCACGTCCAGGTTTCCGTTTCCTCCCGCTCACCGCGGCGCTGTGCGCGGCCGCTGTCGCCGCGGGCTGCTCGACGCCCGGTTCCGACGCAGACTTCACCGTGAGCAAGGACCAGCCACTGGTCATCTCCCTCGACGACCTGGTCGCCAAGGCGGGCAAGAGCGCGGTTCTCGGGGTGAGCCTGGAGCCCGAGCACGGCAATCTGACCCGGCGCACGGACGGCTCCTACGTCTACACGCCGATCGCCGGCTACACCGGTCTCGACCAGTTCAAGGTCACCACCACCGACGCGGTTCGCCTGTACACCAACGACATTCCGGTGCTCGGCGAGTACGGCGGTACTACGGTGCAGGGCAGCGGCTTCGGTTCGGCATGGACTGCGGTGCCGGGCAGCACGGACGAGTTCTACGGCCTCACCGACCGCGGCCCCAACGTGGACGGTCCGGCGAAGAACGAAAAGCTCTCGCCCACACCGGACTTCGTGCCCAAGATCGGCCGGTTCAAGCTGGAGGGCAACAAGGCGGTTCTGCAGTCGAGCATCGAACTGCGTACCAAGTCGGGCGTGCCGTTCAACGGCCAGGTCGACACCGCGGCCAGCACGGGGGAGACGATCAGGGACCTGCAGGGCACGGTGCTACCGCCCACTGATCACGGCCTTGACCCTGAGGGTCTCGTCGCCCTGCCCGACGGCACCTTCTGGGTGTCCGACGAATACGGCCCGTTCCTGGTGCATTTCGATGCCAATGGCACCGAGATCGAGCGCCTCTCGCCCGGTAGCGGCCTGCCGAAGGAGATCGGGCTGCGCTCCCCGAACCAGGGCATGGAGGGCCTGACCGTCACACCCGACGGCAGCACGCTGGTTGGCGTGGTGCAGAGCGCGCTCAACACGCCCGGCTTGAACGGCTCGGCCAAGGAGGTGCCGTTCGCGCGCATCGTCACCGTCGATCTGAAGACCAAGGCGCAGAAGGAATTCCTGTACCCGCTGGAGAACCCGAAGCAGAACAAGGTCGCGGTCTCGGAGATCACCGCGCTCAGTGCGACCACCTTCCTGGTCGACGAGCGCGACGGCAACCTCGCGCCCAAGTCGGACAAGAAGATCTGGACCATCGACATCGCAGGCGCGACCGATGTCGGCCCGCAGTCGGCCGTCCCCGGCGCGACCTACGACGCCGAGAAGGGTGGCCTGCAGATCGACGGCAAGCCGCTGGAAACCTTCGTCGGTGTCACCCCGACCGCGGACGCGGTCGCCGCGCTGACCAAGGTGGGCATCACCCCGGTAGCCAAGCAGAGCAACCTCGACCTGTCGGCGCTGGTCGTCGCCCTCGACGAGAAGGGCCGGTTCTTCGGCCACGACAAGATCGAGGGCATCGCCACCACCGACGGTGGCAAGACGATCTACATCGCCAACGACAGCGATTTCGGCCTGGCCGCCAGCCAGGGTGAGCAGCCGCCGTTCGGCCTGAAGCCCAAGACGCTGCCCAACGGCGTGCAGGACAGTGGCGAGGTGCTGGCGGTCGACACCACCAAGCTGCCCGCGAAGCTCGACGGCTACACGGTGCGGATCACTGTCAAGTAGTCCACTCCCCGGCCTCGACGAGCACCGCGGCGGCCAGCGCGAGCAGCCACAGCGACATCGAGCCGACCTGGATGCGCTGGGCGATGCCGAGGGCGTACGAGCCGGAGAGGTTGTCGGCGACCAGCATCCAGATGGTCGCCGCCGACCCGACGACGAGCACGACCACACCGAACTCGCGCAGGATCCACCAGCGGTGATAGCGGTAGGCGGCGGCGCTGAACGCGAACGCCGCCACCGCGATCGAGGTGACGGCCAGCGTGCTGGTCAGCGCGTGCGGTTGGTGCAGTTGCGGGAACAACCCGCCGCCACACGCGCTGACCGCGGGGTCGCAGTCGCGCAGGGGAAGCATCGCGTCAGCGATGGTCGACGCGCCGAAACACACCAGGGCCACCCAGCCGACGGTGGTCAACCGGCGACGACGGAACACCAGCAGCCCGCCGATCGCGGCCGGGATCAGCAGCAGGCCGACCAGCTTGTCGGCGGTGGCGAACACCTCCCGGTAGGGCTTGCCCTCCGCGTCGAGTTCGCTGAGGAAGGAGTTCACCGGATCGGCGTGGATCGGCAGGACGAACTCCAGCACCCAGGACGAATAGCAGAGGCCTGCGATCGCGATCGCGACGGCGATCAGCAGGGGATAGCCACGGGGTATCCGGGTGGATGCGGGCACATCGACCATTGTGCTGCCCGGCGGAGACCACCCGGCCGTTCGCGCGGATCGGGCGCGTCGCACGGTGCGCGCGTGGTTTCATCACAGCGCACACAGGTTGTTGTCAGGTTCACCGGGCAGGGTGGTGTCGTTACCAACCGGGAGGTCTTCGATGAGCTACGTGATCGCACTGGCCGGCTTCGCCATGTTCTTGGCGATGGCGGTCTCCGGCTATGCCGCGGCCAACGCGCCACGGTCGCTGGTGCGGGTCCGAGTGCGGAGCAACCCGGGTCGTCGCTGACCCACGTCAGCCGGTCGGACCCTGTTCCTGACCGGGTGCGCGTTCGCGCACCAGCGCACGGATATGTTCGGCCGCTACCTGGGGATCCTCGTGTTCCCACACCCGCACGACCCGCCAGCCCGCTTCGATCAGCGCGGCATCGGTGGCTCGGTCCCGTGCGACATTGCCGGCCAGTTTCTCCGCCCACCACTCGGCGTTGTTCTTCGGATCGGTCGCGTGTTCCGGGCACCGATGCCAGAAGCAGCCGTCCACATAGACGGCGATGTGCAGCCGGGGAAAGACCACGTCGGCGCGCCGCCGCAGGCCTTTGATGGGCGCGCGGTCGACAAAATAGCGCAGGCCCGCGCGATGGAGTTCGCGGCGTAATGCCAGTTCAGGGTTGGTGTTGGCGCGCTTCTGGCGAGACATGCGCGCACTGGTCGCCGCGTCGGTGACGGGCTTGGAGACCGACGGCGAACGATCCCCGTCCGGAACCCGCCGCGCGTTCATGCCGCCCAGCCGCCCATGCGGTCGAGATGGTCGCGCACGTCGTCGAGGAAGCCGGGCGGGAAACGCAGATTGCCCATCTCGGTGCGGCGCAGGAACCCCGCGGTGGCGCGCGGCGAGAGCAGTCGCGGCTCGGTGAGGAAGTTCTTCAGATCCTCGTACGGCTCGTGCACCGGCCAGGTCGACAACGGCACCCGATGCACCACACCGCCGCGCCCCCAGGCCGCGGTCGGCCAGGGTGATCCCGGTCGCAGCGGTTCCCCCACTGTCAGGGGCTCGGACGGCGCGGCCAACCGCTCGCCGACCCAGTTCGCCATCCGCACGCTGACCGCATTGCCGACCAGCTTCCACCGATGACCCTGCCGGACACCGGGCACATCGAGCGCGGGCGCGGTCCACTCGGCGTCGAAACCCTGCAACCGCTCACCGTCGACGATGCCCGGCGTGACGATCTCGCCCGCGGGCAGCCGGACCGCGGGCGGACTGGCGATGCCGAGACCCGATCCGCCCTTCAGCGTCGGCACCGCGTTCACCGCCCAGCCGAGACCACGCACACCCTCGGTCCAATAGAAGCCGCACGGATCGCGGTCCGCGTCGCCGTACTCGCGCGGGCCCGCGTCGTCACCGAAGAGCACCTCGCGCGGATCCTCGGTGCGCGAGGCCAGCATCAGCACCCGCTGCCGCCGCTGCGGTAACCCGAACGCGCGGCCGTCGACGACGCGATAGGCCCACATGTATCCGAGTTCTTCCAGCGCACCGGTGATGTGCCGCATGGCCGCGCCACGACCGAGCTGCAGCATGAACGGGACGTTCTCGATCAGCAGCCACCGCGGCCCACGCCGGCGGCGGACCAGCCGGAACACCTCGTCGACCAGGCCCGAACGACGTCCGGTGATGCCCGCGGTCCGCCCGGCCTGGGAGAGGTCCTGGCAGGGGAAACCGGCGGCGACCAGCTCGGTGCCCGCGGGCAGGGAACGCAGGCGGGTGATGTCGCCGTGCAGCGGAGTCTCCGGGAAGTGGGCAGCGAGCACGCCCTGCGCACCGGGGTCGATCTCGCACAGCAACTCGGTCGACCAGCCGTTCCTGCCGAGGCCGAGTTCGAGCCCGCCGATCCCGGCGAACAGCCCGACCATCCGCGTCAACGACCCCTCCTGTGCTGGTTGGAGCGCTCGCTACTCGCGCTTGCCGCGCATTGTATCGAGGAAAATCAGTGGCTCCCGGTGGCGGTCCGGTGGGACTCTTGATGGGCCGACTTGTCGGACCCCGGTGCGAACATCACCTGGCGTCCGTTCCGGAAACAACCATCCACCGGACACCAAGGGGGAGTCTTGTCTGTCACTTTGGAACTGGCGGCCACCGAATCGGAGGCCGACAGATCGGGGCGGCCTTCGCCGCGGCCGAGCGGGAGATTGCGGTCGCTGCGCCGGTTCCTGCCCTACCTCTGGCCTTACCGGGTGCCGCTGATCGCGGCCAATGTGCTCGCCATCGTCATGGCCAGCACCGCCATCGCGATCCCGCTGGTCATCGCCAGGGTGATCGACGGGCCGATCGCGCGGCGCGACTTCGTCGGTCTGCTGGCGCCGGTAGCGCTGATCTTCTTTCTCGGCGCGCTGGAATCCTTCGGCATGTGGGGCAGGCGTTGGCTGGTGTCCAAGCCGTCGACGCTGTTCGAGATCCGGATGCGGGCCAAGCTTTTCGGCCAGCTCCAGGCACTCTCGATCGGTCGGCACGACGGCTGGCAGTCCGGTCAGCTGCTCTCGCGCGCGATCGACGATCTGGCGGTGATGCGGCGGTTCGTCGCGTTCGCCGGGCCGTTCCTCATCGTCAACGGCATCATTCTGCCCACCGGCCTGATCGCCCTGTTCGCGATGAACTGGCAAGTGGGACTGATCTTCACGGTGATCTCGCTGCCGTTGACGCTGATGTGCGCGCGCTTCGTGAACCGGTTCGAGGTGGCTTCGCGGCGGTCGCAGGACCAGTCCGGCGACCTGGCGACCATCGCCCAGGAGTCGGCGCAGGGCGTGCGTGTGCTCAAAGCGCTCGGGCGCGGTGAATTCTTCGGCTCGCGCTTCACCGCGCTGTCGCGTGAGCTGCAGAAGACCGAGCTGGAGAAGGTGCGCCTGGACGCCACGCTGTGGGCGGCGCTGGTGACCTTGCCGACGGTCTCGATCGCGGCGTCGCTCGGCGTCGGCGGCTACGCGGTGGTGCAGGGTTCGATGACGATCGGCACGCTGGTCGCGAGCATCACGCTGGCGACCTTCCTGCAGTGGCCGATCATCTGGCTGGGCTTCCTGCTGTCGGAACTGTTCGAGGCGCGCACCGCCGCGGACCGGTTCTGGGAGATCATGGACACCCCGCTCGATATCACCGACCCGCCGCATCCGGTGAGCCTGCCCGCGACGGTGCGCGGTGAACTGGTCGTCGACCATGTTCGCTTCGCCTACCCGACCGGCGAGGATCGGTCGGAAAAGGCCGTGTTGGAAGACATCTCGTTGCGGATCCGGCCAGGCGAGACGGTCGCGCTGGTCGGTGCGACCGGCAGCGGCAAGACCGCGCTGCTTGAACTGATTCCCCGGCTCTACGACGTGGACGACGGCAGCATCACCATCGACGGTATCGACATCGCCACCCTGCGCCTGGCCGACCTGCGCCGGGTGGTGACGGTGGCCTTCGAGGAGCCGGTGCTGTTCTCGGCCAGCGTCCGCGAGAACGTGGCGCTGGGCGATCCGCGCGCTACCGATGCCGATGTGCGCCAGGCGCTCGACATCGCCCAGGCGAGTGAGTTCGTCGACGCGCTGCCCTGGGGGCTCGACACCAGGATCGGCGAGCAGGGCATGAGCCTGTCCGGCGGGCAGCGGCAGCGGCTCGCCCTGGCCAGGGCGGTGCTCACCGGCGAGGCGGCCGCCGAGCACGGCCGGATCATGGTGCTCGACGATCCGCTCTCGGCGCTGGACGTGGAAACCGAAGAGCGGGTGCAGGATCGGCTGCGCACTGTGCTCTCCGGCGCCACCACGCTGCTGGTCGCGCACCGGCCGTCGACGGCGGCGCTGGCCGATCGCGTCGCCCTGCTCGCCGACGGTCGGATCGTCGCCGAGGGCACCCACGAGAAGCTGCTGCGCACCAACAGCCGCTACCGCGAACTGATGGGAGGTGAATCATGACCACCGACACCGATATCGAAGCCACCGCGCCCGATCAGGCGGCGGACTGGCGCGGCATCGCCAAGGAGGACGACACCGTCACCGGCACCGGAAACCTGGTGCTGGCCGGGCGATCCCGGCGGCTGCTGCTCGACCTGGTGCGGCCCTACCGCAAGCAGGCGGTACTCACCTTCGTGCTGATCGTGCTCGACAACGCGGCCAAGGTGTCGACCCCGCTGTTCATCGCCTACGGCCTCGATCACGGCATCAGCCAAGGGCGGCAGGGCAATTGGACGCCGCTGGTGGCGACCGTCGCCGGCTTCGTCGCGGTCACCGTGCTGTCGGGGCTGACCACGTACCTGTTCCTGCGGGCTTCCGGCTCGCTGAGTCAGCGGGTGCTGTTCGACCTGCGGGTGCGTGCGTTCCGGCACACGCAGAGGCTCAGCGTGTCGTTCCACGAGAAGTACACCTCCGGCAAGGTCGTCACCCGGCTTACCAGCGATATCGAGACGCTGCAGGAACTGCTCGAAGGCGCGCTCAACCAGGCCTTCAGCGCGATTCTGTCGGTGGTGACCATCGCGGTGCTGCTGGTCTGGCTTGATCCGATGCTCGCCTCGATCGTGCTGCTCGGGTTCGTGCCGCTGGTGCTGGTGACCCGGTGGGCGCAGCGGCGTCAGCGGGCGGGCTACCGGCGCACGCGCGGCGCGATCGCGCGCGTCGTCGTGCAGTTCGTCGAGTCGATGAGCGGCATGCGCGCGGTGCAGGCGTTCCGCCGCGAGCACCGCAACCAGGAGGTGCTCGGCGCCGAGGACAGCGAGTACCAGAAGGCGACCACCACCGCGATCCGCGGCATGGGCGACTACGTCGGCCTGTCGAACTTCATCGGCAAGGTGACCACGGTGATCGTGCTGCTGGTCGGCGCGTGGCAGGTGATGGAGGGCAATCTCGCGATCGGCGTGCTCGCCGCCTACCTGC
The DNA here is from genome assembly GCF_053608285.1 of Nocardia sp. NPDC055053. Classification (NCBI taxonomy): domain Bacteria; kingdom Bacillati; phylum Actinomycetota; class Actinomycetes; order Mycobacteriales; family Nocardiaceae; genus Nocardia; species Nocardia sp. NPDC055053. The sequence continues at coordinate 15,245 of NZ_JBSGVD010000013.1, read as the reverse complement.
TCTACCTGGACCAGTTCTACGGCCCGCTAGACGAACTCGCGCAGGTGTTCAACTCCTACCAGTCCGCCGCGGCGGCGCTGGAGAAGATCTCGGGCGTGCTCGAGGAAGAGCCCGCGGTCGCCGAACCTGACGATCCGATCGCCCTAGAGCGGGCGACCGGCTTGGTGCGGATGGACGAGGTCTGGTTCGGCTACCACGCCGATTCTCCGGTGCTGCCGGAGTTCGACCTGGTCATCCCAGCCGGACAGGTGGTGGCGCTGGTCGGCGCCACCGGCGCGGGCAAGTCGACGCTGGCCAAGCTGCTCACCCGGTTCTACGACCCGAGCGGCGGCACGATCACCCTCGACGGTGTCGACCTGCGCAGGCTGGCCGATGCCGAGCTGCGCAGGCACGTCGTGATGGTCACCCAGGAGGCGTACCTGTTCTCCGGCACCATCGCCGACAACATCCGGCTCGGCAGGCCCGACGCGACCGATGCCGAGGTCGCGGCGGCGGCGCGGGCGGTCGGGCTCGACGCGTTCGTCACGTCGCTGCCCGACGGGTACGCGACCGATGTCCGCACCCGCGGCGGCAGGCTCTCGGCGGGCCAGCGGCAGCTGGTCGCGTTCGCCAGGGTGTTCCTGGCCGACCCCGCGGTGATCGTGCTCGACGAGGCCACGTCGAGTCTCGACATCCCCGGCGAGCGGCTGGTTCAGCACGCGCTGGAGACGCTGTTGCGCGAGCGCACCGCGGTGATCATCGCGCACCGGCTCTCGACTGTCGCCATTGCCGACCGGGTGCTGGTGCTCGACGCGGGCCGGGTCGTCGAGGACGGCGCACCCGCCGAGTTGATCGCCGGACAGGGCCGCTTCGCGGGTCTGCACGCCGCCTGGCGGGATTCGCTGGTCTGATGCCACCGTGTTGTACAGCCACGGGGCTGATGTCGCTTACCGTAGAGAGGTGACGACCCCAGCCCCGGGCCAAGCCGACGGCCCCACCGAGATCAGGCCGGCCTCCCGGTGGCCGGCGGTACTCACCTGGCGCGCCCACGACAACACCCGGATGGAATCGGTCCGGGTGACGCTCAACGGCAATCGGATCAGGGCAGCGGGCCGGATGATCGGCAGTGCCTGCGACGAGCACCCGGCGTTCAGCGCGTCCTACGACCTGGTCACCGACGAGGCGGGCGCGACCCGGCGATTGTCGTTGCGCACCACAACGGCCGCGGGTGAACGCCACGCCTCGATCTCCCGCGACGAGGAGAACTACTGGCTCGTCGACGCGGGCGGCAGCCATGTGCGCTCCACGTTCGCCGGCGCGCTCGATGTGGACGTGGTGCTGAGCCCGTTCTTCAATACGCTGCCGATTCGCCGGTTCGGCCTGCAGAACGCGGTCGGCGACTTCCAGGTCCCGGTCGTCTACGTGCGCCTGCCCGATCTGCTGGTGCAGGAGGCCGAACTCACCTACTCGAGCGCCGCCGACGGCATCAACGTGCTGTCCCCGGTCTCGAGCGCCACGCTGACGGTCGATCCCGAGGGTTTCGTGCTCGACTACCCGGGACTCGCCGAACGGGCCTGACACCGAACGAGATTCATAGTGCGCGCAGCACCCCGCCGCGCTGACCGGCCCGGTGCAGTTCGCCGAGCCAGTCGCCCACACCGGGAACGATGCCGGTGATCTCCCAGCGCGTGTGTTCGTCGTAGGCGGTGCGACCGCGGTAACCCGCCTCGACAACATCGCCGAGGGTGCCGTCCGCCCGCAGGGTGTCCCGCGCGGTGACCAGCGCCGCGATCGTCTCGTCGAGCACCTGCCCGAGAGCGGCGGCATTCGGTTCACAGATGGCGCGCACCAGATCGGGCGCGGTGCCAGCCACCCGGGTGCCGTCGCGGAAGGATCCCGCGGCCAGGCCGAGCGACAGCGCGCCACCGGCCGCGCCCGCCGCTGCCAGCGCTTCGGCCAGCACATGCGGCAGATGCGAGATCCGCGCGACCGCCTGATCGTGCTCGTCGGCGACCACCGGAACCACGACCGAACCGCAGTCCAGCGCCAGCCGCACCACCCGCGTCCACGGCTCGACCCGGGTGCCCTCGTCCACGCCGACCGCCCACACCGCGCCCCGGAACAGCTCGGGATCGGTTGCCGCCCAGCCCGATTCGGCCGTCCCGGCCATCGGATGCCCGCCGGCGTAGTTCGCCTCCAGACGGTGCTTGCGCACCGCGTCGGCGACCGGGCCCTTGATGCTCACCACATCGGTCAGCGGGCACCGCGGCGCGATGGCGGCGATCTCGGCGAGGATGGTGCCGACCGCGGGCATCGGCACCGCGAGTACCAGCAGGGCGTCGGTGTCCGCGGCCCGGCGCAGCACCGCGGACAGCTCGCCGGAGACGTCGAATCCGTCGCGTCGCGCCGCCTCCGCACCCGTATTCGACCGGTTGTACCCGAACGCCTCGTACCCCGTCGCGACCGCGGCGCGCAGCAGCGAGCCGCCGATCAAACCGGTTCCGAGGACGCAGACAGGGGCACGCTGGACGAGGGTCATCGGAACAGATTGGCACACGAGTTCATCATTACGGGCGGGACAGACTACCGTTTGGTCCATGGCAGCACAGCGCTCGGGCTCGAACAGGGCGACGTCGGATGACGACTTCGACGTCGAAGGGTTCGCCATGGCGGTGGTCCGTGAAGAAGGCACGTGGCGATGCAGTCCACTGAGCCAGGACGCTCTGGTGGATCTGTCGGCCGCCGAGACCGAATTGAAGGCATTGCGCAGCTCGGGGGCGGTATTCGGGCTGCTAGACGTCGATGACGAGTTCTTCATCGTGTTGCGCCCCGCGCCGAGCGGCACCCGTCTGCTCGTCTCGGACGCGACCGCCGCGATCGACTACGACATCGCCGCCGACGTCCTCGACGCGCTCAACGTCGAGATCCCCGACATCGACCCCGACGAACTCGACGACATCGAACCGTGGGAAGAGGGCGACCTCGGCGTCCTGGCCGACCTCGGCCTGCCGGAACCGGTGCTCGCCGTGATCCTCGCCGAGACCGACCTCTACCCCGACGAGCAGCTCGGCATGATCGCCCAGCGGCTCGGCTTCGCCACCGAATTCGCGGCGGTCCTGGACAAACTGCCTCGGTGACGGTCACCGACGAAGACATGGTGCGCGCCGCGATAGCGGCCGCCGCGGGCGCCGACCCGCGCGATGTGCCGGTCGGCGCCGTCGTCTTCGATGCCGAGGGCCGTGAACTCGCGCGCGCGACGAACGCCAGGGAAGCACTCGGCGATCCCACCGCGCACGCCGAGATCCTCGCGCTGCGCGCCGCCGCTGCCGTCCACGGCGACGGCTGGCGGCTCGAAGGCGCGACCCTGGCCGTCACCCTGGAACCGTGCACCATGTGCGCGGGCGCGCTCGTGCTGGCCAGGGTCGGCAAGGTCGTCTTCGGCGCCTGGGAACCCAAGACCGGCGCCGTCGGCTCGCTCTGGGACGTCGTGCGCGATCGCAGGCTCAACCACCGGCCGCAGGTCCGTGGCGGCATCCTCGAACCCGAGTGTGCCGCCCTCCTCGACGATTTCTTCCGAACCCAGCGCTGACCAGCGGATTTAACGATCAGGCACCCCCTCCGGTATCGTAGTCGGCGGTGGCGTGTCCGAGCGGCCTAAGGAGCACGCCTCGAAAGCGTGTGACGGGTAACCCCCGTCCGAGGGTTCAAATCCCTCCGCCACCGCCACAGAGCCCCTCACCTGATATGCCAGGTGAGGGGCTCTTTTTTTGACCGGACGTAATACACTGGTAGTACCGAAATCCGGGAAGGAACGATGTCTTATGCGCGGGCGACAGCCGCCACCCGCGAAGTCCGGAATGGGGCTCGGGGGGAAGCTTATGGTTCTCGTCGTTCTCGGCTGGGTAGCCGTCGGGCTGCTCGCTGCGGGCCAGCGACATTACTTCGCGCACCTACCCAAGGAATGCTCCGACTGGGCCACGATCGCGGTCACCGCCGCCGCGGGTCCGGCCAACTACATCGGCCTGAACCCGCGGGTCAGCGAGTGCGAGGTGCCCCAACCGAGCCAGTAGTCCGGTCACATGGCCGCGGGTACCGGTGCCTTCTCCCGCTGCTGTAGTTCGCGCAGGCGAGCGCCTTCGACGTCGATGTCCGGGACGATCTTGTCCAACCACTTCGGCAGCCACCATGCCCATTTGCCGAGCAGTACCAGCAGCGCGGGGATGAGCACCATGCGGACGACGAACGCGTCGAGGGCGACACCGGCCGCGAGCGCGAAGCCCATGGACTTGGCGGTGACGTCGGATTCGAGCAGGAACGAGCCGAACACCGAGATCATGATGATCGCCGCCGAGGTGACAACGCGCGCGCCGTGGTGATAGCCGTTGATCACGGCGTCGGTGGGGTCGGCGCCGTGCACGTATTCCTCGCGCATGCGGGTCACCAGGAACACCTGGTAGTCCATGGCAAGGCCGAAGACCAAGCCGATCAACATGATCGGCAGGAAGCTGACCAGTGGATGCGGGTCCTGGATGAGGCCGAGCTCGCCCTCCTGGAAGATCAGCACGGTCGCGCCGAAGGTGGCCGCCATCGACAGCAGGAAGCCGAGCGCGGCCGTGAGCGGGACCAGGATCGAGCGGAACACCAGGATCAGCAGGATGAACGCCGCGCCTGCCACGATCGCCATGTAGGGGACGATCTTGCTGAGCAGCACGTGGTCGATGTCGGCGTAGATGGCCGTTGTGCCGGTGATGCCGTACGACATCTTGTACTGGTCGTGCAGTGCGGGTTCGGCGTCACGGGCCGCGTGCACCAGGTCCTTGGTCGACTGCGCGTTGGGGCCCGCCTTCGGAATGCCGTTGATCAGCGCGCCCGCCCCGTCCTGGCTGAGCTGCGGTTCGGTGACCAGCTCCATATCGGGGTAGGACTGGAGCTTCTCGCGCAACGCGAGGAGGGCGGCTTGGCGCTGGTCGACGGGGGTGTCGCTGAGGTCGACCGCGATCTGCAGGACGCCGTTGCTGCCCTCGCCGAAGCCCTCGGTGCGCAGGTCGTAGGCCTTACGGACGGTGGTCGACTTGGGCAGGCTGTCCTCGCCTGGCAGGCCGAGATTCAGGTTGATCGCGGGCGCGGCCAGCAGTCCGAGCGCGACGATCGCCAGGACCATCGTCACCGCGGGCCACTTGGCGATCACCCTGGCGACGCGGGTGCCGTTGGTGACGATGGTGTCGTCCTCGGGATCGTGCTGGGCGATCACCGGCAGCTTCGGTTTGAACAGGTGCTTGCCGAACGCGCCGAGCAGGGCCGGCATCAGCGTGATCGCGGTGAGCACCGCGAAGGCCGCCGCGACCGCGCCGCCGAGACCCATGAAGGTCAGGAACCGCACGCCGACGATGCTCAGGCCGACCAGCGCGATGATGACGGTCAACCCGGCGAACACGACCGCCGAGCCTGCCGTGCCCAGCGCGCTACCGGCCGCTTCCTCGGGCGAATCCTGCACCGCCAGTTCATGTTTGTACCTGGACACGATGAACAGCGCGTAGTCGATCGAGAGCGCGATGCCGATCATCGAGGCGAGGAACGTGGTGAAACTGGGGATCGACAGCACCGAGGTGGAGAGGAAGATCAGCGAGGTGGCCGCACCGAGGCCGACGATCGCGGTGATGATCGGCACGAACGCGGCGACGATCGCGCCGAACGCCACAACCATGACCACCAGGGCCACCGCCATACCGATCATTTCCGACTTGCCGCTCGGCATCTCCTGTTCCATCGCGATCGTGCCGCTGATCTCGACCGTCAGGCCTGCGGCGCGGGCGGTGTCACCGGCGTTGTAGGCGGCCTCGCGGTCGGCGGCGGTGATGTCGGCGAATTCCTTGATGGTGAACGGGACGCTGACGTACGCGACGGTGTCGGGTTCGGTCTTGTTCAGCACGTTCAGCGGCGCGCCGCTACAGATCGACGGATCGCGCTCGGCGCCGAGGCAGCCCATCTCCTCGGTCACCGCGACCGGATTCGGGATCGGCTTGCTGTGATCGACGATGTCGAGCTGTTCGAGCTGGGCGATCATCGTGTCCAGCGCCTGCCGGTTGGCCGGATCGGTGAGTTTCTGCCCGGCCGGGGCGCCGATGACATAGGTGCCGGTCACGGCGTCGAAGGCGAACGCCTCGGACATGCCGGGGAAGTGTTTGTCGAGGATCTCGGTCGCCCGCTCCGACGGCAGGTTGGGCATGCTGAAGTCGTCGGTCATCGGTTTCTGCAGCTGGGCGCCGAGGCCGCCGAGCACGAGGAAGAACAGTAACCAGACGGGCAGCACGATCCATTTGCGGCGAAAGGCCAGCTTGCCCCACCGGTACAGGTAGACGGACACGGTTTTCTCCTCGCGGTGATCGGTGCGGAGCGCGGATCGGGAGATACAGCCGGGTCGAACTAGTCCGAGTCTGGTGCCAGGCCACCGCGATATCAAGCAACCTGCCAGCCGTGGTGGGGCGAAAAACGCGACGACCCCGCAATCCTGGAGTGGATTGCGGGGTCGTGCGGTGGAGATAGGTCAGCCGACCGGAACCGGGTGCTTCACCGTCTCGGCGCCCTGGTTACGCAGCTGCTCGAGCTTCGAACCCTCGACGTCGATATCGGGCAGGATGCGGTCGAGCCACTTCGGGATCCACCACGACCACTTGCCCATGATGACCAGCAGCGCGGGCACAACGATCATGCGGACGATGAAGGCGTCGATCGCCACACCGGCGGCCAGCGCGAAACCGAAGGACTTCGCGGTGACGTCGGTTTCCAGGATGAACGAGCCGAACACCGAGATCATGATGATCGCCGCCGAGGTCACGACGCGGGCGCCGTGGTGGTAGCCGGAGACCATCGCGTCCTTGGGTGACTTGCCGTGCACGAATTCCTCGCGCATGCGGGTCACCAGGAACACCTGGTAGTCCATGGCCAGGCCGAACACCAAGCCGATCAACATGATCGGCAGGAAGCTGACCAGCGGCTGCGGATCCTCGATCAGGCCGAGCTTGCCCTGCTGGAAGATCAGCACGGTGGCGCCGAAGGTGGCGCCCATGGAGAGCAGGAACCCGAGGGCCGCGGTGAGCGGGACCAGGATCGAGCGGAACACCAGGATCAGCAGGACGAACGCGGCGCCCGCCACGATCGCCAGGTACGGCACGATCTTGCTGAGCAGCACGTGGTCGACATCGGCGTAGATGGCGGTGGTGCCGGTGATGCCGTATTCCATGCCGTACTGGGCCTTCAGCTCGGCTTCGGCGCCGCGCGCCTCGGCGACCAGGTCCTTGGTGGCCTGGTTGTTCGGGCCCGACTTCGGCACGCCGTTGAGCATGGCGCCCTGCTTGTTCTCGCTCCACTGCGGCTCGGTGACGTAGTCCATGCCCTCGTAGGACTCGAGCCGGTCGCGCAGCGCGCCGACCGCGGCTTCACGCTGGTCCTCTGGCACCGCGCTCAGGTCGGTGACGACCATCAGCACGCCGTTGCTGCCCTCGCCGAAGCCGTCGGTGCGCAGCTCGTAGGCCTTGCGGACGGTGGAGGTCTTCGGCATCGAGTCCTCGCCGGGCAGACCGAGGTTCAGGCCGGCCGCTGGCGCGGCGAGCGCGCCGAGCACGACCACCGACAGGATCAGCGCGACCCACGGGGCCTTGCCGATCAGGCGGGCGAAACGCTGGCCGTTGGTGACCGAGTTCTCGTCCTCGGGATCGTGCTGGGCGACCAGCGGCAGCTTCGGCTTGAACAGCGACTTGCCGAAGGCGCCCATCAGCGCCGGCATCAGGGTGATCGCGGTGAGCACCGCGAAACCGGCGGCGATGGCGCCACCGAGACCCATGAAGGTCAGGAATTGCACGCCGACGATGCTGAGCGCGCCGAGCGCGATGATGACGGTCAGACCGGCGAACACGACGGCCGAACCGGCGGTGCCGAGCGCGGTACCGGCGGCTTCCTCGGCCGAATCACGCACGGCCAGTTCGTGCTTGTAGCGCGAGACGATGAACAGCGCGTAGTCGATCGAGAGCGCGATGCCGATCATCGAGGCGAGGAAGGTGGTGAAGCTCGGCACCTCCATCACCGAGGTACCGAGCATGATCAGCGAGGTCGCGGCACCGAGGCCGACGATGGCGGTCACGATCGGCACGACCGCGGCGACGATGGCGCCGAAGGCGACCACCATCACGATCAGCGCGACACCCATGCCGATCAGCTCGGACTTGCCGCTGGGCTGCTCCTGCTTCATCGCGACGGAACCGCTGAGCTCGACGGTCAGGCCCGCGTTGCGGGCCTCGGCGGCGACGTCGTAGGCGGCGTCACGCTCGGCGTCGGTCACATCGGTGACGGCCTTGATACTGAACGGCACGTTCAGCACCGCGACGGTGTTCGGCGCGGTCGAGTTGAGCACGTTGAGCGGCGCGCCCGAGCACTGCGACGGGTCGGGGTTGCTCAGGCAGCCCATCTTGTCGGTCAGCTCGATCGGGCTCATGAGCGGCTTCTCGTGATCGACGATCGGCAGCTCACCGAGCCTGGTGATGAAGGCGTCGATCGCGGCGCGGTTGGCCGGGTCGGTCAGCAGCTGACCCTCCGGTGCGCCGATCACGTAGGTGCCGGAGACAGCGTCGAACTTGAACTGCTCGGACATGCCGGGGAAGTGCTTGTCGAGGATGTCGTTGGCCCGCGCCGAGGGCAGCGAGGGCATGCTGAAGTCGTTGGTCATCGGCTTGCTGAGCGTCGCGCCCAGGCCGCCGAGCAGGACGAACAGCAGTAGCCAGACCGGCAACACGATCCATTTGCGGCGGAAAGCGAACTTTCCCCATCTGTACAGGTATACGGACACGAGGGTGTGCTCCTAGCGCGAAGAACTCGGGTGGGATCAGGCTCGTAGACAGCACTCGCGGGTTGTCCCCTGTCGGACCCGCCTCCACATCGTCGTTTTCTGCCTACCGTGCGGTAGGTAGAATACCGATACGGTAAGTGGAGGGGCAACCTCAATTTTTGGGGGTGCCGCCTAGGTCGCACCAAATCATGGGAGGATTGGCCGATGGCTGCCCGAGAAGTCGCCGATACCGTTACCGCAGGTAGAAGCACCAAAGAGGCGATCCGCGACGCCGCGGTTCAGCTGTTCGCGGCCAAGGGATTCGAGCAGGCGAGCCTGCGCGAGGTCGCCGATATGGTGGGAATCACAAAGGCCTCGCTCTACTACCACTACCCGTCGAAGCTAGATCTGCTCATCGCGATCATCGACCCGATCATCGATCACATGCGCGACATCGTCGAAGACATCGACGCCGTCCCCTACGACGACGAGGGCATCCGCGCGGTCCTGCGCACCTATTTGCGCGGGATGATCCGGCACCGCGCCGCGGGCGCGCTCTGCGTGCGCGACACCGCCGCGATCGTCAACGCGATCGCCGATCGCTACCCCGACCTGATGGAACCCACCAGGGAACTGCGGTTGTGGCTGGCCGGTCCCGAACCGACGCAGGAGTCCCTGCTGCGGGCCGCCGCCGCGATCGAGGTGCTCGGTGTCGCGCTGCTGTCGACCGAACTGGCGCCCGGCGCCACCGACGCCGCGGTGGAGAAGACCCTGCTCGACGCGGCGACCTGCGTACTGACCGCGTGCGGGACCGCGTAAGTTCGAGACCGTGCATATCACCGCCAGGGTCGATTACGCGGTGCGAACGTTGCTCGAGCTCGCCGCGGCCGACGGAGTCGTCAAGGCCGAAGCCATCGCCGCCGCAGCGCAGATCCCACCGAAGGTGCTCGAGACCGTCCTGTCCGAGCTGCGCCGCGCCGACCTGGTGCTGAGCAGGCGCGGACCCGACGGTGGCTATCGCCTCGCCAGGCCCGCGCAGGAGATCTCGGTGGCCGACGTGATCCGGGCCGTGGAATCGCCGCTGGCCTCGGTGCGCGGGCAGCGCCCCGAGGACGTGCGCTATCCCGGCGCCGCCGAACCGCTGCAGCAGGTGTGGATCGCGCTGCGGGTCAATATCAGGGCCGTGCTGGAGAACGTCTCGATTGCCGATATCGCGGCCGACCGACTGCCCGGTTTCATCGGCGAACTCGTCGCGGACCCGGGCGCGTGGGCACGTCGCGAGCCGCGGACACCCGCCGCGCCGTGAGTTGTCCACAGGCCGGGAACTTATCCACAGGCATGTGAAAACAGCGTGTCACCGGTTACCCGCACGCGGTAGCCTGCGACCATCATGTTGATCACCCTGCTGCGGACCTATCTGGCCCCGTACCGTGCCCAGCTGGCTGGGGTTATCACCCTCCAGCTGATCTCGGTCATCGCGATGCTCTACCTGCCGAGTCTCAATGCCGACCTGATCGACAACGGTGTCACCCAGGGCGATATCGGCTACATCTGGACCACCGGCCTGTGGATGCTCGCGGTCAGCTGTGTGCAGATCGTGGCGTCCTCGGCGTCGGTGTACTTCGGTGCGCAGGCGGCCATGGGCGCGGGCCGGGACATGCGCGGTGGCGTGCTGCACCGGGTCGAGACGTTCTCGGCGAGAGAGGTCGGCGTGTTCGGCGCGCCGTCGCTGATCACCCGCTCGACCAACGACATCCAGCAGGTGCAACTGCTCATCGTCATGTCGGTGACGATTCTGGTGATGGCCCCGATCATGTGCGTCGGCGGCATCGTCATGGCGCTGCGCGAAGACCTCGGGCTGTCCTGGCTGCTGCTCATCGCGGTCCCGGCGCTGGCGCTGGCGATGGGCACGATCGTGGCGCGGATGGTGCCCGGCTTCCGGCAGATGCAGGCGCGCATCGACGACGTGAACCGGGTGCTGCGCGAGCAGATCACCGGTATCCGCGTGGTGCGGGCGTTCGTGCGGGAACGGCAGGAGATCTGGCGCTTCGGGATGGCCAACACCGCGCTCACCGACGCCTCGCTGCGCGTCGGCAAGCTGATGGCGCTGATGTTCCCGACGGTCATGCTGATCAGCAACCTCACCGCCGTCGCGGTGATCTGGTTCGGCGGCCACCACGTCGACAACGGCACCATGCAGATCGGCTCGCTCACCGCGCTGCTGTCCTACATCATGCAGATCCTGATGGCCGTCATGATGGCCTCTTTCCTGGCCATGATGGCGCCGCGCGCCGCCGTCTCGGCCGACCGGATCGGCGCGGTGCTCGAGACCGAGTCCTCGGTGCGCCCGCCGCGCCTGCCGCAGCCCTTCGCCGGTGACCCGGCCACGGTCGACCTGCAGTTCGCCGAATTCGCCTTCCCCGGCGCGGAGAAACCGGTGCTGCGCGGCATCCGCTTCCAGGTCGCTCCCGGCACTACCACCGCGATCGTCGGTTCCACCGGCTCGGGCAAGACCACCCTGATCAACCTGATCCCGCGACTGATCGACGTCACCGACGGCGCGGTCTACGTCGGCGGCACCGACGTGCGCCACCTCGACCTCGAAAGCCTGCGCGGCGGGATCGGCTTGGTGCCGCAGAAGGCCTACCTGTTCTCCGGCACCATCGCGAGCAACCTGCGCTACGGCAACCCCGACGCCACCGACGAGGAACTCTGGCATGCGCTCGAGGTCGCCCAGGCGGCTGATTTCGTGCGCGAGATGCCACAGGGGCTCGAGACGCCGGTCGCCCAGGGCGGCACCACGGTGTCCGGTGGTCAGCGGCAGCGGCTGTGTATCGCCCGCGCGCTGGTGCGCAAGCCGCGCGTCTACCTGTTCGACGATTCCTTCTCCGCGCTCGACGTCGCGACCGACGCCAGGCTGCGCGCCGCGCTGAAGCCCGAGACCGCCGACGCGTCGGTGATCATCGTCGCCCAGCGGATCGCGACCATTCGCGACGCCGACCAGATCGTCGTCATCGAAGACGGCGCGATGGCGGGCATCGGCACCCATGAACACCTGATGCAGCGATGTCCCGAGTACCGCGAGATCGTCGAGTCCCAGCTGAGCGTGGAGGAGGCTCGATGAGGCCAGGCGGACCCGTACCCGGCGCCCCGGGCACGAAGGCCAAATCATTCGGACCGTCGCTGAAGCGCCTGCTGCGCAGGCTCGCGCCGGAACGCGTCGCCGTCGGCACGATCATCGGCCTGGTGATCACCTCGGTGGTGCTCAACACGCTGGGCCCCTACCTGCTCGGCAAGGCAACCAACCTGGTCTTCGACGGCTTCGTCGGCAAGCAGCTCGATCCTCGGTTCACCAAGGAACAGACCATCGCGATGCTGCGCGACCGGGGCGAGAACACCAGGGCCGACATGCTCTCGGCGATGGACGTCATCCCCGGTACCGGCATCGATTTCCACGCTGTCGCCCAAGTGCTGATGATCGTGCTCGCGCTGTACGTGGCGGCCTCGGTGTTCGGCTGGCTGCAGGGCTACCTGCTCAACATCGTCATCAACCGGACGGTGAAGCGGCTGCGCGACGAGGTGGAGAACAAACTGCATCGCCTGCCGCTGCGCTACTTCGACACCGCGCCGCGCGGCGACGTGCTCAGCCGTGTCACCAACGACGTCGACAATGTCTCGCAGAGCCTGCAGCAGACGATGAGCCAGCTGCTGGTCTCGCTGTTCACCGTGATCGGCATCCTGATCATGATGTTCTGGATCTCGCCGCTGCTGGCGCTGATCGCGCTGCTCACCGTGCCCGCCGCGATCGTGGTCACCGCGCAGATCGCCAAGCGGTCCAAGCCGCATTTCGTCGACCAGTGGAAATACACCGGCGCGGTGAACGCCTCGGTCGAGGAGGCCTACACCGGCCACGAGATCATCACCGCGTTCGGCCGCGGCCGCGAGGTCGGCAAGGAGTTCGACGAGCGCAACCAGAAGCTTTACGACGCGAGCTTCAAGGCGCAGTTCATCTCCGGCCTGATCATGCCGGCCATCATGTTCCTCGGGAACGTGAACTTCGTGTTCATCGCGCTGGTCGGCGGCCTGCGGGTGGCGACGGGCAACCTGTCGCTCGGCGAGGTTCAGGCCTTCATCCAGTACTCGCGCCAGTTCAGCCAGCCGCTCACCCAGATCGGCGCGATGGCCAACCTCCTGCAGTCCGGCGTCGCCTCGGCCGAGCGGATCTTCGAGATCCTCGACGCCGAGGAGCAGAGCCCCGACCCGCTGGTCGAGAACCTTCGTCCGGTCGATCGCGGCCGGGTCGAGTTCGAGGCGGTGTCGTTCGGCTACGAGCCCGAGGTGCCGGTCATCGAGCGGCTGTCGCTGGTCGCCGATCCAGGGCACGTGGTCGCCATCGTCGGCCCGACCGGTGCGGGCAAGACCACCCTGGTCAACCTGCTGATGCGCTTCTACGAACTCGACGCGGGCACCATCGCGATCGACGACGTCGACATCACCACCATCACCCGCGACCACCTCCGGTCCCGGATCGGCATGGTGCTGCAGGACACCTGGCTGTTCAAGGGCACGATCAGGGAGAACATCGCCTACGGCAATCCCAATGCCTCCGAACACGACATCCTCGCCGCGGCCCGCGCCGCCTACGTCGACCGGTTCGTGCACGCGCTGCCGCACGGCTACGACACGGTGATCGACGAGGAGGGCGGCGGTGTCAGCGCTGGTGAGAAGCAGCTGATCACCATCGCCCGCGCGTTCCTGGCCAAGCCGTCGATCCTGATCCTGGACGAGGCGACCAGCTCGGTCGATACCCGCACCGAACTGCTGGTCCAGCACGCGACCGCGGCCCTGCGCCGCGACCGCACCAGCTTCGTGATCGCGCATCGCCTGTCCACCATCCGCGACGCCGACCTGATCGTGGTGATGGAGAAGGGCCGCATCGTCGAACACGGCACGCACGAGCGGCTGCTCGAGGAACGGGGCGCGTACTTCCGCCTCTACAACGCGCAGTTCGCGGCGGCGGAGCTGTAGGAACAGGGTGTCCGGTGCCACGCCGGGCAGCCCTGGCACGATGGGCGGGTGGCCGATCCCAGCGAGTTCTCCTTCACCGTAGGCACCCGTCTCGACGGCGGGCGGCACGGCCGTACCGGCGTCATCGGTACCCCGCACGGGGAGATCGCCACGCCCGCCTTCATCCCGGTCGGCACCAAGGCCTCGGTGAAGGCGGTACTGCCGGAGACGATGAAGGACCTCGGCGCCCAGGCGCTGCTGGCCAACGCCTACCACCTGTACCTGCAGCCGGGCGCCGACATCGTCGACGAAGCCGGCGGCCTCGGCAAGTTCATGAACTGGCCGGGCCCCACCTTCACCGACAGCGGCGGCTTCCAGGTGATGTCGCTCGGCGTCGGATTCAAGAAGGTCCTGGCGATGGAGGCCGTCGACATCCGCTCCGACGAGGTGATCGCCGAGGGTAAGGAACGCCTCGCCACCGTCGACGACGACGGCGTCACCTTCCGCTCGCACCTGGACGGTTCGAAGCATCGCTTCACCCCCGAGGTATCGATGGGCATCCAGCATCAGCTCGGCGCCGACATCATGTTCGCCTTCGACGAGCTGACCACCCTGCTGAATACCCGTGGCTACCAGGAGAAATCGCTCCAGCGCACGCACGAATGGGCGCAGCGCTGCATCGATGAACACGAGAAGCTCACCGGCGACCGCGGCCACCGGCCCTACCAGGCGCTGTTCGCGGTGATCCAGGGCGCGCAGTACGAGGACTTGCGGCGCAAGGCTTGTCGTGAGCTCGAGGAGATCCGCGGTTCCGGCGGAACGGAATTCGACGGCTACGGCATCGGCGGCGCGCTGGAGAAGCACAACCTCGGCACCATCGTCGGCTGGTGCAGCGACGAACTGCCCGAGCACAAGCCGCGCCACATGCTCGGCATCAGCGAACCGGAGGACATGTTCGTCGCCATCGAGAACGGCGCCGACACCTTCGACTGCGTCAACCCGTCCCGGGTGGCCCGCAACGCGGCGATCTACGTCGACGAGGGCCGGTTCAATATCAACACCAGCCGCTTCCGCCGCGATTTCACCCCCATCGACGAGAACTGCGACTGCTACACCTGCGCGCATTACACCCGCGCGTACCTGCATCACCTGTTCAAGGCCAAGGAGATGCTCTCGGCCACTCTCTGCACGATCCACAACGAGCGGTTCACCGTGCGGCTGGTCGACCGGATCCGCGAGAGCATCGATGGCGGCTACTTCGACGAGTTCAAGGCCGAGTTCCTGGGGCAGTGGAAGGGCCGGGTCAAAGCACCGGGCGCCTGATACCAGCCCGCACGCCCGACCCCTAGGGAGGGCAGGCCGACGAAGTCGGCCGTCGCGGCCGTCCCGCCGGTCAGGTGCCGTTGCGTAGGCGACGAAGGAGCAAGCAACGGTGCCTGAC
>NZ_JBSGVD010000012.1:0-203163 GCF_053608285.1 Nocardia sp. NPDC055053 | reverse complement strand
ATCAGGCGCCGCGCAGGCGACGAAGGAGCAAGCAACGGTGCCTGATCGGCGGGACAGGAGGGGCCGCGACTCGAGCGCGCCAGCGCTCCAGGATTACCGGGTGAAGAACCAGGCGATGACGACGAGAACGAGCAGGGCAAACAGGGCGAGCTGAACGCGGGAACGTGGCATCAGCGGGCACCGCTGCCGACGGTCGGGCGCGCGGCGGCGACGGGTACCGGCGCGGCGGCCGTGACCGGCACGGCGGCCGGGATCGACGGCTCGATGCGATCATCGCGGCCGAGCAGGCGGAAGACCGCCCGCAGGGCGCGGTCGAGCACAAAGGCGATGGCGAAGCTGATCGGGACCATGCCGACCAGCACGACGAGGAACTGGGGGATGAAGGGCAGCCCGGCTACCCAGAGTTCGAAGCCGTCCCACCAACCTGCGATGCGTTGCACGCCGACCACACTAGTCGGTGACCGTGAACGGGCGAATCGGCGTGGCTGTGACCGGCGGAACAGCATTGTCGACGCGGCAACGGGTGGACGAGGGCGGGCAGCGCGCTGATGATGGGGTATGGAGTCTTCCAGCGCCGACAGCCTGCCGATTCTGAGCCCGGTCTCCTCCAGCGGCCGTCGCGGTGCCTTCCCGCCGATCGACGACTACGCCTTTCTCTCCGATTGTGAGACGAACTGCCTGATCGCCAGCAGCGGCTCGGTGGAGTGGATGTGTGTCCCCCGGCCCGACGCCCCCAGCGTGTTCGGCGCCATCCTCGACCGCAGCGCCGGGCACTTCCGGATCGGGCCCTACGGCAAGCACGTGCCCGCCGCGCGGCGGTACCTGCCGGGCGGGATGATCCTCGAGACGACCTGGCAGACCGAGACCGGCTGGCTGATCGTGCGCGACGCGCTGGTCCTCGGCCCGTGGCACAACAATATGGCCCGCTCCAAGACCCACCGCCGCACCCCGATGGACTGGGACGCCGAGCACATGCTGCTGCGGACGGTGAAATGTGTCAGCGGCACAGTCGAATTGGAGATGAGCTGCCAGCCCTCGTTCGACTATCACCGCGGCGGCGCACGCTGGGAATACACCGGCAAGGTCTACGAGGAGGTGACGGCGGTATCGGTGAACCATCCCGAGACCGGACCGTCCCTGGTGCTCACCACCGACCTGCGGATCGGTCTGGAGGGCAGGGAGGCGCGGGCGCGCACGCGGATGAGTGAGGGCGATTCGGTGTTCGTCGCGCTGTCCTGGTCGGATCTGCCCGCTCCCGCCACCTTCGACGAGGCGGCGAGGAAGATGTGGACGACCGCCGAATGCTGGCGCCGCTGGATCACGCTCGGTGATTTCCCCGACCATCCGTGGCGCAGCTACCTGCAGCGCAGCGCGCTGACACTGAAGGGCCTCACCTACGCGCCGACCGGCGCGCTGCTGGCCGCCGCCACCACCTCGCTGCCGGAAACCCCCGGCGGAGAGCGCAACTGGGACTACCGCTACACCTGGGTGCGCGACTCCAGCTTCGCGCTGTGGGGTCTGTACACCCTCGGCCTGGACCGCGAGGCCAACGACTTCTTCAACTTCCTCAACGACGCGACCACCGGCGACAACGGTGACGCGCTGCCCCTGCAGGTGCTCTACGGCATCGGCGGCGAACGCCGGATCACCGAGGAGATCCTGCCCAACCTGTCCGGCTACGACAACTCGCGGCCGGTGCGTATCGGCAACGCCGCCTACAACCAGGACCAGCACGACATCTGGGGCACCATGCTCGATGCCGTGTACCTGCACGTGAAATCCCTTCAGCAAGTGCCGGAATCACTCTGGCCGATGCTGGAACGGACCGTGAACGCCGCGATCTCGCGCTGGCGCGAACCCGATCGCGGCATCTGGGAGGTGCGCGGCGAGCCACAGCAGTTCACCTCGTCGAAGGTGATGTGCTGGGTCGCCCTCGACCGTGGCGCCCGGCTGGCCCAGCTGCACGGCCAGTACGAGCGGGCCTACGAGTGGTTCGACATCGCCGAGGAGATCCGCGAGGACGTGCTCACCAACGGCGTCGACGAGGACGGCGTGTTCACCCAGACCTACGGCAGCCGAACCCTCGACGCGTCGCTGCTGCTGGTGGTGCTGACCCGGTTCCTGCCGCCGGACGACTACCGCGTGAAGGCGACCGTGCTCGCCATCGCCGACCGGCTCACCGTGCACGGCCTGGTGCTGCGCTACGACACCGACACCACCGACGACGGGCTCACCGGCGAGGAGGGCACGTTCACCATCTGCTCGTTCTGGCTGGTGTCGGCGCTGGTGGAGATCGGCGAACTCGAACGCGCCACCCAGCTGTGCGAGCGGCTGCTCGGCCTGGCCAGCCCGCTGCGCCTCTACGCCGAGGAGATCGACCCGCACACCGGCAGGCACCTGGGCAACTTCCCGCAGGCGTTCACCCACCTGGCGCTGATCAACGCGGTGACCCACGTGATCAGGGCCGAGGACTCCCGCCAGGCCGGTCAGTTCCAGCCCGCGCACACGCCGTCGAACCGGTCTGCCTGAGCGTCAGTACGCGAGGCGCTCGGCGCGTTCCCTGAGCCCGGCCAGCGTGCGCAGGCCCGCGTCGATCTCGGTGATGCGCAGTTCGCGGTGGTCGCCGTAGCGCAGGCCGGTCTCCTCGGCCGCGCGCAGCGCCTCCTCGGCGGTGCGGCCCACCTCGGCGGCGATCTCGGTGTAGTGGTCGCGCAGCACCCGCTGCAGGGTGCGCAGGCGGTTGCGGGATTCCTTGCCCACCTGGAAGATCACGTCGTCGGCCAGCCGGGCAACGGCCACCTTGGCCTCGGACTGCCTGCGCTGCTTGCGGTTGCGGCGGTCGTCCCACAGCGCGTTCACGCCCAGCAGCACGCCTGCGCCCGCGGAATACCAGTTGACCAGCGACATTCCGAGCAGGCTGGTGGCCAGACCGACCATCAGGATGCCGCCGTAGGAACCGCGCAGCGCGGAGAGCGCCTGCTGTCCGACACTGGATTTCGCGCTTTCGAGGGTCTCCAGCGGCTGCACCGGCTCGAGCACGTCGCCGGGGTTGGTCAGGCGCAGCTCGGGCAGCGGCGGGGTCCGGTTGTCCGGCGGGAACTTCGCGGCCACCTGCTCGGCGAGCTCGACGGCGCGGTAGTGCGCCATCACGAAGTTCTCCTCGACGGCCTCGCAGATCCGCGCGTCGAGCTCGGTCGCGAAATCGGACCACTTGCGCGCCGGATCGGTGCGGGCGATCTCGGCCTCGGCCTCCCGGACCAGGGTGCGTAGTCGATGCCGCAGATCGTGTTCGATGTCGGCGCTCAGCTCGGAGCTGCCGTCGACGAGGGTGACCTGCCAGGTGGCGGTGCGCTGACGCAGCTGATCGGCCTCGGCGCGGGCGGCCGCGAGTCGCTGGGTGATCTCGGCGCGCCTGCGCGGATCGCGCAGGGTGTCGGCCTCGGCCCGCAGGGTGATGCCGAGCTGATCGGTGACCAGGGCGATATCGCGCACCGCGGCGGCCACGGCGACCGAATCGGCCTGGGCGACAACGTAGTCGTGCAGGTGCTCGACGAGCTGGGGTATCCCGGACTCGATATCGCGCTGCTGGTCGCCGGTCTCCCCGGCCTGCCGGTGCAGCAGCGCCGAGACCGGGGCGACCGCGAAATTCAGTCCGGCGCCGTCGAGCAGCGCGCGGTTGCGCCGCTGGGTCAGCGACCAGTGCGGGTTGCGGTCGATCTTGGTGAGCACGCACACCACCGACGGGCACACCTGCTCGACCCGGCGCAGGTAGTCCAGCTGTGCCTCGGTCAGTTCGGCGGCGGCGTCGGCGGCGTAGAGCACCACGTCGGCGGCGGCGATCATCGACCAGGCCGCGCTCTCGTGGGTGGCGGCGCCGGGGGCGTCCATCACCACCAGGCCGTCGGCCAGCAGCGGGCTCGGCTCGGCGAACTCCGCGCGCAGCACGCCGAGGGCGGTCAGCGCGGGGCCGGGGTTCAGCGGATCGACGGGAACCCGTTCGACGCGGCCGCGCTGGGCCGACTTCACCAGCGTCGCGGCCGGCGCGGGCCCGTACTCGACGATCACCGGGACGCTCGGCTTGCCGTCGGTCGCGCTGACCGGGGTGCCGACCATGCTGTTGACCAGCGTGCTCATCCCGGCCCGCGGTTCACCGACGACGACAAGGCGAACCCTGGTGTCGCTGAGCCTGGCTCGCACCATCCCGAGCCGCGCGTCGAGGTCGTCCCGGCCGCCGCTGCGGACCAGTTCCCGCAGTTCGTCGACGAGGGACACGACCGGAGCCATCACATCCGGATGCTTCACCGTCGCGGCCTGCAGTCCGGCAGCGGCAGACAACCTGTTCCTCACTCTCGTTGCAGAGCCCGGCCGAGACTGGGACTACGTCATTTGGTCAGACGACCTGGTCGTCAGACGAAGTCATACCCATGATGTTCGGCGGGAAACGCGGCAGCCGAAAGACCGGCGCCGCCAACCCCGGAATCGAACAGTCCGGCCGACACGCCATGGTAGCTGTCGGGCTGATGATCGAACTCGGCGGCGATCGGCTTGGTGTCGATGACCGGCGGCTTCACCGGGGCAACGGTCGGCTGCACGGTCACCACCGGCGGCGGGGTGACCATGGTCGGCGGATCGATGTCGACGGTCGGCTGCTTGGTCGGCATCGTCGGCTGCTGGGTCGGGGCGGTCGGCTGCTGGGTGGGCACCGTCGCTGTCGGCTGCGAGACGGTGGGGTCGGGCACGTCGACGGTCGGCGTGCTCGGGTTGGTCGAGGGCGCCGTGACGCCACCGGTGCCCGGCTTGGTGGTGCCGATGCCGTCGTCCGGGACGGTCGGCTTGGTGCCACTGTTCCCCGCGGTCGGCGGCACGGTGATCTGGGGCTGCTTGGTGATCTCCGGCATGGTGGGGGCCGTCGTCGGCTTGGGCAGATCGGGCAGCTTCACCGTCGTCGGGGTGTCGAGATCGACCGTCGGCTGCTTGGACGGCACCGTCACCGGGACCGTCGACGGGGTGCTGCCACCGGTGACGTCCGGCATTACAACGGGTTTGGCCGGCGCGAACAGCGCGGGCACCGAGGCGGCCGGCGCGGTCAGCGGCGAGGCGGCGCCCGCACCGCCGAAGACGTTGGCGATCGGCGTCGACGCGGCATCGGGCTGGATGGTCGTCTGCAGGGGTGTGCTGACCACCGGGCTGGTGGCGACCGGGGCGGGCGCGGCGGGCGCGACCGGGGCCGGCGCGATCGGCGCGGGTGCCGGGGCGGGCGCGGTCACGGGGGTCTGAGCCAGCGCGGGCGCCGGTGCGGGAGCGGGGGCAGGCGCGGGGGCAACGCCCGACGGCGCGGTGGTCGTGCCGGGCAGGCCGACACCGGAGGACGAGGAACCGGGCAGGCTGGGGCCGGTGGGCGAGGTCATGCCGCCACCGGTGGTGTCGCCGGGGACCTTCAGTCCGTCGCCGAGCCACTTGCCGTAGTCGTCGAGCTGATCGCCGACCTGGCCGACCTGACCGGTGACCTTCATCTGCGAGGTGAACCACACACCGTCGAGGCCGACGTGCGCGTCGACCTGCCATTCGGTGTTCACCATGGCACCGAAGCCGTCGAACATGTCGCCGATGCCGTCGAACGGTCCGTCGGCGGGCAGCGAACCGGCCGCACCGCCCACGCCGGGCAGGGCGCCGGGTCCGCCGGGCAGGCCGATGCCGTCGAAGCCGGGGATACCGACACCGTTGCCGGGCAGGCCGTCGAAGCCGGGGATGCCGATGCCATGGCCGGGCAGGCCGAAGCCGGGCGAGTTCGGCAGGCCGAACTGGTTGTCCTCGTCGTCGGCGAAGCCGGGCTGGACCGGCGCGTAGCCGGGGAGTCCGAAGCCGGACGAGTTGTCGCCGGGGATGCGGATGTCGGTCTCGCCGTCGGAGCCGGGAATCTCTGGGCGCCACTCGGATTCGGTGGAGCGGGCGACCATCGAGACGTCGGGCGCGGCGGGCGGATGCGCGGCGAACGGTGCGTGCGGCGCCACGGGCGCGGGCAGATCCGCGAGGTCGGGGAACGTCACGACCGGGCTCGGCGCGTCCGGGCTCGGATCGGCGGGGACCTGCGAGGACCAGCCCGCGTAGCGGCTGTCGGCGTTGCTGTCGGCGTTGCTGGAGTCGGTGCCGTTCGCGGCGACCAGAGCGCCACCGGTGACGTAGGCGCCTGCCCGGGCTACCCGGGCGACGCCGTTGGCGACGCGGTAGGCGGTGTCGGTCCCTTCTGCGCGCGCGGCACCGTCATCGAAATCCAGATCACGCGTCATCAATGCTCCAACACTCGCATCACTGTCGGCCCCCCACCACGGTCGAGGCGAAGTGAAGATCATCCAACACTATTACCGGAACGCCGAACTGTCGTTTCGACCAGAACGGTTGGTACCACCTTATGGCGAGCAACGTATTTCGGCGACCCAGTGGAATCGGGGGGTCGCGATCCCAAGAGAACTCTAACGATTGCTCAACGGAGCGTGAAGATCGGCTGCTTAGCGTCGGTTTCGCCGGTCGAGCCGACCGGCCGAAATCCCACTCGAGGAGCCGAAGACCATGACCGTCATCACCCAACGCCGCCGCGCCCGCGCCGTCGCCCTCGTCGGCGGCTTCGCGCTGCTGACCGGCACCATCGCGGGCGTCGCGGGCGCCGCGACCGCCGATCCCGCTGTGACCAGGGAGATCGGGCCCGAGCAGACACTGATCATCTGCTCCGCGCCCGGCGCACCCGGCGTGCCCGCGCTGCCGCTGCTGCCGAACGGGGTGGCACCGGGAGCGCGCATCCACCTCGAGCACTTCGAGGGCGAGCCCGCCACACCGCTGCCCGCACTGCCCGCGCGGCCGGGTGACCCGAGCGTCGAGCTGCCTGCCGACTGCGAGCGCGCCGACGCGCCGGGTGGCGTCGTGGTGATCCGCCCGCCGCACGTGCGCTGACCAGGAGAAACGATGGATCGCACTAGGGTGGCCAGATGACCGGACAGCAGATCTTGGTCGTCGACGACGAGGTCAGGGTGCTGGCGTCGCTGCGGCGCGGCCTCGAACTCTCGGGCTTCGACGTCGTCACCGCTGGTGACGGCGCGCGAGCGCTCGCCCTGGTGCGCTCCGCCGCGCCCGACGCCATGGTCCTCGACGTGAACATGCCCGAGCTCGACGGCGTCGGCGTGGTCACCGCCCTGCGGGCGATGGGCAACGACATCCCCATCTGCGTGCTCAGCGCCCGCAGCGCGGTGAGCGACCGGATCGCGGCGCTCGAGCGCGGCGCCGACGACTACCTCACCAAACCGTTCGACCTGGGCGAGCTGGTCGCCCGGCTGCGCGCGCTGCTGCGCCGCAGTGCCGCAACCGCTGTGCCGCAGGGCAAGACGGTACGGGTGGGCGCGGTGGACATCGATCTGGCCGGCCATCGGGTGCACGCGGGTGGGCGGCAGGTCGAGCTCACCAAACGCGAGTTCGAGCTGCTGGCGATGCTCGCCGACAATGTGGGCATCGTGCTCGGGCGCGAGCAGATCCTGTCCGCCGTCTGGGGTTACGACTTCGCCACCGATACCAATGTGGTCGACGTGTTCGTCTCGTATCTGCGGCGCAAGCTCGAGACCGGCGGCGTTGCGCGGGTCGTGCACACGGTGCGCGGCGTCGGATTCGTCCTGCGCGAGCGCCCGTGAGCACCGGGTCGTGGTCGCTGCGGATGCGGGTGGCCGTGGTGTCGGCGGTGGTCGCCGCGCTGGTGGCGATCACCCTCGGGCTCACCTACGCGGCACTGCTGAAGGTGGCGGGCACCCGGCAGCTCGATCAGACGGTGTCGACGATGCACGTCCAGGTGGCCGAGCGGCTCGACGGTGTTCCCGCCCTGCCCATTCCGGTGCCGACGGATATGCGCCCGTTCCCTGATGCCACCGCGCTGCCAGGGCCGCCGATGACCGTGCCGACCGACCCCGCGCTGGCTCAGGTCCAGGGCGCGCCCGGCCTGCTGGTCCGGCTGAATCCCGATCGCGACCTGGTCGGCGCGGCGATCACCCGCAGCCAGCTGATCGGCCTCGGCATCGGCGTCGCCGGTGTGCTGGTGGCCGCCGGATTGGGATGGGTGCTGGCCGGTTTCGCCGCGCGACCGTTGCGCAGGCTGGCCACCGCCACCCACGAGATCGACACCCTCGACGAGCTCCCACCGCTGTCGGGCCGCGGCGCCAGGGAAGCCGAGGAACTCTCCGACGCGATCACCCGGATGCTGGCACGGCTCGAGACCGCGCACGGCGAGACCAGGCAGGCACTGGCAGGCGCCCGCGATTTCGCCGCGGTCTGCGCGCACGAACTGCGCACCCCGCTCACGGCGATGCGCACCGACCTGCAGGTCCTCGCCGGTGACGACCTCCCCACCGACCAGCGCGGCGCCGTCCTCGCCGACGTCCTGGCCGCCGAACGCCAGATCGAGCGCACACTCACCGATCTCGAACGTCTCGCCGTCGGCGAGCTGACCGGCACGGACGCGTTCGAACCGTTCGAGCTGTGCGAAACCCTCGATCGCGCCGTCCAGAACGCCCGGCGCGCGCAACCCGGCGTCGACATCACCCTGACCGCCTGCGACCCGGTCCCGATGACCGGCCTGCCCGGCGGCATCATGCTGATCGTCACCAACGCTGTCGCCAACGCGGTCCTGCACGGAGACGCCACCGAGATCGCCGTGGCGGCGAGCACCGGCCCCGACGGGATCGAGATCACCATCGACGACAACGGCGCGGGCATACCGGAGCACCTGTCCCCCACCGCCTTCGACCGTTTCGCCAAACGCCCGGGCTCCCCCGGTTCGGGTCTGGGTCTGGCCCTGGTCCGTCAGCAGGCCGAATTACACGGCGGCACCGCCGAACTCACCGAAAGCCCGCTCGGCGGGACGCGCCTGCTGGTGCGCGTCACCGCCGAACCGGGCTGAGGGCTACTTACCCTTGGGCTTGTCCGACGCCGCGTCCGAGGACAGCGCGGCCACGAAGGCCTCCTGCGGCACGTCGACCCGGCCGATGGTCTTCATGCGCTTCTTGCCTTCCTTCTGCTTCTCGAGCAGCTTGCGCTTACGGCTGATGTCACCGCCGTAGCACTTGGCGAGCACGTCCTTACGGATCGCCCTGATGTTCTCGCGCGCGATGATCTTCGAGCCGATCGCGGCCTGGATGGGCACCTCGAACTGCTGACGCGGGATGAGCTCGCGCAGCTTGGTGGTCATCTTGTTGCCGTAGGCCTGGGCGGCGTCCTTGTGCACGATGGCACTGAACGCGTCGACAGCCTCGCCCTGGAGCAGGATGTCGACCTTCACCAGCGCGGCCGACTGCTCGCCCGCCTCCTCGTAATCGAGCGACGCGTAACCGCGGGTCCGCGACTTGAGCGAGTCGAAGAAGTCGAAGATGATCTCGGCCATCGGCAGCGTGTAGCGCATCTCCACGCGCGTCTCCGACAGGTAGTCCATGCCGAGCAACTCGCCGCGGCGGCTCTGGCACAGCTCCATGATGGTGCCGACGAACTCGCTCGGCGCGATCACGGTGCACTTGGTGACCGGCTCGAACGTGCTGCGCACCTTGCCTTCGGGCCAGTACGACGGGTTGGTGACGATGTGCTCGGTGCTGTCTTCCATCTCGACCCGGTAGATCACGTTGGGCGCGGTGGAGATCAGGTCGAGGCCGAACTCGCGCTGCAGCCGCTCGCGGGTGATCTCCATGTGCAGCAGACCGAGGAAGCCACAGCGGAAACCGAAGCCGAGCGCCACCGAGGTCTCCGGCACGTAGGTCAGCGCCGCGTCGTTGAGCTGCAGCTTGTCCAGCGCGTCACGCAGATCCGGGTAGTCGGAGCCGTCGACCGGGTACAGGCCCGAGTAGACCATCGGGCGCGGTTCCTGGTAGCCGGCCAGTGCCGAGGTGGCGCCGTCGCGCGCGGTGGTGACGGTGTCACCGACCTTGGACTGGCGCACGTCCTTCACACCGGTGATGAGATAGCCCACCTCGCCGACGCCGAGACCCTGGGTCGGCTTGGGCTCGGGCGAGACGATGCCGATCTCGAGCAGCTCGTGCTGCGCGCCGGTGGACATCATCTTGATCTTCTGCCGCGGGGTCAGCTTGCCGTCGACCACACGCACGTAGGTGACCACGCCGCGATAGGTGTCGTAGACCGAGTCGAAGATCAGGGCGCGGGCCGGGGCGTCGGCGTCACCGACCGGCGGCGGCACCTCGGCGATCACCTTGTTCAGCAGCTCGGCCACACCGACGCCGGTCTTGCCCGACACCCGCAGCACGTCGTCGGGCTCGCAGCCCACGATGTGGGCGATCTCGGCGGCGTAGCGGTCCGGGTCGGCGGCGGGCAGGTCGATCTTGTTGAGCACCGGGATGATCGTCAGATCCTTCTCCAGCGCCAGGTACAGATTCGCCAGCGTCTGCGCCTCGATGCCCTGGGCGGCGTCGACCAGCAGGATCGCGCCCTCACAGGCCTCGAGCGCGCGCGACACCTCGTAGGTGAAGTCGACGTGGCCCGGGGTGTCGATCATGTGCAGGACATAGTCCTCGCCGTCGACATTCCACGGCAGGCGCACGTTCTGCGCCTTGATCGTGATGCCGCGCTCACGCTCGATGTCCATCCGGTCCAGGTACTGGGCGCGCATCGCCCGCTCCTCGACCACGCCGGTGAGCTGCAGCATCCGATCGGCCAGGGTCGACTTGCCGTGGTCGATGTGCGCGATGATGCAGAAGTTCCGGATCCGGGACGGATCGGTGAACGTCGTATCGGCAAAACTGGAAGCCACTCCACTCCTCGAGGGGTATCGGCGAACTGCGTCTATCGTCCCATGGGCCGAATCGCCCCCCTGTCACCGGTGCACCGAAGCGCGAGTCACCGTTATATTTCAGGGATGGCCAGCAGTTGGAACACTCTCGGCAAGCAACTCGGCGTCATCGCCAAGGAGCAGGGACCGAAGATCGTGCGCAAGCAGGGGCCGCGGCTGCTAGAGAAGCTGGTGGCGGCACTGGCGGCCAAGCCGGAACCCGCCGTCGCGGTCCGCCCGACCGCGTCGACGCCGGTTCCCACCGCCCACCGGGCCCGGCAGATCGTCTACTGCCCGCAGCTCGACGGCCGCGCCGATCCGGGCGAGATCGTGTGGACCTGGGTGCCCTACGAGGAGGACCCGTCCAACGGCAAGGACCGGCCGGTGCTGGTCGTCGGGCGCGATCGCAAGACCCTGCTCGGGCTGATGCTGTCGTCCAAAGCCGAACGCGCGCACGACCGCAACTGGGTCGGGATCGGCTCGGGTCCGTGGGACCACGACGGACGTCCCAGCTGGGTGCGGCTGGACCGGGTGCTCGACGTGCCGGAGGACGGCATCCGGCGCGAGGGCGCCATCGTCGAGCGCAAGACCTTCGACCTGGTCGCGCACCGGCTCGTCGCCGAATACAGCTGGAGCTGAACACAACAGGAAACCCCGATCCGGTGCGTGCCGGATCGGGGTTTCGTCGTTCGCCGCCTGCTAGCTCAGCACGTCCCTGGACCGCCCGAAGATCAACCCGTAGATCAGCGCCCCCAGCGCGCCACCGGCCAGCGGGAACACGACGAACACCCACACCTGACCCATCGCCCCGTCCTGATAGGGCGCCACCGCCAGACTGCGCACCGGGTTCACCGAGGTGTTGTCGATCGGCAGCGAGACCAGGTAGATCACCGTGAGGGTGACACCGATCGACAGCCCGGCCAGCGGGACATCGGAGATCTGGTCGGTGGAGGCCAGCACAACGAACACCAGCAGCGCGGTCAGCATCACCTCGACGATGATGGTCGCCGCGAGGCCGTAACCGTTCTGGACGACGACCTCACCGAGCGGACCGCGCACCGCCGAGGGGCTGTGCGGGCCCCAGCCGTTGGCGCCGAGCCCGTCGACCGACCGGTCGTACGCGGGCAAATTCTTGGCCAGGGCGAACAGCACGAGCCCGGCCAGGAAGCCGCCGATCAACTGGGCGATCACATACCCGGCGGCGCCGACTGCCGAGATCCGGCCGAGCAGCAGCTGTCCGAGCGTGACCGCCGGGTTGACGTGGCATCCCGAGATGGGCCCGATCGCGTAGACGAGGAACAGCAGCGACAGACCGAACGCGAAGGCGACGCCGAGCGAACCGACCCGGTCGCCTGCCAGCACCAGCGTGCCGACGCCACAGATCACCAGGATGAAGGTGCCGAGTCCTTCGGCGGCCCACTTCTTCGGCTCGGATACGACCTCGGGTTCGACGAGTTCCTGTGCAGTGGGCATCGGCCACCACCTCTCCGGGAGGAATCATCCCCGCGGCGAGCGGGGTCCGCACGAGCGAACTGGACATTACGCCAGGCGGGTGACCTCCACAACGACCTCGAGGTCGGTCGAGCCGCCGCCGGAGAAAACCCCTTTCAGCGGTGGCACATCCGCGTAATCGCGGCCGACGCCGACCGAGACGTGCTGCTCGTTGACGGCCAGATTGTTGGTCGGGTCATAGCCCCACCACTGCCCGGTCCAGGCTTCCACCCAGGCATGCGACTGCCCCGCCACCGTCTCGCCGATCCCAGCCCCCGGCTTCGGATGCAGATACCCGGAGACGTACCGGCTGGGAATTCCCATGCTGCGCAACAACACCAGCGTCAGATGCGCGTAGTCCTGGCAGACGCCACGCCGCTCGCCGAAGGCCTCCACCGCCGAGGTGTGCACCGACGTCGTGCCCGCGATGTAGTCCATCTCCTTGTGCACCCACTCGGCGGCGCGCACCACCGCCTTGGCCGGCTCCTCCCCGCGGGCGAGCTGCCGGGCGACGGTCGCGAGCTTGCGGTCACGCGGCACATAGGCGGTGGGGCCGAGCATTTCGTCGAAGCGATCGACGATCCGCCCGCCGCGCAGTTCGTCCCAGGTCAGTTCCCCGGTCGGTTCGGCGAACGGTTCGGTCTCCACCACCGACGACCCGGTGACCTCCAGTTCGGTGTGCGGCGCGTGCAGGTCGAACGCGGTGACCGCGGTGCCCCAGTAGTCGGTGTAGCGATACGACCTGGTGGCCGGCACGGTTTCGACGCGATTGAGGATCACGTTCTGCCTGCTGTCCGCGCGCGGGGTCAGCCTGGCCTCGTTGAACGACCGCGTCACCGGCGCGGCGTAGACATAACCGGTGGTGTGCACCACCCTGATTCGCCAACTCACAGCTCCCCCTCCACCTGCACGCGCCCGTCGGAGCTGCTGCGCACATCGGTCCACGCCACCCACGGTGCGGCATGGAAGTACTGGCGGGACACGGCCTCGCTCACCTCGCGGCACGATTTCTGCAGCGCGAGCAGCCGGTTCTGCAGGTCCTCCAGCAGCACACCGGGCGGCAGGAATTCGAGTTCGCTGCGGGCCCGGCCGAGGACGCGCTGCGCCTCGTGCCGCGCGCCGACGCGGCTGCCCGGCCGCTGGTCGAGCTCGGTCAGGCAGGCCTCGGCGACGCGCAGCGTGTGGAACACCGAGCGCGGGAAAAGCCGGTCGATCAGGATGAATTCGGCGACCCTCGCCGCGTCGAGCGCACCGCGGTGGGTGCGCAGATAGGTGTCGTGGGCGCCCGCCGAGCGCAGCACCGTCACCCAGGCGGGCGAGGAGGTGCGGTCGCCCGCGCGCGAGAGCAGCAGGCGCACCATCATGTCCACGCGTTCGATGGACCGGCCGAGCAGCAGGAACCGGTAGCCGTCGTCGCGCGAGAGCGTCGAGTCGGTCAGTCCGGTGAACATCGCGGCCCGGTCCTTGATGTAGGAGAAGAACTCGTGCGGGCCGAGGCCGCGCGCCGCCTTCTCCGCCGCCGCCAGCCCGTTGTAGGTGGCGTTGAGGCATTCCCACATCTCACTGGAGGTGACTTCGCGTGCGCCACGGGCGTTTTCGCGGGCCTTGCCGATCGAGTCGCTGATCGAGACGCCGTGGTCGTGGCTGAACGCGACGAGATCGGTCACCGACCACACGTCAAGGCGCAGGCCATCGGGCGGTTCGATGCCGAGCACCTTCAACAGCACGCGGGAGGTCCGGTCGGCGTCGACGGTGGCGTCTTCGAGCAGCTGGTGCACGGCGACGTCGAGGATGCGCGCGGTGTCGTCGGCGCGCTCGACGTATCGGCCGATCCAGAAGAGGGATTCGGCGTTACGAGCAAGCATGTGTGTTATTCCCCGATCAGCCGCTGCGTCTGTTGTTGTTGCTGCTGTTGCTGATTGGCCTGCGGCGCGCTGAGCTCGCGGCCGATCTCGAACGAATCGGCCTGCGGCGGATCACTCACCAGTTCCGGGCCCGCCAGCTCCCGGTCGACCGGGCCGGAGCGGCCCGCCAGCACCCAGGTGTCCTTGCTGCCGCCGCCCTGGCTGGAGTTCACCACCAGCGAGCCCGCGGGCAGCGCGACCCGGGTGAGCCCGCCGGGCAGCACCCAGATGTCCTCGCCGTCGTTGACCGCGAACGGGCGCAGGTCCACGTGCCGGGGCGCCAGGTCGTTGCCGATCTTGGTCGGCACCGTGGACAGCTGCACCACCGGCTGGGCGATCCAGCCGCGCGGGTCGGCCTTGATCTTGCGCCTGATCGTCTCCAGCTCACGCGGCGTCGCGTCGGGCCCGATGACGATGCCGTAGCCGCCCGACCCCTCGACCGGTTTGACCACCAGCTCGCCGACCCGGTCGAGCACTTCCGCGCGTTCGTCGTCGAGCCAGCAGCGGAAGGTGTCGACATTGGGCAGGATCGGCTTCTCACCGAGGTAGTACTCGATGATCGTCGGCACGTAGGTGTAGATGAGTTTGTCGTCACCGACGCCGTTGCCGACCGCGCTGGAGATCACCACATTGCCCGCGCGGGCGGCATTGAGGACGCCGGCGATGCCGAGCACCGAGTCCGGCCGGAAGTGCATGGGGTCGAGGAAGGTGTCGTCGATCCGCCGGTAGATCACGTCGACCTGCCGCTCACCCGCCGTCGTCCGCATATAGACGACATTGTCGCGGCAGAACAGGTCGCGGCCCTCGACCAGTTCCACGCCCATCTGCCTGGCCAGGAGCGAATGCTCGAAGTAGGCGGAGTTGTGCACGCCGGGGGTGAGCACGACCACGGTCGGGTCGGCCTCGTTCGGCGCCGCGGAAGCCCGCAGCGCCCGGAGTAGATGGGCGGGATAGTCGCCGACCGCCCGCACCCGGTGCGAGGAGAACAGATCGGGGAAGACCCTGGCCATCGTGCGCCGGTTCTCCATCACATAGGACACCCCCGACGGCGAGCGCAGGTTGTCCTCCAGCACGCGGAAGTCGCCGCGCTCGTCGCG
This sequence comes from Nocardia sp. NPDC055053, assembly GCF_053608285.1. Lineage (NCBI taxonomy): Bacteria > Bacillati > Actinomycetota > Actinomycetes > Mycobacteriales > Nocardiaceae > Nocardia > Nocardia sp. NPDC055053. The sequence continues at coordinate 187,870 of NZ_JBSGVD010000012.1, read as the reverse complement.
CACCAGGTCGATCCCGGAGACGTGGATGCGCACCCCGTTCGGCGGGACCAGGCCCGCGGCCTCGCGGTGGAAGTGCTCGCACGAGGTGACCAGCCGCTTGGGGATCACCTGATCGCGCAGGATGTTCTGCTCGCCGTAGACGTCGGCCAGGAACAACTCCAGCGCGGTCACCCGCTGCTTGATGCCGCGTTCGAGCTTGGCCCATTCCGCGGCCGCGATCACCCGCGGCACCAGGTCGAGCGGAAACGGCCGCTCCTGCCCGGACAGTGAGAAGGTGATGCCCTGGTCGATGAACGCCCGGTCCAGCGCGTCGGAGCGTTTGGCCAGATCGCCGACGTCGTTGGCCGCCATCGCGGCGTGGATGCCCCTGTACGGAGCCCGCACCCGGCCCGCCGCGTCGAACATCTCGTCGAAGGCGTCGGCGAAGCGGCCCGGACCGTACCCCTCGAACAAACCGGTGTGTACCGGGTGACCGTTCGTTCGCACCAACGCCGGTGATGCGGATCGAGCCGTACTCGGCGCTGTGGTGGAGGTCATGAGAAAAACTGTGCATCACCCGGGAGCGAGGCCGTGTGAGACACAGGTAAATTTCTCGCATCACCTGAAACGGGTGAAATCCGCCTCGGGCGCACGACGGCGCGGTCGATGCCCGATTTCGCCCGGCGGTGCCGAGCTGGTAACCTCGATCTTCGGCGCGGTGTTACCCGTAGTTCAGCACCATCTGCTGCATCGTGGGCGCGCGCCCGACGAGCTTTCAAGGCATACCACCCAGCGACAGGAAACCAGAGGATACAGGCGTGGCCAACATCAAGTCCCAGATGAAGCGGATCCGTACCAACGAGGCGGCGCGCAAGCGCAACCAGTCGGTCAAGTCCGCGCTGCGCACCGCGATCCGCAACTTCCGTGAAGCTGCCGCGAGCGGTGACAAGGAAAAGGCTGCCGAGCAGCTGCAGTTCGCGAGCCGCAAGCTCGACAAGGCCGCTTCCAAGGGCGTCATCCACGCCAACCAGGCGGCCAACAAGAAGTCCGCGCTCGCGCTGGCTCTGAACAAGATCTGATCGGAGCGGGCCTGGTACCCGCTCAGCAATACTTCGCAAGACGCAGCCGCCGTGGCCTCGATGACCACGGCGGCTTTTGTCGTCGGCTACCATTCCGCGCATGTTGACGGTGTACGCGAATCAGACGGTGGTACGAGGCGATGACCTGGCCGAGGTGATCCGCGCTGCGGAGATCCTGGGGATCGGTCTCAAGATCGAGAACGTGATGGTGCCCGACGAGGACGGTGGCTTCACGGCCTCGTGGATCGTCACCAGGGAGGACGAGGTCCCGCTCTACGACGAGTGGGAGGGCCGCTACGAGGACCTCGAGGACGACGAGGAGCAGCTCGCCGCCGTCGTCGGCGACTGATCGGGTTCAGTTCACACAGGGGATCTGCCCCGAGGTGATGTCGCTGCGGACCGGCTTGCCCGCGTCGGGAGTCCCCGACACCGGCTCGGTCGTGCTGGTCCGCCGGACACCCGTGGATGTTTCGCCCGGCCACGCGGCGGATGGTTGCGTCCGCGCCGCCGTGCGCCGGGTCGTCGTCGCGATGGGGACGGGCATCCCGAACGCGGCCGCGATCTCGCGGCGGATCGCCTGCCGGTCCACGATGTTCACGTCCTGGCCGTTGACGACGTCGTAGCGCACGACCGGCAGCGTGCGGAATTCGACCTGCGGGTTCTTCGCGGCGCCGAGGGTGCGCACGAACTCGGTCATGTTCCAGCCTTCCGACAGCACGATATTGCGGTGCGCCACGTCCATCAGCTGTCCCAGCTTCCCCGGGTCGGTGAGGGTGCCGGCGCGGCGCAGCTGCCGGGCCACCGAGGTGAGGAAGGCCTGCTGCCGGTGCGTCCGGTCCAGGTCACCGTTCTCCAGTCCGTGCCGCTGCCGCACGAAGGCCAGTGCCTGCGCCGGATCCAGATGCTGGCGGCCTGCGGGGAAGTCGGCGCCGGAGAACTCGAGGTCGCGCACCGGATGATTCAGGCACACCTCCACCCCGCCGAGCGCCGCGGCCAGATCGTAGAAGCCCCCCAGAGTGACCTCGGCGAACCGGTCGATCGGCACGCCGGTCAGCTCACGCACGGTCCGCACGATCGAGGCCCGCCCCGCCTCCCGTCCCGCCTGTTCCAGCCGCCGCCGATCGGTGACGCCGCGCGCGATCAGCTGGTCCTGCACGGCGGCCTTCTTCAACCCGTACGCCTCCTTGATCTTGGCGTGGGTGTAGCCGGGGATGCCGCTGACCGGCACGTAGTTGTCGCGCGGGATGGACACCGCGACGATCTTGTTCATCGCGGCCGGAATGTGGACCAGGATCAGCGTATTGGCGTTGTACCCGCCCTCGTCCCCGTCACCGGCATGCAGCTGGTCGAGCACCTCGCGTGGCAGCTCGTCGCCGTTCTGATCGCGCCGGGTATCCAGCCCGATCAACAGGATGTTGAGATCGCCACCCAGCGAATGGGGCGCGTCGTCTTCGATGGCCTGCGACCGCAGAAACCCCGCGTCGAAGGTGCCCGCGGTGGACCACCCGTACGCGGTGACCGCGACCACCACGGCCGACAGACCGGCCGCCACGCCCTTGACCACGCCTCTGACCCACCAGCCCGCCGAATCACGAGCGCGTCGAGTTGGCCCGCGCTCCCCGGTCCGGCTCACCGTCGGGTCATCCATGTCATGATCAACTGTGCCAGCTCCGAGAGCGGGCTGACATCGCGATTCGGTCCCGATTACATGGCGGCACGGCGTGTCGCGTCGTAGGGGTGCTCCCGCTGTGCGATCAGGGGCGGCGGGGTTCAGCCTGCGGCGCGGAGGTCGAGGATGCGGGAGAGGGCGTGTTCGAGGGCGTAGGTGGCGTCGGCGGCACCGCCCTTGACGTCGGCGTTGAGGGTGGCGACCACCTGGAGGGCGGTGCCGATGGTGGCGGGGTTCCAGCCACGGGACTGGGCCTGGGCCTTCTTGACTTTCCAGGGGGGCATGCCGAGTTGCTGGGCGAGTTTGAACGGGTCGCCGCGGCCTGCGGAACCGACGCGGGCGATGGTGTGCACGGAGTCGGCGAGGGCGTCGGCCAGCAGGACGTGCGGTACGCCGCGGTCGGTGGCCCAGCGCAGGGCTTCCATCGCGGCGGGGCGATCGCCGGCGACGGCGAGTTCGGCGACGTCGAAGCCGGTGACCTCGGCACGACCGGAGTAGTAGCGGCGCACCGCGTTCACGTCGACCTTGCCGCCGGTGTCGGCGACCAATTGTGAACAGGCGGCGGCGAGTTCGCGCAGCTCCGAGCCGACGGACTCGATCAGCACCTGCACCACGTCGGCGGCCACCCGGACACCGGCCGCCCGGAACTCGCCGCGCACGAACTCCATCCGCTCGGAGGCTTTGGTGAGCTTGGCGCATTCATGCACCACCGCGCCCTGCTTCTGCAGCGCGGGCACCAGCGCCTTGGCCCGGCCACCGCCCGAGTGCAGCACCATCAGCACCACCCCGGCGGGCGGGTCGGCCGCGGCGTCGGTGATCACCGCGACCGCGTCCTTGCCGGCCTCGGCCGCCGACTCGAGCACGATCACCCGATCCTCGGCGAACAGCGACGGGCTCAGCAACTCCGCCAGCTCGGCGGTGCTCGCGTCACCGGCGCGCAGCCGGTCGACCGGCACCGACTCCGGATCGGGCGCACCCGACCGCACCTGCCCGGTCACCTGCGCCACGGCGCGTTCGACCAGCAGCTCCTCGTCACCGAGAACCAGATGTACCGCGGCAGGGCGTTCGCTCACCAGGCGATCCTACGTTCGGCCACCGACAGGCGGATCGCCCGCGGTCCCCGAGCCGAACGTCACCGCCGCGGGTCCGACGGCGGGAGGTCACCGTCCGTAGGTCGGCAGCGGTGCCGAGGACGATGACATCACCGTGGCGGTCGGTCCGGGCGATGGTGGCGCCGAGTGTGTCCAACCCAGCGGTGATCGTGGGGTGTGGATGACCGAACGTGTTGTCGGTTCCGGCACTGATCAACGCCAGGCGTGGCCGGACTGCTCGGAGGAATTCCGGTGTGGTGGTGCGGGATCCGTGATGTGGCACTTTGAGGATGTCGGCACGGACGTCGTTGTCGCGCAGGACGCGGGACTGTGCGGCGGTCTCGATGTCGCCGGTGAACAAGATCGTGCCCACTGCGGTCCGCGCCTTCAGCACGAGGGACCGATCGTTGGCCTCGTCCAACGCCACTGAGGATGGAACCTCCCGGCTCGGTGCGAGCACCGCCAATTCCACTGCGCCAAAGGTCAGCACATGCCCCGCATGAAGTTCCATCAGCGGGATCCGGCCGGACTTCGCGATCTCGACAACCCGCTCGACACCACCGGACTCGGTGCCGCGATCAGCCGAACGCCGCTGCGCGACAGCCTGGTCCGAATTCTCGGAGGAGTGGTGTGGACGGACGGTAGGCGCCGGTGGGGTGTGACGATGCCCGTCGTCCGGGCAGCAGTCGCTGGTGGCGCTGAGCTCGCCGGGCGCCGTTGCGATGGCGTCGACGGTGCGGCCGCGGAGTGCGCCGGACAGGCCGTCGATGTGGTCGGCGTGCGGATGGGTGAGGACCAGGAGCCGGATGTGGGTGATGTGCAGGCGGTCGAGGCAGCGGCGGATCGGGCGGGGGTCGGGGCCCGTGTCGATGACCACCGCCGCGCCGGGTCCGACCGAGAGGGCGAGTCCGTCTCCCTGGCCTACGTCGCACATGGCCAGTACCCAGCCGTCGGGCGGCCATCCGGGCTGCCACAGCCGGACCGGGACGAGCACCACGGAGACGCCGAGTGCTCCGACAGCGAGTAGCCTGCGGGTCTTCGACCAGCGCAGGGCCGCCACGATGGTGACGACGATCGCCGCTGCGACCAGTCCTCCGGTCGGGCCCGACGGCACCGTGACGGTGGCTCCGGGTACCGCGGCCGTGTAGTCGGCGACCGAGAGCAACCACCACAGCGGTGGGCGTGCGCACCAGAGGGCCCACACCGCCGCGTCGTCCCACACGCACGCGAGGACCGCGCCCACTGCCCCGAGCACCGTGATGAGCCCGACCACCGGTGCGACGAGTGCGTTCGCGATGATCGCCACGAGACTCACCCGCCCCGACAGCGCGACCATCAGTGGCAACGTCACGACGAATGCCCCCGCGGACACCGCGACGATCTCCGCGGGCGCACGCCACCACCCGCGCGCCCGCAGCCAATCCGCCCAGCTCGGCGCGAGCAGGATCAGCCCAGCGGTGGCCAGGACCGACAGCGCGAATCCCGCGCTCACCGCCAATTGGGGTGCCACACCGAGCAATCCGACGACTGCGGCACCGAGCGCGGGCAGCGCCTGTTTGCGCCGACCGGTGAGCAGAGCGAGCACCGTCACCGAGCCCATCGCCGCCGCGCGCAGCACACTCGGGTCGGGGCGCGCGAGGACGACGAACACGACGACCACTCCGGCGGCGGCCGCGGCGCTGGTACGCGGGCCCGCTGTGAGCAGCCGGGTGAGAGCAAGCAACGCGGTCAGCAAGATCGTGAAGTTTGCACCACTGACCACACAAAGATGTTGCAGGCCTGCGATTTCGAACGCATCGCGAACATCGTCGGACAGTTCGGAGGTATCACCGACGACTAGTGCCGGTAGCAGGCCTGCCGCAGCGGGCGGTAGCGCTCGCCCCGCTGCTTCGACAAGGTTTGCCCGCACGTCCGCGGCAAGCCGCTGCCACCACGGCAGGGTGCCGACGAGCTCCGGATCGGCCACCGCGTTCAGGGTCGCCACGGTCAGATCCGCGCGATTCGGTTCACTCACCCGGGCCCGGAACCGGATCACCTGTCCAGGCGACAGGCTGGCCCATTCGTCACCACCAGCGAGGACGACCACCGCCCCACCCGCCCGCATCGTCGACGCACCGCCACCGAACTCGCGCAGCCCGGCATGGACAATCCACCGCCGCTGCCCACCGAACCCGCCCGCCCGCATCGGTTTCGCGTCATCGGTGACAACGGCCAGCACCGTCACCGACCGCCCGAACGATTCCCGCAGCGGGTGCGACTGCACGTGATACTCACGCCACGCCCCTGCCGCCCCGAAGCCCGCCGCGAGCAGCATCGTCGCCAGCCCCGCCACCGCGACGACTCGCCACCGCTCCCGTTGGTGCGCGATCGCCCACAACAACACGACCCACAACCCGATCGCCACCACCACGGCACCGACCGCCAGGACCAGACCCACGACCCAGCCGAGGGACACCGCAACGATCGTCGCAACCCAGCACCCGAGCGCGGCAGGCACCAGCCGCATATCGAGAACCAGCCGCTCCGGCTCCTCCACCATCTCCTCTTCGCGCGGCGCCGCCCTCATTCGCCGGCCGGGTTCGCGCCCGGACCATCGTCACGTGCCGCACTACGCCCGAGAACCGACCCGACCCCGAAGGTTGGTGCGGGAACGACCGATGCCGGGCATTCGTCCTGCGGGTCGGTATCTCTGGTGGGGCCGATTGTTTCGCCGGCCCCGGCCGGATCGGGCGGTCTGGTCATGTCGTCACCAGGTCGCGCAGGCGAGCGAGGCGGGCGGGGCCGATGCCGTCTACTTCGCCTAGTTGGGCGACATCGGTGAACCGGCCGTTGGTCGAGCGCCAGGCGAGGATCGCTGTGGCGGTGACCGGTCCGACGCCGGGTAGTGCGTCGAGCTCCGCTTCCGTCGCGGTGTTCAGGTTGAGGCGAGCCTTGCCGCCTTTGCCGTTCGGGGCGGTGGCGGTGTTCGTGCCCGTGGTGCTCGCTGCGCTCGGTGCCGTAGCGGGGTCTGGGTCGGCGGAGCCGATCATGGTGCTGCCCAGGCGTGGTGGTCCTGATTGGGGGCCGGTCGCGCCGACGACGAGCTGATCGCCGTCGGACAGGCGTTGCGCCAGGTTCAAGCCGGCCAGGTCCGCGCCGTCTCGGGCGCCGCCCGCGATCTCGATGGCGTCGGCGATGCGGGAACCGCCGGGCAGACGGTGCAGGCCCGGCCGGTCGACCAGCCCAACCACACTGACAACGACTTCCGTGCTCGCGCTCGGTCCGGTGTCTGCCACCGCAGTGGCTGTGGCGGTCGGCTCGGTGCGCAGGCCGATGCTCTCGGCTCGAACTACCGGCACCGGCGGTATCGCCTGCCGCGTCGGCTGATCGCGCACCACCATGATGCCGGTGAGCACGACGGCGACCAGCCCCACCACTCCGAGTACCAGCGCACCCCGGCGGCCGGGATCGAGGCGCGCCCCGCGGAACCGTTCGGGCACAAGCCGTCGCGGGCCGCCGGGTTGCGCGCCGTCCGCGAGCCAACCCGGCGCACGCACCTCTCCCACCGACGGCGTGAGTTCGTCGTCGTCCCAACGCCCCTCGGCACCACCATCGGTGCGGGCCGCTGCCGGTGTGGGTCCGCGACCTGGCTCGCCGCGCAAGCCGCCCTGTCCCACCTTCTCGCGTACCGCCAGCCCGCCAAGCCGTTGCCGTACCCGCTCGTGCTCTTCGTGTCGTGACATGGCACCGACGCTACGAGGAGCCGGCCGCGGGAAACCGCCGCCGACCAGGGCATAAAACGAACCTGTGGACAACGTCGAGCCTGTGGACAACTCCCGGTCAGCGGGCGCTGAGCGCGGAATCCGCGCGGGCCGAGCGAATACGGTGCGCGCATGGCCGAAACGACGTACGGATGGTGCCATGGACCTGGCACACCGATTCCGCGACTTCGCGTATCGCGAGGTACACAGCAATTCCCCGCTCTACCATCGGCGGGCTGTCGACATCGCCGAGGACCCTGCGGTGCTGGCGTTGATCGCCGAACTGCCCACGGACAAGCAGCAACCCAACCTGGTCCTGGCGGCCGCGCGCGTGAACGGCGCGATCGCGGTGCCCTACCGCGAGTTCCGCGAGCAGCTGATCGCGCACTGGCCCGCGATCTCGGTGACAGCGCTGACCAGACGCACCCAGACGAACGAAGCCGGCCGCGCGGCAACACTGCTGCCGGTGCTCGCCCGGTTGCCCGGACCGCTGTCGCTGATCGAGGTCGGCGCCTCGGCGGGACTGTGCCTGTACCCGGACCGTTTCAGCTACCGCTACGGCGGGATCGCACTGGATCCCGCCGAAGGTCCGTCCCCAGTGGTGTTGCCGTGCACGGTAACCGGCGACGCACCGATACCGGCTCGGCTGCCCGAGGTGGTACATCGAGCCGGAGTCGACTTGAACCCGTTGGACGCGGGAGACATCAAGGATCAGGAATGGCTGGAAGCGCTGGTCTGGCCGGGACAGGACGAACGACTCGCGAGGCTGCGAGCGTCCTGTGCGATCGCTGCCGCGAATCCACCGCTCCTGGTGGCGGGCGACTTGAACGAGAAAGTCGCCGAGCTGGTCCACACCGCGCCACCCGGCAGCACAGTGGTCGTGTTCCACAGCGCGGTGCTGACCTATCTGCCCGCACAGGCGCGGGAGAAGTTCACCACCTCGGTGCGGACGCTGCCCTGCCACTGGGTGTCCCAGGAGGGCACCGGTGTGATCGCGGAGTTCGCCGACCGGCTGCCCGAAACAGACTCGGGCACAGCGCGGATGGTGCTCGCGGTGGATGGCGATCCGGTGGCCTACGCCGGGCCGCACGGCCAGTCGCTGGACTGGTTCGGCCCGGCGTAGCGCGGACGACGTCAGATCCTGCGCATCACCGAGACGACCCGGCCCAGGATCACGGCCTCGTCGCCGTCGATGACCGAGTAGGCGGGGTTGCGGGGCTCCAGTTGCACATGGCCGTTGCGCCGGCGATACACCTTGACGGTGGCTTCCTCGCCGATCATGGCGGCCACGATATCGCCGGAGTTGGCCTCGCGCTGGCTGCGGACCACGACGAGGTCGCCGTCGCAGATCGCGGCGTCGATCATCGAGTCGCCGCGGACGCGGAGGCCGAAAACCTCGCCGCGGCCGACGAGTTCACGCGGCAGGGTGAGCAGGTCGTCGGCGTGCTGCTCGGCCAGGATCGGGGTGCCCGCGGCGATGTCACCGATCACGGGCACGGTCACCGACCCGTCGGAGCCGCCTGCCGGTGCGTGCCGCAGGAACAGACGCACATCGATGGGGCGGGTCATCGCGGCACCGCGGCGCAGGAAGCCGTCCTCCTCCAGCGCTTTCAGATGCTTGGAGACCGTGGACGTAGAGCGCAGGCCGACGGCGTCGGCGATCTCCTTCGCGCTGGGCGGGTAGCCGTGCGCGAGCACCGAGTCCCGGATCACGGCGAGGATGTGTTGCCTGCGGGGCGGCAGGTGCGCGGTGTCGGGGTAGTCGAAGTCGTCGTATCCGGTCACCGGGGCATCGTAGAGGCCCGCGGGTTCAGACCGTCGGCGCAGGCTCCCGGCGTGGCAGCCTGCGACGGAACTCGGTGCCGGTCACGAACACCCGCCGGGCACCACGAGCACGCCGAGCGCGCCGACGCCGAGGTGCACGCCCAGGGTGGGGCCGAACTCGGTGACGTAGAGCTCCTCGACCTCGGGCACCTGTTCGCGCAGCTGGGCAGCGATCGTCTCGGCGGCATCGGCGGCCCCCAGATGCTGGACGCCCAGCGCGGCGCCGTCCCCACCCGCGGCATCCACCGCGGCAGCCACGAGCTTCGCGTAGGCACGCGATCTGGTCCGTACCTTCTCGCGCAGCTCCAGTTTGCCTTCGACCAGCTGCAGCAGTGGTTTCGTCACCAGTTCGCTGCCGAAGAACGAGGCGGCACTGCTGAGCCTGCCGCCCTTGCGGAGCTGCTCGGTGCGGTTGACCAGGATGAACGTGCGAGCACGAGCGGCGGCCGCCACCGCGCGTTCGTAGACGGCATCCAGCGCCTCACCCGCACGGGCCCGGCGCGCGGCAGCGAGCACAGGCAGACCGGTCGCCAAGCCAGCGCCGAGCGAATCCACCAGGCGCACACGATCTTCGGCGCCCATATCGCGGACCGCCTGTCGCCCCGACTCCCAGGTCGCCGACAGGGTGCGCGACAAATGCACGGCGACGACACCGTCGCCGTCGCTGTGGCTCAGCGCGCGTTCGTAGGCCTCGCGCAGCTCACCCGGCGAGGCAGCCGAGGTGGTGACCGAGTCCGTCGAGTAGTCGATCTCGACGGGATCGATACCCTCCCGGATCTCCCGGTCGCCGACGAGCACATGCAACGGCACCACTTCGATACCGAGCTCGGCGACGACGTCGGCGGACAGCCCGGCCGCCGAATCGGTGACCACCACAACGGGCACGGACTACCGAACCTCCTGCAGCGCCTTGGTCATCGCCGTCGCCACCGCCGCGTGCCCCGCCCAGCCCCAGTGGATGCCGTCCGGGTTCGCCGCACCCGACTCGATGTCGTCGCGCACGGCCTCACCGAGGTCGACCAGCGGCACCGAGGTACGACCCGACCACGCCTGCAGTGCCTTGACCGCGCGCGCACGGCCCCGGTGCACGCGTCCGTAGGCATCACACTTGTGTACCGACGGCAGCACCGCGACCACGGGCAGCTCGGGACGCAGATGGTTCAGCGCCTCGCGCGACTGCTCCAGGTAGTCGACACTCACCTTCGGCGGAAGCGCCACGGGCCGACCGAGTTTCGACAGCTTCGGCTGCAGCCAGTTGTAGGAGGCGCGCACACCGCGACGCAGCTTGGGCGGACGGATGTAGCGGATCAGCTCACGCAGCGCGGTCGGCAGCGGGGAGGGCAGCGTGTCCATGCCACCGACGGCGAACACCACCGCACCGGCCCGCGGCACCGCGGCCCAGACCCGGGGGTCACCGATGAGCGCCCAGTAGGCGTCGCGGCAGGTCCAGCCGATCCTGGCGATCAGCTCCACATCCCAATCCAGTTCGGCGGCCACCATATTCGGCCAGATCCGCGGATCGTCGGCAGGCAGACCACCCTTCGGCCCGTAGTAGGCGAGGGAGTCGGCGATCACCAGCAGCACGGGACGCGGGGAGGCGGACTCGACCGGCCGTGGCGCGGTGGATTCCTCGACGAGCACGACCTCCGCTGCCGCTTCGGCGAGCGATTCACCCTGCGCCACAGCGGTCTCCGCGATCAGCGAGTTCGGAGCGGACGCCTCGGCCACCGAGCTTGTTTCGGTGGCGGAATCCGCGGTCACCGCGACGGACTCGTCCGTCACCGTCTCGACCGCATCGCCCACCGGCTCGGCAACCGCAACGGTGCCGGCATCCGACGGATCGCCGGAACCATCAGCCGCACCGGCCGACTGGAGGTCCTGCGCCGCGGCGGGCTCGGCCACGGAAATCGTCGCCACGAGATCGTCGACACCCGCAGCGGGACTCGCACCCTCGGGCAGCTCCGTGACGGATACCGCCGACTCGGCGGTATCCGACTGCGCAACAGCCGATTCGGCATCGGCACCGTCCGGCTGCGCTACAACCTCGGCCGCGCCATCGGCGACAGCATCGCCCGCTGTGGCAGGCTCGCCGTCGACATCGGCGTCCGAGTCCTCCGACGAGTCGCCCGCCGACGCCGAATCGCTTGCCGCCGAGGCGACCTGCTCGGGCTCGGCGGCTACCGGCGCAGGCGGCGGGCCGAACAGCGCGTCGGGTAGCGAGCGTTCGCTGCGCGCGGTGACCTGCTTGAAGAGTTCGTCCGGTACCGAACGGATGGGCTCCTCACGCTCGGGGCGTGCGGGCCGAGCGGGTGGCGGGCCGAACAGCGCGTCCGGCAATTGCCGTCCGGGCTTGGCCGTCACCTGCTGGAACAGTTCGTCCGGTACCGATCGGACGGGCTCTTCAGAGGACATCGGGAGCTACCTTCGCCGCTGCGTTCCAAACATCGAGGCGCCAGCCGGGTCGGTCGATGTCAGGGCCGTGACTGGACAGCTGTACCCAGCTCGTATTGGCCAGCCCACCGAGGGCAGGCCAGTTCTCTGGGGGCAGTTCCAGCAACGCGGCCGTGAGGGCAGCGATCAACCCGCCGTGCGCCACCAGGATGATAGTCCGGCCGGGCCAATCCTGTCGCTCGTTGTACAGTTCGCGCACCACGGGCAGCGAACGCGCACCGACCTCGAGTTTGCTCTCGCCACCGGGCGGTGTGTAGGTGGCGTCGAGCCGCCACCGCACACGTGCGCCCGGGTAGTCGGCGTCGACCTCGAGATGGGTCAGACCCTCCCAGTCGCCGAGGTTGGTCTCGCGCAGTCGCTGATCGGTGACGACCGGCAGCTCGCTGATGTCGCCGAGCGCCTGCGCCGTCTCCTTGGCGCGCCGCAGATCGGAGGCGTGGATGGCGATGGCATTGCGCGAAACCAGTTCGCGCGCCGCCTCTTTGGCCTGCTGACGACCGAGCTCGGTGAGATCGGTGTCGATCTGACCTTGCATCCGGTCGGCCGCGTTCCATTCGGTCTGCCCGTGGCGCAGCAGGATCAGCGTGCGCACATGGGCGTACTTGCTCACTCGGTGTCGCCCTCTACCTGTGCGTCGTCGGCGGCCGGAGTCGGCAGGGCGGCGATGCCATCGACAGGAACGGTCGGGCAGTCACGCCACAACCGCTCCAGCGCATAGAAATTGCGCTCGTCGTTGTGCTGGATGTGCACGACGATGTCGACGTAGTCGAGCAGCGCCCAGCGACCCTCGCGGGTGCCTTCGCGCCGGACCGGCTTGTGCCCGGCTTCGCGCAGCTTCTCTTCGACGTTGTCGACGATCGCGTTGACCTGGCGCTCGTTGGGCGCCGAGGCGATGACGAAGCAGTCGGTGATCACCAGCTGTTCGGAGACGTCGAGGACGACGACATCGGTGGCGAGCTTGTCGTCGGCCGCGAGTGCGGCGACCTTGGCCATTTCGACCGCTTCGGCGGTGGCACTCATTCGCCCTCCCCCAGACAGGTCAGACCCTCGATCGTGTGGCTCAACGTCAGCTACCTTCCGTTCCTGCGGGCCCATACAGGTGCCGCTTCGATATGTACTGCACCACGCCGTCGGGGACGAGGTACCAGACCGGCCGACCCTCCGCGGCGCGGCGGCGGCATTCGCTCGACGAGATGGCCAGTGCGGGGATCTCGATCATCGTCACGGCATCGGCGGGCAGGTCCCGCAGATGCTCCTCGAGATGGTCGGTGTTCAGCTCGTACCCCGGACGGCTCACCCCGACGAACTTCGCCAGTTCGAACAGTTCGGTCCAATCCTGCCATGTCAGGATGTTGGCCAGCGCGTCCGCACCGGTGATGAAGTACAGCTCGGCGTCGGGATGAGCGCTCTGCATCTCGCGCAGGGTGTCGACCGTGTAGGTGACCTTGTTGCGTTCGATGTCGGCCCGGCTGACCGAGAACCTCGGGTTGGACGCGGTGGCGATGACCGTCATCAGATACCGGTCCTCGGCGGGGCTGACCTGTTTGTTCACCTTCTGCCACGGCTGACCGGTCGGAACGAAGATGACCTCGTCGAGCTCGAACCGGTTCGCGACCTCGCTGGCCGCGACCAGGTGGCCGTGGTGGACGGGGTCGAAGGTGCCGCCCATGACGCCGAGCTTGCGGCGCGGCCGAGCTGTTTCGTGCATGAGGTCCGAGCTTAACGGGACTGCCACCGCCGGAGCGGACCGGACCGCTTCGTGGCAGCTCGGCGTCAGCACGGACCCGACGCCTGCGCGCACATCTGCGCGAACTGGGCGCGGGTGCGATCCAGCTCATCGGCGATGTGCGGGCCAGGATCGGTGGCGAGCCAGTTGTTCAGTTCGGCCATCAGCACGTCGATCGTGACCCACCACGGCCCGCGGACCGTGCCCCGCGGGCCACGCAGCTGCAGCCAGGCCGCCGCGCGGAGGCAGCGGGCACGCGGCACGATCTTGCCCAGCTCACCCCACAGGCCGGCGGCCCGCAGATAAAGGCCCAGCGCGGCCGATTCCTGCCCGCAACATTCCCGGGCCACGGCCGCCGACCACACCAGATCGGCGTGGCGATGCCGCTGCGTGGCCGAACCGGCGAGCAGCCGCGCCGCCTCGGTGAACTGCCAGGCGGCCTGGCGGTGCCGTCCGAGCCGGATCAGCGACTCGGCGAACTCGGCGCGGACCAGCGCGAGCTCGCCGGACGGGTAGCCGGCGACGCCGCTCAGCAAGGGCCGGTCGAAGGCGGTGACGGCCTCGGCGTGCTTGCCCGCCCGATGCCAGGCCCGGCCCGCGACCAGCCACAGGTGCGCGGAGTCGGCCGCCGAGATGGGGTGCCAGCACGCGGCGGCCGAGGCTGCTGCCCTGGCCACCTCGCGGTCGCGGCCCGGTTGGGCGGCGATCGCGGTGACCAGCCGGGTGCGCAACTCGGCGAGTTCCCTGCCACCGATTTCGCCGAAGCCGACGACCAGCGCGCGGCGCAACTGCTCTTCGGCGGCGGCGGGTGCGTCGGCCAGCCGCGCTGCCGCGATCCCGGCCAGCCTGCGCGCTGCCCGTGCTCCGGAACCGGGGGGTAGGTGCCCGGCCTGCACCGGCTCGCCGGATACCGCGGACCGAGCGTGACTGTCAGGTGCCGGCCCCTGCCCTTGGGCTTGGGCCCGGCCTGCATTGTCGCCGCGGGCTACCGCACCGAACCTGTCCGCGATGACGGGTTCGTCTGGATCGGTCACCAGGCGAACCACATCCACCACGCGACGGCTCGGGCCCGCCGCGCTGTCTCCCTGTCCGATACCCGTCGGTCGGACCGCTCGTCGTCACGCGACGCCCCTGCCAGCATGGCGGTGATCTTGGCGGGCAGGCCATGTAAGCGGCTTAACTTCCGCTGAAGCCGTCAGGCCTTGGGGCGCTTCGACTTCGGGAGCTTGGCCACGATGGCGTCGTAGGAGGCGTCGATCAGCTCGCGGAGTTCGTCAGGCGGGACGGCGCCGCCGACGATGACGCTGTTCCAGCCGTAGCGCCCGATATAGGCGGACGCGCTGACGTCATCGGGGTAGATGTGGACCAGTTCGTCGGCCTCGCCGCGGTCGCGCCCGCATTTGAGCCCGATCGACGTGCCTTGCCCGAGGAAGGCGAAGATCTTGTCACCCACCTTCGCGACGACGTCACCCTCCCACGGTTCGTCTTGCCAGGCACCGGGTTTGGCCAGGCAGTAGGTCAGGAGATCATCGCTCATCACCAGCTCCTTCAGACGGGCAACAACCGGGAGACCACGTCGGTCAGCTGGCGGGCGGATCGGCATTCGTGCATCTCGATCACCTCGCCGTACTCGCGGGCCGCCGAATCGCCGGTACCCCACAGATTCCGCGGTTCGGGATTCAGCCAGTGCGCGTGCCGGGCGGTGTCGACCAGCTGCCGCAGGATATCCAGCTGCGGATTGCGGTAATTGGTGCGGCCGTCGCCGAGCACCAGCAGGGAACTGCGGCTGGTGACCGCGTCACCGAAGTTGTCGGCGAAGGTGGTCAGCGCCTGGCCGTAGTCGGAGTGCCCGTCGGCGTCGATGATCCGCGACTCGGTGAAAATCCTGGTCAGCACGTTGTCGAGGCCGGCGTACGGGTCGAAGAAGGTGGTCACTTCGTCGGTACGGTCGACGAAGGCGAAGATCCTGACCCGGGAGAACTGCTCGCGCAGCGCGCTGACCAGCAGCATGGTGAAATTGCTGAATCCGGCGACCGAGCCCGAGATGTCGCACAGCAGAACCAGTTCCGGGCGGCCGGGCCTGGGCTTGCGGTTCACCAGGTCGATCGGCACGCCGCCGGTGGACATCGAGGCCCGCAGCGTCTTGCGCAGATCGATCTCGCCGCGGCGGGCCTTCTTTCGCCGCACCGCGAGGCGGGAGGCGAGGATCCGGGCCAGCCGCTGGCTGCCACGCCGCAGTTCGACGAGTTCGCGTTCGGAGGCGCGCAGGAAATCGGCGTCCTCGGCCTGGCGGGCGACACCGTAGGTGGCGACGCGATCGCGCCCGATCTGCTCGGCGACCCGGCGATTGGTCTCGGCTTCCACGCTCGCCCGGAAGCCGGCGATGCGCTCCCGGACGATCCGCTGCGCGACCTCGGTATCGCGGTCGCCGGCATCCGGCGGCAGGGCCAGGCCTGCCAGTACCCGGGACAGCAAGGTTTGTGGCGCGAGGTCTTTCAACGCCTGATACGCCGAGAACGACGGCCCGCGCGCCGACTGGTACTGACCCAGCTGTTCGACAATCTGCCCGGCCAGCAGCTCCAACTGGGCACCGCTGTCCTCGGCGGTGAGCAGTTCGGCGAGTTGTTCGCGCAGGGCGGGCAGGTCGACCTGTCCCTCCGGCGTGCGCGGCAGGTCGACGGCCTCGGCACCGCGCTCCCCCACCGCGACCGGGAACCACAGGTCGAACAGCCCGTCGAAGGTGCGCCGGTGGGTGGGACGGCGCAGCAGCGCGCACGCCAGCCCCTCGCGCACCGACTCACGATCGAGCAGGTCGAGCACGGTGAGTACCCGGCCCGCGTCGACGGTTTCCGATGGCCCGACCGGCACGCCGCGGGCCCGCAGCGCCGCCACGAACCCGGCGACGTGCCCGCCGAGTCCGTGCGGGCCAGGCGTGGTCATCTCAGGCCAGCTTCAGCTCGGCCAGCGCGCGCTGGTGGTCGCTGCGATGCTTGAGCACCACGCCGAGCGTGGCGCGCACCGTCGCGTCGTCGAGGTCCGCGGCGCCCAGCGCGAGCAGGGTGTGACCCCAGTCGATCGATTCGGCCACCGACGGCAGCTTCTTGAGCTGCATCCCGCGCAGAACGTGCACGATCCGCACCAGCTGCTCGGCCACCGTGACCGACAGCTCCGGCACCCGGCTTGCCAGGATGCGGCGCTCGAGCTCCTCGTCGGGGAAGTCCAGGTGCAGGTACAGGCAGCGGCGCTTGAGCGCCTCGGACAGCTCACGGGTGGCGTTCGAGGTGAGCACGACGAACGGTTTGCGGGTAGCGGTGATGGTGCCCAGTTCCGGGACGGTCACCGCGAAATCGCTCAGTACCTCGAGCAGCAGGCCCTCGATCTCGACGTCGGCCTTGTCGGTCTCGTCGATCAGCAGCACCGTCGGCTCACTGCGCCGGATAGCGGTGAGCAGCGGGCGCGAGAGCAGGAATTCCTCGGTGAAAACGTCGGCTTTGGTTTCGGCCCAATCGTTCTCACTCGACGCCTGGATCCGCAGGATCTGCTTGGCGTGGTTCCACTCGTAGAGGGCGCGGGCCTCGTCGACGCCTTCGTAGCACTGCAGCCGGACCAGCTCGGCCCCGGCGACCTGGGCCACCGCACGCGAGAGCTCGGTCTTGCCGACACCGGCGGGACCTTCGATGAGCAGTGGCTTGCCCAGCCGGTCGGCCAGGAAGACCGAGGTGGCCGTGGCCTTGTCGGCCAGGTAGCCGGTGTCGGCCAGCCGGGTGATGACGTCGTCGACCGAGGTGAAGATCGGTTCCTGTACCAGTGTCACGATCACACCGGCCGAGTCTGGCCGTCGCCCCACACGATCCACTTGGTGGAGGTGAGTTCGGGCAGTGCCATCGGGCCGCGGGCGTGCAGCTTCTGGGTGGAGATGCCGATCTCGGCGCCGAAGCCGAACTGCTCGCCGTCGGTGAACGCGGTGGACGCGTTCACCATCACGGCGGCCGCGTCGACGCGGGAGGTGAACTCCCGTGCGGCGGCCAGGTCGGCGGTGACGATGGCCTCGGTGTGGCCGGTGCCCCAGGTGTTGATGTGCTCGACGGCGGCGTCGAGACCGTCGACCACCTTCAGCGCGATGTCCATGGTGAGGTACTCCTCACCCCAGTCGGCGTCGGTCGCCGGGACCTGCCCGGGCAGGTCGCCGTGGATGGTGACGCCCGCGTCCTCGAGCGCCTTGCTCAGGCGCGGCAGCGCGGTCTCGGCGACGGCCGCGTCGATGAGCACGGTCTCGGCCGCGTTGCAGACGCTGGGGCGGCGGGTCTTGGCGTTGAGCAGGATGGCCTCGGCCATGTCCAGGTCGGCGGCGGCGTGCACGTAGACGTGGCAGTTGCCGGTGCCGGTCTCGATGGTCGGCACCTGGGCGTCGCGCACCACCGCGTTGATCAGGCCTGCGCCGCCGCGCGGGATGACCACGTCGACGAGGCCGCGGGCCTGGATCAGGTGGGTGACGCTGGAACGGTCGTTGCTGGGCAGCAGCTGCACCGCGTCGGCCGGGATGCCCTGGGCGACAAGGGCTTCGCGCAGCACCTCGACCAGGGTGGCGTTGGAGTTCGCCGCCGAGGAGGAGCCGCGCAGCAGGGCCGCGTTGCCCGACTTGAGCGCGAGGCCGAACGCGTCGACGGTGACATTGGGCCTGGCCTCGTAGACCATGCCGACGACGCCGAGCGGCACGCGGGTCTGGCGGATCTCGAGCCCGTTGGGCAGCGTGGAACCGCGGATGACGCCGCCGACCGGATCGGGCAGCCCGGCCACCTGGCGCAGGCCCGAGGCGATGCCGTCGATGCGCTCCTTGGTCAGCCGCAGGCGGTCGAGCAGGTTCTCCTCGGTGCCGGCGGCTTGCGCGGTCGCGATGTCGGTGGCATTGGCCGCGAGGACGCGATCGGCGGCGGCGAGCAGCGCGTCGGCCGCCGCGTGCAGCGCGTCGTTCTTCTGCGCCGTGGTCAGCTGAGCCAGCACGCGGGACGCGACGCGAGCCCTGCGGGCGGCGTCGTGCACCGCTGCGCGGATGTCGAGCTCGGGGGTCACTTCTACCGTCATGGGTATCAGCGTACGCAGTGCGGCTGTCCCGCCCGCCGCCACCCGGACCCCGGAATACGGCTCCGACCGGCGGCGGGACCGGGTTGTCCACAGGATTTCGCGCCGCCGCGTGACTTGTCCACAGGTCACGCCGCGCTCGCCACCCGAAATCGCCGCCGACCGTGCCGCCGCCACTAGATTTGCCGCTATGGACTCCGCCGCATCCACCGTCGTCGTGCTCGGCAGCGTCAACATGGATCTGGTCACCACCACGGGGCGACGCCCCGCACCGGGCGAGACCGTGCTCGGGTCCGGTTTCGCGACCGTCCCCGGCGGCAAGGGCGCGAATCAGGCGATCGCGGCGGCGCGCTCAGGCGCACAGGTGCGGTTCCTCGGCGCCGTCGGTGACGACGCGTTCGGGACCACACTGCGATCCACGCTGGCCGAGGCCGGTGTCGACACCGCGCTGCTGCGCACGGTCGACGGGCCCAGCGGCGTGGCGACCATCGTGGTCGACGAGTCCGGCGAGAACAGCATCATCGTCGTCGCCGGCGCGAACGGGCGGGTGACCGACCTGACCGAAGACGAACTGGCGGCGATCGCGGCCGCCGACATCCTCCTGTGCCAGTTGGAGATTCCGCTCGACACGGTGGCCGCGGCCGCCCGGCACGCCCGCTCATCGGGCACGGTCGTCGCGCTCAATCCCTCACCCGTGCAACCGCTGCCCGCCGCCTTGTGGGCCGACGTCGACCTCGCCATCGTGAATTCGCTGGAGTCCGAGCAATATTCGGCCGACCTCAACCAGGTACCGCATGTGGTGCGGACCCTCGGCGGCGACGGTGCGGTGTACCGATCCAGCGACGGCACCGAGTTCACGGTCGCCGGGCGCACGGTCGATGTCGTCGACACCACCGGCGCGGGCGACGCCTTCACCGGCGCCCTCGTCGCTACCTGGTCGACCGGGCCGCACGCCGCGGTGACCTGGTCCAATGCCGCGGGTGCGGTGGCGACCACCCGTCTCGGCGCGAGCTCCTCGATCCCCGGCCGCGCCCGGATCGAGGCCGCGCTCGCGACGGACTGATCGGTTCGGTCCTGCGGTTCGCGTAGCTCCCCTGCCGCGCGGTGAACGCAGTCCGATGCTCGGCGTCACCGGGCAAAATTCACGTGCGCGGCACGGTTCGCGGTCCTACCGTTGGTAGTACATCAAGGAAAGGACCGACCATGTTTCCCGTCGAGCTGCGCGGTACCAGGGCGCAGACGCTCATGTGGGCCAACGAGCACGAGATCGAGCAGTCTGCGCTGCGTCAGCTCCGCAATATCGCGGAGTTGAAATGGGTGTATGGACTGCGCGTGATGCCCGATGTGCACCTGGGTAAAGGCGCGACGGTGGGGTCGGTCATCGCCATGCGGGACGCGGTCGCGCCCGCTGCGGTCGGTGTCGATATCGGGTGCGGGATGGAGAGCGTGAAGACCGGGCTCACCGCCTCGGATCTGCCCGATGATCTGCGGTCGCTGCGGTCGCGGATCGAGCGGGCGGTGCCGGTGGGGTTCAACGCGCACAAGGAGGCGGTGAACGTCGGTGCGCTGCATGCCGGTTCGCACGGGCAGTCGGCTCGGACGAAGGGCTGGGATCGGTTCTGGCGTGGGTTCCGCGAGCTGCATCCGGGTGTGTCGTCGCTGGAGTCCAAGGCGCACAAGCAGATCGGTTCGCTGGGGTCGGGTAATCACTTCATCGAGGTCTGCCTCGATCAGGACGACGCCGTGTGGATCCTGTTGCACTCCGGGTCGCGCAATATCGGCAAGGAGCTGGCGGAGCGGCACATGGCGATTGCGCGGGGGCTGCCGCACAACCAGTCGCTGCCTGATCGCGATCTGGCGGTATTCCTCTCGGGTACACCGGAAATGGATGCCTACCGGCGTGATCTCACCTGGGCGCAGGAATACGCCGCGCGGAATCGCGCGGTGATGCTGTCGCTGGTGTGCCGGGCGGTGCGCGACGAATTCGCCGGCCGCGAGGTGCGTTTCGACGAGCCGATTTCGTGTCATCACAACTATGTGGCGGAGGAGATCATCGACGGCATGCCGATGCTGGTGACCCGCAAGGGTGCGGTGCGGGCGGGCGCGGGTGACCTCGCGTTGATTCCCGGATCGATGGGGACGCGGTCGTATGTGGTGCGTGGCAAGGGGAATCCGGCCTCGTTCCAGTCGGCGTCGCACGGTGCGGGGCGGCGGTTGAGCCGGACCGCGGCCAAGAAGCAGTTCACCGTCGCGGATCTGGTTGCCCAGACCGAGGGCGTGGAGTCGCGCAAGGACGCGGGTGTGGTCGACGAGATTCCGGCCGCGTACAAGGACATCGACGAGGTGATCGCGGCCCAGGCCGACCTGGTCGACGTGGTGGCGACGCTGCGTCAGGTCCTCTGCGTGAAGGGTTGAGTCATCGTCGGCGCAGGGTGCCCGCCACACCAGCGCCGACGAGCAACAGCCCGAGGACGAAGGTGAAGCCGCTGGTGATCCACGCGTTGAGCGCGATATGCAGCTCGTCGGTCATCAGCGGCAGATCCCCCACCAGCCGCCAGGTGCTCTCCGGCGACACGAAGTAGGTCAGCCCCGGCAGCACACCCCACACCAGCCCGGCCAGGATCGTCGCGATCGGCGTGAACCCCGACAGCGCGCTGACCAGCAACAACAGCACCGCACCCGCGATGATCTGCAGAGTCGAACCAAGCCGATCGGCAGCGTCACCGAGGATCACCCACCGGCTGGTGTCCAGCGCACCATGCGCGGCCAATGCCATCCCGACGGGTGTCACGACCAGCGCTAGAAAAGCACCTGCCACCGTGCGAGACGCACCGGAGTTCGTCCGGAACTGCGACCCGGGCGGCGTCCACCCGGCAGGCGGATCGAATCTATTCGCCATGGAGCCCCTCCGGCAATCCGGTAACTCGCCCTATTGTCCTCCCCTACCGGGCATTTCGCAGACCGAATGCCTATGGTCCGTATCCGGGGCGGGTCCGCACACGTGTGGACCGATTACACCAGCGACGACGAGTTGTCGACGGGCAAGTTCGCAGTCAAGCCCGTCCAACTGCCAGCAGCGGCGCTCGAGATCCTCGCCGCCCGCGTCCACCACATCAAAACGGTCCGCCTCGCACTGCCACCCAAACCCGACGATGCCGACTGGCCCGATGACTTGCTGTTCTTCGATCTCGACGACGGCGGGCCACGCAACCTCAAATCCATGAGCCGCCGGTGGCGACGCCTGGCTGCCGCGCTGGGTCTACCGGACGGGGTGACTCCATACAGTCTGCGTAAACACGTAGGAACCGAAGTCGTCGCGGCCGGGCTCGACGCCACCAAGGTCGCCGACCAGCTCGGCAACACCGACCGCGTTCTACGCAACGCCTACGTGCGACGGCACCAACCGCACGCCGACGTTACCGCGTTGATCGGGAACCGACTCGGACCAGCGTTGGAAGAGGTGGCCCGCCGCCGGGCCAGCTAGGCGGGGCTCCGGACTGGTCAGATTGCGTATCGACTGTCGCGAGTTCGTCGTCTTGGGGCAGGCATGCGGCTTCATGAGATCGTGAGCGAATTGGTGGGACACGTCGATGAACATGACCGCTTTCGCGAGAACGCGACTTCGTCGGAGCCCTGCCCGAACCCGAACATGCTGCGGCAGTTGACAATTGGATGCATCTCGATCAACATCAACGGCGACTTTGAGATAGCGACATGCTATCACCGGTTGGTTATGATCAGTCCCGCAACACCAGCCTCGAAGCAAGCTATCTGCGTCCAGTTTCCCAGGGGGAACCCAGGGAAACCTCAAATCCGCCGCTCGCTCAACACCAAGATTGAGGATCGCACATGAGTGCCTGGGATAGCTACATCGACAATCTCATCGCGCAGACCACAGACAGCAATGGGACTGCTCACTGCGACCGCGCCTGCATCGTCGGTTTGGACGGATCGCCCTGGACGAGCGCGGCCCATCCGAATGCCCTGAAGCTGCACGGCAATGAAGCGGCCACCATCGGGCGCGCCTTCAAGAGCAAGGACTTCTCAGCGCTCCAGGCATCCGGCATCGTCGCCGAGGGGCTGAAGTACCAATTTCTCCGCGAGGAGGACGGCGTGCTCGTCCTCGGCAAGAAGAAGGACAGCGGCGCGATCACGTGCCAGGCATCGAAGACCGCGATCGTATTCGGCCACACCAAGGAGGGTGCCGCGCAGGGGTACACGAACAAGGGTGTCGCCGTGATCGCGGAGTACCTCGAGTCGCTCGGCATGTAGGCCGCCCTATACCCCGCACGGCGCGAGCGTTGCGGGGTGGAGCCAAACGGTGTGCTGTCAGGAGTAGATCGGCCGTGCGGGAAGTGGATGCCACCCAACGCGCGGTTCTAGCATCTGAACACGAACTCCGAAGGTCACCCCAGCGCCATGGTGTGGCCGTCAAGGACTTCTCCCTCGAGGAAAGCGCGCCGGGGCTGTGGCCGACACGGCGAGGGAAAGGGCTGGCACCAACCGTGAACAACGGTAGTGCCAGCCCCTTACTCATGCCCCGCAGCGCGGTGCCCAGGTGCGCCTGGAGTTCTCTCCCAGTAGCCGCGCTGCGACATCGACCTCCACACACCCCACCCCGGACCCGCCGGGAACCTGTCGGCCCTGTACCGGTGATCGAACCTGTCGGTGGGGTCGGGCAGCATGGGGCGCATGACCTCAGCGACCGGCAACGACGTGCTCGATCTGACGGCTCCCGACCTGCGCGAACGCGCGGAGGAGTTGTTGCGTGAGCTGGCCGGATCCCAGGCGCGGTTGCGGGAGGACCAGTGGGTCGCGATCGAGGCGCTCGTGGTGCAGCGCAGGCGCGCGCTGGTGGTGCAGCGGACCGGCTGGGGCAAGTCGGCGGTGTACTTCATCGCGGCGAAGCTGCTGCGTCGCGCCGGGCGGGGGCCGACGGTGATCGTGTCGCCGCTGCTGGCGTTGATGCGTAACCAGGTGGCGGCCGCCGAGCGGGCCGGGGTGGTGGCGGACACGATCAACTCGGGCAATGTCACCGAGTGGGACGAGATCCATCAGCGGGTGGCCGATGGCGCGGTCGATGTGCTGCTGGTGAGCCCGGAGCGGTTGAACAACCCTGACTTTCGTGATCAGGTGCTGCCGCGCCTGGCCGCGGATGCCGGGCTGGTGGTGATCGACGAAGCGCACTGTGTGTCGGACTGGGGGCATGATTTCCGGCCCGACTATCGCCGTATCCGCACGCTGATCGCCGACCTCGGCTCCGACGTGCCGGTGCTGGCGACCACCGCGACCGCCAACGACCGCGTGGTCACCGATGTGGCGGGCCAGATCGGTACCGACACGCTGGTGTTGCGCGGCACGCTGGATCGTGAGTCGCTGCACCTGTCGGTGGTCCGGTTCGACGATGCCGTGCAGCGCACCGCCTGGCTGGGCGGCCAGCTCGACCGGTTGCCCGGCTCGGGCATCATCTACTGCCTCACCGTGGCCGCCGCGCACGATCTGGCCGACGTGCTGAATTCGCACGGTCACACCGTCGCCGCCTACACCGGCCAGACCGACCCGGCCGAACGCGAAGTGCTCGAGGGCGCTCTGCTGAACAACGAGGTCAAGGCGCTGATCGCGACCTCGGCGCTGGGTATGGGTTTCGACAAACCCGATCTCGGGTTCGTGGTGCATGTCGGCGCGCCGTCGTCCCCCATCGCCTACTACCAGCAGGTCGGACGCGCGGGCCGAGGTACCGAGCGGGCCGAGGTGGTGTTGCTGCCCGGGGCGGAAGACAGCCGGATCTGGAGTTACTTCGCCTCGGTGGCGTTCCCGCGCGAGCACATCGTGCGCGCGGTGCTGGCCGCCCTCGACACCGACCGGCCGATGTCGACGATCGCGCTGGAACCGCTCGTCGAGCTGAACCGGTCGCGGCTGGAGATGGTGCTGAAGGTGCTCGACGTCGACGGTGCGGTACGCCGGGTGCGCGGTGGCTGGCTGTCCACCGGCGAACCGTGGACCTACGACACCGAGCGCTACGAACGCCTCGCCGCCGCCCGCGACACCGAGCAGCAGGCGATGATCGACTACCAGGCGACCACCGCCTGCCGGATGACATTCCTGCGCCGCCAACTCGACGACCCCGGTCTCGGCGCGCTCGAGGCCGCGACCCCCGACTGCGGGCGCTGCGACAACTGCACCGGCACCCGCCCCGACACCACCGTCGACGCGGCCGCCGTCGCCGCCACCAGGGCCAGGCTGGACCGCCCCGGCCTCGACCTGGCGCCGCGCAAGCAGTGGCCCACCGGCATGGCGAAGCTGGGAATCCCGTTGTCCGGCAAGATCTCCGCGGGCGCCGACACCGGTCGTGTCCTCGGCAGGCTCACCGACCTCGGCTGGGGTCAGCGCCTACGCGCCCTGCTCGACGGTCCCGACGCCCCGGTGCCCGACGCCGTCTTCGACGCGTGCGTCGCCGTGCTGCGCGACTGGAACTGGGCCACCCGCCCGACCTCGGTCCTCGCCCTGGAATCGCCCCGCTACCCCCAGCTCACCGCCAGCCTGGCCGCCCGGCTCGCGCAGGTGGGCAGGCTCGACAACCTCGGCATCCTGCACACCAGACCGGACCGGCCACCGGTGTCGGCGGCGAACTCAGCGCACCGGGTGGCGGGCCTGTTCGACTCGTGGGAGGTGCCCGACCTCACCGGCGTCGACGGCCCGATCCTGCTGGTCGACACCCTCACCGACACCGGCTGGACCATGACCGTCGCCGCCGACGCCCTGCGCACCAGCGGCGCGGACGCCGTACTGCCGTTCGCCCTGGCCACCCCGACCTGATCCCCGTCCCGCACTCCGGTCGCCGCCGGTCGGCGGCACGCCGCACTCGAGATGAGGCCGCGGCACTTCGACAACGTCTCGCGCTACTGACGAAGTCCGCCGGTGCACGGCTGTCGGGCCGAGCTGCGACTGGCGGCGGCGGCGAGAATGTGTTCAATATTGCTGTCGGAGAAGAACTGTGCCGGTGAACTCGCTCCCCCGTAGACCCTCGCGAAGCTGTCCATTGCTTCCTGGTCGTCTTGCATTGCCTCCAGCAATTGCGTGAGTTGTGCTGACGGGGGGTCGAGGCGGGCCAGTTGGCAGGTGAATTCGTACATCGGTTGGGCGTGTGCGTCGCGCGCGATGTGGTAGGCGGCCATCGCGTCTTCGTAGGGGCGAGCGCCGGAAAGTGCCTCGTCCACGGCGGTCGCGCACAGTTCGGCGGAGTGAAAGGCATCGGTGATGCCCTGGGCCGTGATGGGGTCGCGGGTGTATCCGGCGTCTCCGACCAGCGCCCAGCCTGGGCCGAAGGGCTTGCGAAAGAAGTTCGGTAGGGTCGTGCCGACGAAACGCGCCTCCCGAGTGGCAGCACCGATCCGCTTGGCGAAGGATGGCGCCAGATCGAACATCAGGGAGAGGGTGCCTTCGATGTCGGTTCTGTTGACGTTGAACTCGGCGTAGGGCCAGCAGCCGACGACCAAAGTCAGGTCGTCGTGGGTGGGGATCGCGGTGAACGCGCGCCGGTCCCGGATGTAGGTCTCGACCCGGCCGTTCATCGGCAGCCCGCTCCAGTAGCTGTAATAGGCGGTCTGCAACCTCGGCTGGACATGATATCGCTCAGATCCCACGGCCTTGGCGATGGTCGAGTACACGCCGTCTGCTCCGATGGTCACCTGTGCCCGCTCGACGACAGGCGAGCCGTTTCTGCTCTGACCGCGGATCCCGGCGACCTGGGTGCCGTCGAAGTGAACGCCGGTGACGCTGAATCCCTCCCGGACTTCTGCTCCGGCTTCGGAGGCGGCGTCGACCAGGATCTTGTCCAGCACGGTTCGCCGGGGCGCGTACGCGACAGGTGCCTGCTCGATGCTGGGGGAGCCGCAGATGGTGAGGGGGCCGAAGTCGAAGGCATAGGTGGTAATCGGTGGGCATCTCGTAGCTTGCAGCCGTCCGAGCTGGCCCCATCGGTCCAGGGCCGCGACTCCCGGAGGGTGGATGGCTTGAGTAGAGATGGTGTCACTGGGAAAGTTGGTCCGGTCGACGAGGAGAACCTTGTACCCCTTGCGGGCGAGGAGCATCGCGGTCGGGGATCCGGCGCAACGCCCGCCCACAACGATCACGTCGTACTGATTCTTGGGCACCTTGATGACATACCTGCCGTTCGCTCGTTATCGGCTTATCGGGCGCGTCGCCTGGCGCAGTAGGTCGGCCAAGTGCTTCGAGCGCGTGGTGCTGCTCGAAGCACTTGGCCGGTGGCGTCTGGTGGTCAGATGCCCAGCAGTGAAGCGTTCAGCCTGCCTTCGCTGTACGCCTCCACCGCGGCGGACAGTTCATCGATGGAGAGGTACCCGTCACCGTCGGCGTCGATCTGGTTGAAAGTGTCCGCGGCATCGGTGTCGGCGCCGACCGCGTGCAACCACTTGGCGAACTCCGCTCGGGTGATCTGGCCGTCGCCGTCGGTATCGCAGAGCTGAACCATCGCGGTGATGTGGGGACGCACCACAGCTGCCCATTGCGCGGCGCCACCGGCGACGATGTCCGCTCCGACACGCTCGAACTGATCGCGTGATATCGAGCGGGTCCCACCGGCCTTGTCCGCGAGGTAGTTCCAGAGGTCGTTGTATCCATTCATGACGGCGTGACCGCGTGGTGAGTTTTCGGTCTCCCCGAACGCCTGGAGGACCCGGCGGCCCTCGGCTTCGAAGTCGCTGCGCTCGAGTTGGCCGTTGTGGTCGGTGTCCCAAAGGTTGAACCTGGCCGAAAGTCGATCCTGAACGGGTTGCGCTGCCATGTCACCACTCCCATGTGTCAGGTACCGCGAGCCGCGCGGTTGCGGTCGCTGGCGGTGATGATTCAACCCGAAGAGTTTTGCCTGGTCAAGGGCACTCCTGTGGTGTGGTGGGCGAACATTCCAACCTGGTCGGCGCTTGGACCCGGCGCTCGTCGTTGCCGGAATACAGGCCGAGAGCCGAGTACACGGCCGACGGAGCCCGCGACGGCGCGTTGATCCGAAAGCAGCTGGTCAGGCCGCTACGCTGGCTCGCGCACCGACCCGCTCGCGCGCCCGGCATCGGTGTCGGTGAATGCGCAACGACAGTCCATCGTGGCGCCGAGCGCCCCAGGAGAGCCGAAGCGAATGCCACAAGGGAAGGGACTTGGCCCATGCACGAGGTAATGGTCCTGCGTGACAGCCGGCAGGCGGCGATCGCGAAGCACGAGTTCTTCGAATGGCTGCACGGCAGCCCCGTGACAATCGAGGACCGGTTGAAATTCGCGCCGATGGCGGCGTTCTTTGTCATGCAGTTCCGGGATATGAACCGCTGGGTGCTGCGTTTTCCACAGGCACGCAACGAGTTCGAATGGGTAATCAACCTGGGAACACAGGAAGACGAGCGGCACTCGCGGATGTTTCTCGAGGACTGGCGCGAACTGAACCTCGACGATCATCTGGGCTGGACGGCAAGCGACACGCTGTGGTGGCTGTTCCTCTCACCCGATCAAGAGATCTTCCGCCGCAGCGGGATCGAGTTCACCTCGCTGGCAGTCGAAGACGGCGATGACGCCTTGATCCGGTTCGGGCACTCCGAGGCAGGCGAAGCCACCGGGCACGTCATGCTCAGCAACACCGCGACGATCGCCGCGACTCTCGCCGACAAGACCGGCCTGAACTACCGCTACTTCGGTCCCTACCACCTCGGCCTGGAGTCCGGGCATGTCGCCAACACCGAAGGCGTATTCGAGGGCGCCGTACTCGATCCGGACCGGCGTGCACGCGCCATCGAACTCTGCGACCGTATGTTCGATATTTTCGACCGCATCTTCGACGGATTCCTGCATTACGCCCGAACATACGTCGATGCCCAGACGGTTCCGGGCCGCCCAGCCGAACCCGCACGCGCGACGAGCGAGTGGAGCGCGCCACCGCTGATGATCAAACCGGGCAACCAGCGAGAGGCCGAGGTCGCCCGTCGGCTGTCGCAGCGAAAGGCTCAGGTCGCTGCCCACCCCTTCTACGGCTGGCTGCGCGAGGACAACGGCCTTTCCCCAGCGCAGAAGCTCCAGCGATTCATCCCGATGTGGGTGATGGACATCCTCGGGTACCGCGACCTGAACCGATACGCCATGACGTACCCGGACCCGCAGAACGCGGCCGAGGAGGCGATCAACGCATGGGCGAAGAGACTCTCCGCACACAGTGGCCTGTTCCTGTCCGACTGGGATGCCTTGGACCTCGATACGCTGCTCGGGCATTCCGCCAGCAATACGCTGGAGTTCCTCTTCCTCGACCAGGACATGGACCTGCACCGGGAGAACATGATCGAGTTCGTCAAGCTTGCCCAGCGCTACCGCGACCCGGCCGTCCGCTGGTGGATGATGGCCGCGCTGGAGTCGACCGGCGAGCAGTTCTTCGCGCACACCCAACCGCTCGCCGCCACCGTCGAAAACGAAACCGGCCTCCGTCTGGACTATCTCAGCGGCAGGCACGACGCCTCGGACATCGGCGCGAACACCGGTGGCGAAGTGGACGGAGCTGCGCCGGCGCGGCTCTCCGCGGAAGGACTTCACACCGCCCTCGCAGTGGTCGACCACGTGTTCGACTCGATGGAGGCCCAGCTCTGGCGTTCGCTGGCGGTGGCACGCGCCAACAAGTTCAACGTTGCCTGAGTGCCACCGGGTAGGTAGCCCGTCGCTTTCCGCGGCGGGTTGAGAATCATCGCCCCCCGACTCGGGGCTCGTCGGCCCACGCCGTCGAGCCCCGACGAGAAGGTCGGCACGTCGACTCCCCTCCTCGACACGCCGCCGTCGATTGTGGGTCCGACCCGCCAGCAGTGCTTCAATGCGGCTATGACCAGGACCTCATTCGCTCGATCTCTGATGGCCGTCGCCGCGGGCTGTGCGGCCGGATTCACGCTGCTGACCGTTCCCGCCCAGGCGTCGAACGAGAACCCGCTCGACTGCGCCGGTGTGCCGGGCGCCCGGGCCGCCGCCGACCGCGAGAGCGCGCGGCGCGGCATCGCGATCACCCCGCTGTGCTTCAGCGGCGGCCTCTACAGCAACATCCACGCGGGAATCCCGCTGATCGTGCTGAACCCGCTGACGATGCCGGGCACCGCGAGCGTGTGCGTCGACGAACGCGGAACCGTCGAGGCCGCAGCCAAATTCGAATGGACCGAGCGGGTCCACGTGATGCCGATGTGTATCCAGAACCGGGCGTTCGGGGTCTATGAGCTGTAGTTTCGCGCCGCGCGCGAGCGGTCCGCACGGAGTCGATCCGTGCGGACTTTTTTTGACTCTTGCCCTATACGTATACATCTACTTATAGTGGGACGGACGGGACGCGGAGTCGCCGCACAACCGCACATCGACCACGACGACGAGCCGAAGCAAGGGGCTCGCCGCTCGTACACCCATGCCCATATGCGCACGCACTTATCGAATTGGAGTGTTCAATGACCACCGAAACGCACACCGAGGCACCCGCGATCGTGGACACCGTCAAGCCCACCGCGGACGGATTCGGCCTGATCGACGTGAAGGTCGGCCCCGGTGGCGGGCGCACCCAGCGATTCACCGGCCGCAAGGTCGGCGAGTCACGGCAGGTGACCAAGAAGGCCGTCGAGGTCGTCCGGGTGTTCCTCACCCGCAAGGGCAACTTCGTGGTGCAGAAGCAGACCGCCGAGTGGTCGGCCTTCTCGCTGCCCGAGAACTGGACCAAGGACTGGAAGAACTGGCGCGCGATGGTCGGCATCGGGGAGCAGGACTGGGGCGACTTCACCGTCGAGGTGGTCGACTCGCTCGAGGCGCTGCGCGATCAGGTCCCGCCGAAGGTCTACCTGACCATCGTCGACCGCGTCAGCCACCCGCTGATCCAGGACCTCGACATCTGACTTCCAGGCCCGGAAAGGACCTCCCACCATGTTCGCCAGACTGGGGCGCGTCGTCGTCCACCATCCGTGGAAAGTGATCGGCCTGTGGGTGATCGCGATCGTCGCCGTGTTGTCGACGGCGCCCGCCCTCACCGCGACCACCGACCAATCCGAGTTCCTGCCTTCGCATTACGAGTCGATCCAGGCGATGAAGCTGCAGGAGCAGGCATTTCCGCAGCACGCCGCGCCCGCGGCACTCATCGTGGCGGTGCGGGCCGACGGCGCGGCGCTGACCGAGGCCGACTCGGCGACAGTGAGCGCCGCCGCGTCCGCGCTGACCGCGCAGAACATCAAGGGCGTCACCGGAATCCAGGTGACACCGCCGTCGGAGAACCGCCTGGTCCAGGTCATCGCGGTGCAGATGACCAAGCTGACCGACGCGGCCGACAAGACGCAGGGCGAGGCGGTGAAGAGCCTGCGCGAGCACCTGAAAGAGCAGGTGCGTGACACCGGATTGAAGGCTGGCATCACCGGCACGGCAGCGCAGACCCTCGACCAGACCGAGCAGGGCGAGAAGGGCATGGCGATCATCGGCATCGCCACGATCGTGCTGATCCTGGTGCTGCTGCTGATCATCTTCCGCAGCCCGGTCATCGCGCTACTGCCGGTGGTCACCATCGGTGCGATCTCGAGCACGGTCGGCGGCCTGATCGCCATGGCGGCCACAGCCTTCGACCTCGAGATCGATACCTCGGTGAACTCGATCCTGCTGGTCGTGCTGTTCGGTGTCGGCACCGACTACATCCTGTTCCTGATGTTCCGTTACCGGGAACGGCTGCGGGCAGGCGACGACCCGAAGACCGCGATGGTCAATGCCGTCGCCAAGGTCGGCGAGGCGATCACGTCGGCGGCGGCCGCGGTGATCATCGCGTTCATGGCGCTGACGCTGTCGAGCCTCGGGATGTTCCGTGCGCTCGGCCCCGCGCTGGCGATCGCGGTCGCGGTGGCACTGCTGGCCGGGCTCACGCTGGTGCCCGCGATCGTCTCGCTGCTCGGCACCAAGGTGTTCTGGCCGTCGAAGGCCTGGCAGATCGAGCCCAAGGGCGCCCGATTCGGCGCGATCGGCGCGGCGATGGGCAGGCGGCCCGGCGTGTTCGCCGTCGCCTCCGGTGGTGTGCTGGTGGCGCTCGGGGTGTTCGCGGTCGGCTTCAATCCGACCTTCGATCTGAGCTCGGGCTCCACCACCGACGCCTCCGAATCGGTGGCCTTCACCACCGAACTGCTCAAGGGGATGCCCGCGGGCGCGACGCAACCGTCGGATGTGTTGCTGCGGTCGACCGCTCCGCTGGCCGACGACCAGCTGGCGGCCTATCGCACGGCGCTGACCCAGGTCGACGGCGTCGGCCAGGTCGGGCAGCCGCAGCTCTCGACGGACCGGACGATCGCGAACTTCCAGGTCACCCTGGCCAACGCACCGGAATCCGATACCGCGCTGGATACGGTGGCAGGCCCGCTGCGCGAGGTCGCCCATCAGGCGGCGCCCGCGGGGGCGACGGCGGCGGTCGGTGGCATGACCGCGGTGTACGTCGACTTCGAGGACGCGATGAACCACGACTACCGGATCGTGTTCCCGGTGGCCGCGATCCTGATCATGCTCGTGCTGGCGCTGCTGCTGCGCAGCCTCGTCGCACCCTGGTACCTGATGGCCTCGGTATTCCTCGGTTTCGCCGCGACCCTCGGCGCGACGGTGCTGGTGTTCCAGCAGATCCAGGGCGAGCACGGGCTGATCTTCACGCTGCCGGTGATCATGTACCTGTTCGTCGTCGCGCTGGGCACCGACTACAACATCCTGATGGTCGCCCGGTTGCGGGAGGAAGCCCGCGAGGGGCACACGCCTCGCGAGGCGGCGGCGCTGGCCGTGCGGCACACCGGGCCTACGGTGGCCGCGGCCGGACTCATCCTGGCGGGCACCTTCGCCTCGATGATGCTGGCGGGCAACAGCAGTCTGTCGCAGATGGGCTTCGCCATCTCGGTGGGCATCGCGATCGCCGCGTTCGTGATGGCGCTGTTCTTCACCCCGGCGGTCACGGCACTGCTCGGGCGCCGCGCCTGGTGGCCGGGACACGGTGGCGACAGCGACGAGGAACGCTCGCCCCGCTGGGCGGAGTACTCCTACGCCGAGAGCTACTACACGCCCCCGGCAGAGAGCCGCCAGGGCTGACACACCCGCCCACCGCAGGTCCGCTCCCCCGCCGGGAGCGGACCTGCTCGTCTATCGTTGCGCAGGTGGCCAAGTCTGCGACACCGGCGGTCGAGCTGGCGGTGGGTGAGCACACGGTGCGGGTCAGCAACCCGGACCGGGTGTATTTCCCCGAGCTCGGCGCGACCAAGCTCGACCTGGTGCGGTACTACCTGAGCGTGGGCGACGGGATCGTGAACGCGCTGCGGGACCGGCCGTGCATGCTGCACCGGTTCCCGAAGGGCCTGCCCGGCGGGAAGATCCACCAGAAGCGGCTGCCCGGCGGCGCCCCCGACTGGATTTCGACTGTGCGCGTGTACTTTCCGCGCTACGGCAGACACGCCGACGAACTGTGCGTGCGGGAGCTCGCCGACGTGATCTGGGCGGTGCAGATGTCGACGGTCGAGTTCCATCCGTGGAATTCGCGGGCGAGCGACACCGAATCCCCCGACGAATGGCGCATCGACCTCGACCCCATGCCGGAGTGCCCGTGGCCGCGGGTGCAGCGGGTCGCCGGGGTGGTGCACGAGATCCTCGACGAGCTGGGCGCGGTCGGCTGGCCCAAGACCTCCGGCGGCTCCGGCCTGCACGTCTACGTGCGGATCGCCCCCGAGTACGGGTTCAAGCAGGTCCGCAGGGCCGCGCTGGCCTTCGCGCAGGAGGTGCAGCGCAGGGCACCCGATGACGTGACGACGGCCTGGTGGCGGCGCGATCGCGATCCGGCCCAGCTGTTCGTCGACTACAACCAGAACGCCCGCGACCACACCATCGCCGCCGCCTACTCGGTCCGCGGCGTGCCCGCGGCGACGGTGTCGACCCCGGTGCGCTGGACCGAGATCGACGACATCCATCCCCGCGACTTCACCATCGAGACCGTCCCCGCCCGCTACGCCGAACTCGGCGACATCCAGGCGGACATGGACGACGCCGTCTTCGACATCACGCCCCTGCTCGACCTGGCCGACCGCCACGGCATCGACGAGCCCGTCGACCTCGACGAATCGTGAGCGCGCCCGACGGGGAAGAATCGAGGCTCCGGGTCCGCGCACGCGCGGCGACGGCAGCAGTTCACTACACAGGAGGACCCGTGCAGGAATCCGCCACCACGATCGCGATCGGGCCGGACCGGCAGACACCGCGCCTGCTGGAGAAAGCCGTCGTCGGAGCGGGCGCGAAGGTCGGCGAGCTCACCGATGCCGACGCGCTGATCTGGACCGGCACAGCCGGCGACTTCCCCGCCACGCTGCCCGCCACGGTGCGCTGGGTACAACTGCCCGCCGCGGGTATCGAGGACTTCTTCGACGCGGACGTCTTCCGCGCGCACCCGGACGTGCTGTTCACCTCCGCGGCGGGCGCGTTCTCGCACAGCGTCGCCGAGCACGCGCTCATGCTGCTGCTGGCGGGCGTGCGCTATCTGCCCGAGCATCTGCGGGCGACGTCCTGGCAGCAGCGCGAGTTCTTCCCGCATGTCGGGTCGTTGCGCGGCAAGACGGTGACGATCGTCGGCGCGGGCGGGATCGGGCGCGCGCTGATTCCGATGCTGGCGCCGCTGGGTGCGCACGTGATCGCGGTGAACCGGTCGGGCAGGCCGGTGACGGGCACGGGTATTCCGGCCGATGTGGAGACGGTGCCCGCCGAGCAGCTGGGCCGGGTGTGGTCGCATACCGACCACGTGGTGGTCGCCGCGCCCGCGACGGCGCAGACCCGGCACCTGATCGGCGCGGACGAGCTGGCCAGGTTGCGGCCGTCGTCGTGGGTCGTCAATGTGGCTCGCGGCAGCCTGATCGATACCGACGCGCTGGTCAGCGCCCTGTCGCGGGGAGTGATCGGCGGCGCCGGCCTCGACGTGACCGAGCCGGAGCCGCTGCCGGACGGGCATCCGCTGTGGGCATTGCCGAACGCGATCATCACCCCGCACGATTCGAATCCGCCGCAGCTGCGGCTGGCGGCCTTCGCCGATCATGTCGGCGCGAATATCGCCCGGTTCGTGGCGGGCGAGCCGCTGCTCGCGATCGTCGAGCCGGAGCGGGGCTACTGAGCGATCCCGCCGCGGCCGCCCCGGGCAGCGAGCTGGCCGCGGGTGGCGAAGCCGAGTGAGGAAGGTTCCATTCGGCAGGTTTGGCGGGTGATCGATGCGCCGGAATCGGACACTGCGGTTAGGCTGTGCTCGTCCTGGTTCGGTAAGGATGGGATCGGCAATGGGATGGACCTTCAGCGCTGACGAATTCGCGCACGTGTGGCGGGAATTCGGTCAGGACCGAACGCCCTTCCCGATCCGGGTGCTCGAGTCGCCGCGCACCGAGTACGAGGCCGCCCGCCTGCGTGCCGGCCTCGATCACCGACTACCCGGCGGCGGCGACCCCGACCTCGCCGCCTGCCTGCGGATCATCGCCGCACCCCACGCCAGGATCGTGCTCGTCGGCGGCGCGCACACCCCAGGCAGCGAGATCCGGCTGCTCGCCTGCTCGGTCTTCGACCACGCGGTGCTCGTGCTCCAGGAACCCGGCACCCGCCCCGATTACGGTGGCAGCGTGCGTGTTTCGATCGGTCATACCGCGGGGATCGGCGCCAGGGTCGCGGCCTGCCTGCCCGACACACCGCCCGGACGCGAACCGGCGCGCGAGGCCGATGCCGACGCCGTCCGCGACGAGGAGACCGTGATCGCGGCCCATCCCGCCGTCCCCCGGATCCAGCGGCTGCTGCGCAAGCCGCACACCGCCGAAGGCCATATCCGCATCGAGACCGGGCTCGACCGGGACACCCCGGCGCCGCCGGTGCACTACAGCTGGATCGATGTGGCAGGCGACGGCCGCTACCTGCTGCGCGCGGGCGAGACCGTGCACGTCGTACCGGCGGCGGCCGGTCAGCTCGCCGCCCAACTGCAGCGCAGGCTCGCACCGGCGCACAGTTCGAACACCAGAAGGTCCGGCTAGCCTGGACGCCGAAGCACGATCTGGAGGGGACGCGATGACGATCGACAGCAGCAGAGCCGAGATCTCCCGGTTCCGCAGCGCCGCCGCGGCGGGGACCGTGAAGTTCGATCCCGATGCCGCGCGCCGGTGCGCCGACCTCTACGAACAGCAGGCCGATCGGCTCGCCCAGCTTCGGCAGCGGCTCGAATCCGCTTCCGAGGCAGAAGGCTTCGGTGGTTTCGTCTCCGCCAAGCAGCTGCAGGCCGGTTTCGCGCACAAGGCGCGTGACGCCGCCGACCTGATCGATCACTACATCGAAGCCGCCTACCGGATGAAGGAGGCGTTCCTGCTCAGCGGCGGTCTGCTGGACGAGGCCGATGCCGCCGCGGCCGCGGCACTGCGCGCCGTCGAGACGAGGCTGCGCTGATGAGCGGCACCGACCCCACCTACATCGGTGCGATGGAGCATTTCGAGTCCATGCCGCACGAGCAGATCTACGCGCGCACCCAGCAGATCGACGCGGCCGCCGTGCTCGGCGCGTCGATGGCCTGGATCGAGAGTGCCGCCGCCCTCACCACTTCCATGCCGCTGACCAGGTCCAATGCCGAGCGGGTCATCGAGGAGACCGGCTGGGAGGGCGCCGCCGCCGATGCCGCCTTCGCCAGTACCCGCAGCTTCGCGGCCGCGCTCGACGAGCTGGCCGGGGTGTTCGGCGAGGTCGGCGCCCGCCTCGGCGGGGTCGCTGCCGCCGCGGAAGCGGTGAAGCTCGCGGTGGTCGCGCCCGGCGGATCCGGGCCGATCGGGACCATCGCGCGGTTGCTCGAGGCCGCGCATGTCATCGACGCCCAGATGGCGGCCGAAGCGCTGCGCCAGGAGGCGGTGCTGGCGATGAACATGATCTACAAGCCCGCGTACACGCTGGCCGGGACCGGGGTGCCCGCGTTGCCCGCGGCGCCGGGGACCGCCCAGGGTTCGCCTGCGGGGCAGGGGGGTTCGCGCAACGGCTCGACGCCGGAAGGAGCCGTGGAATCCGGCGCACCGCAGGGTGAGCCGGCACAGGGCGGTACCTCGCAGACTCCCGGCGCGGCGGCACCTGGTACGCAGACTCCGCCGAGCGGGGAGAGTCCCGCACCGAGCCGGAGTCCGGAACCGACGACGACGCCCGCACCATCCGCCCCGAGCACCGAACCCACTCAGCCGGGAACCACCCCCGCGCCGTCGAGCCAGACCCCCGCTCCACCGGACTCGGGACAGTCACCGGCGCAACCGGACTCGGAGACGCCCGTCCCGAAGACGACGGAACAACCTGCCCCGACACCGGCACCGCCGACCACAGAACAACCGGCACCCGCCCCGACGACACCGGAGCAGCCGCCATCGCCCACCACCGGACAACCGGCACCGCAGACCCCCGCGCCGACCTCGGAACAGCCTGCGCCACAACCGGAACCATCAACACCGCAGCCCACACCGGCACCCCCGGAACCGGCGCCGCAGACTCTTCCGCCCACCTCGGAGCAGCCTGCACCGCAACCCGAAACATCAGCACCGCAGGCCCCCGAACCAGCGCCGCAAACCCCCGCACCCGCTTCGGAACAACCTGCGCCGCAGCCCGCACCACGAGCACCTGAACCGGCGCCGCAAGCTCCCGCACCCACTTCGGAACAGCCCGCGCCGCAACCGGAAACCTCTGCACCGCAGCCCGCACCGCGAGCACCTGAACCGGCGCCGCAAGCTCCCGCGCCCACCTCGGAACAGCCCGCGCCGGAACCACCCGCACCTGAGCCCGCACCCCGCGCGCCCGAGCCGCATGCGGTCAACCCGGCACCGCCGGTGCCCGGGGGCGCGGTCGATCCGGGTGGACAACCGGGTATCACCGGCCCCATTCCTGGTGCGAATGTCCCTGGCCCGCAACCGGTTACGCCGCCACCCGCACCACCGATCGATCTCGACCAGCCCGGCGTCATCCCGCCGCGGCGGTGATCACCGCCGGACAGGGAGGACGCAGCGGAGTACTTGCTGTTCTCGGTGACCTTCGCCGCGACCGTGATCGGACTCGACCAGCTCGCACTGTGGGCGGAGCGGCGAGGCTGGATCTACTGGCGCAAGATACGCAGAACCACCGGTGCCGCGCCCGGCATGCTGGGGGTGGTGGACGACCTGTTCGATCCGGCGTCCAAACACGTTGTCGAGGAACGTGAATCCAAGCAGTTGGTGCGTGTCGAGGCAGGCTCGGGCCGTGAGCTCGACCTCGACACGCGAACGGTCTACCTGCGTGGGGTGAATCCGTCCCCGGAGGACGAGACTGCGGGCGTCAGACCTTGACCAGGTCGTCGGCGTGGATGACCGGGCGCTGCATGGTGTCGGGGAGTTCGGTGGTGGAGCGGCCGAGCATGGTGGACAGTTCGGTGCTGTCGTATTCGACTACGCCGCGGGCTACCACGCGGTTGTCGGGGCTGACCAGGTCGACGACGTCGCCGCCGAAGAAGCGGCCGCGGACGCCGGTGATGCCCGCGGCGAGCAGGGAGCGGCGTTTGGCGACGGCTTCGACGGCGCCCGCGTCGATGAGGACCGAGCCGCGGGTGTCGGCGGCGTGGCGGACCCAGAACTTGCGGCCGGAGAGGCGAACCGGGCGGGCGGCGAAGGCGGTGCCGACGGTGCCGTCGGCGAGCGCGGTCGCGGCGTCGGCGGCCGAGGCGAGCAGGACGGGGATGCCCGCGTCGGCGGCGAGGCGGGCGGCGGACAGTTTCGAGGCCATGCCGCCGGTGCCGAGCGCGCCGCCGCTGCCCGCGATGACGCCGTCGAGGTCGGCGCTGCTGCGCACCTCGGGAATGAAGTTCGCGGCGCCCTTGCGGGGATCGCCGTCGTAGAGGCCCGAGACGTCCGACAGCAGGATCAGGGCGTCGGCGCCGACCAGGTGCGCCACCAGGGCGGCGAGGCGGTCGTTGTCGCCGAAGCGGATCTCTTCCGTCGCCACGGTGTCGTTCTCGTTGACCACCGCGATCGCGCCGAGCGAACGCAACCGGTCGAGGGTGCGCTGGGCGTTGCGGTGGTGCTCGCGACGGGCGAAGTCGTCGGCGGAGAGCAGGACCTGACCGACGGTGCGGTCGTAGCGGGCGAACGAGGTACCCCAGGCGTGTGCCAGGGCCAGCTGGCCGACGCTGGCAGCGGCCTGCTTGGTCGCCAGATCCTTGGGCCTGCGGGACAATCCGAGCGGCGCGATGCCCGCGCCGATCGCGCCCGAGGACACGACAACCACGTCCGACCCGGCACGCATGCGCGCTTCGACGGCATCGGCCAGCCGGTCGAGCCGATCGGTGTCGAGACCGCCCTCGAGGCTGGTCAGCGCCGACGAACCGATCTTCACCACGACCGCGCGCGCCGACACGATGGCCTGGCGCGCCGCACTCAACTCCGAACTCACCTGCATTGCCTTACTCCCTGCACCGCGATCACCGTCGTCGACGGTCCCAGCTCATGCCGGTGACCCACCGCAGTATGCCGATCGAACGGCCGCGCGCGACACCGGTTTTCGGCCGGCGCCGACGCGGCCGGACCCCTACTTCCCGTCTTCGTCGAGCAAGCCGCGACGCGCACGCGAGGCGAGCTTGCGCTCGGCAGCGCCGACGCGGTCGTTGTTCTCCAGTCGCAGGTCGGTACCACGGCCGGTCGGCACGATGTCGACACCGGCGGACACCTGCGGCTCCCACTCGAACGACACGTCGCCGATCGTCACCGAGCAACCCGGCTCGGCGCCCTGCTTGACCAGCGCGGCCTCGACGCCGAGGCGGGCCAGGCGGTCGGCCAGGTAGCCGACGGCTTCGTCGTTGTCGAACTGGGTCTGGCGCACCCAGCGCTCCGGGCGGGTACCGCGCACGATGAAGCCACCGGGCTCCTGCGGGTCGGCGATGACGCTGAAACCGGACTCGTCGGTCGCGATCGGGCGGATCACCGCGCGCTTCGGGGCGGCCTTCGGGTGATCTTCGCGATACTGGCGGACCATGTCGGCCAGCGCGAAGGTCAGCGGACGCAGACCGGCGCGGCTCACCGCGGAGATCTCGAACACCGGCCAGCCGCGTTCGGTGAACTCGGAGGTCACCATCTC
The DNA here is from genome assembly GCF_053608285.1 of Nocardia sp. NPDC055053. Taxonomy (NCBI): domain Bacteria; kingdom Bacillati; phylum Actinomycetota; class Actinomycetes; order Mycobacteriales; family Nocardiaceae; genus Nocardia; species Nocardia sp. NPDC055053. Next base: position 148,097 of record NZ_JBSGVD010000012.1, on the reverse strand, counting down.
GGCCAGTTCGGCGGCGTCGGGGACGTCGGTCTTGTTGAGGATGACAACGCGGGGGCGGTCGGCCAGGTCGCCCAGGCTGGCGTCACCGGCCAGGGCTGGCTTGTAGGCGGCCAGCTCGGCCTCGAGCGCGTCGACGTCGGAGACCGGATCGCGGCCCGGTTCCAGGGTCGCGCAGTCGACGACGTGCGCGAGCACCGCGCAGCGCTCGAGGTGGCGCAGGAAGTCCAGGCCGAGGCCACGGCCGTCGCTGGCGCCGGGAATCAGACCCGGCACGTCGGCGACGGTGAACGTCGTATCGCCACTGGCGACAACGCCCAGGTTCGGGACCAGCGTGGTGAACGGGTAGTCGGCGATCTTCGGCTTGGCCGCGGAGAGCACCGAGACCAGCGAGGACTTGCCCGCCGACGGGAACCCGACCAGGCCGACGTCGGCGACCGACTTCAGCTCCAGGACCAGGTCGAGCTCTTCGCCCTCTTCACCGAGCAGCGCGAAACCGGGGGCCTTGCGCGCCTTGGAAGCCAGCGAGGCGTTGCCGAGACCACCTCGGCCGCCCTTGGCGACGACGAACCGGTTGCCGACACCGACGAGGTCGACAACGACCTCCCCGTCCTTGTCGACGACGACGGTGCCGTCGGGCACCTTCAGCACCAGATCGGTGCCCATCTTGCCGTCACGGTTGCCGCCCTCGCCGGGCTTGCCGCTGCCCGCCTTGGCGTGCGGGTGGAAATGGAAATCGAGCAGGGTGTGGACGTTGCCGTCGACTTCGAGGATCACGTCCCCGCCGTTGCCGCCGTTGCCGCCGTCGGGTCCACCCAACGGCTTGAACTTCTCACGATGCACCGAGGCGCAACCGTGTCCACCTCTACCGGCACGAACATGCAGCACGACGCGGTCGATGAATTTGGACATGGGTTGATCCTCCTCCTTCTGACTGGTCGATTGCGGTAAGGGTGGGCGAACACGACGGAGCGGGTCAGGGAAACAACCCTGACCCGCTCCGGTGTCCGTGGGGAGCTGACGCTCCAGGCGGTCAGGCCTGGACCGGCTCCGGGACGACGATGTTGACGGTCTTGCGGCCACGCTTGGTGCCGAACTCGACCGCGCCCGCCGCGAGGGCGAACAGGGTGTCGTCGCCGCCACGACCGACGTTCACGCCGGGGTGGAAGTGGGTTCCGCGCTGACGGACGAGGATCTCGCCCGCGCTGACCTTCTGGCCACCGAAGCGCTTCACGCCGAGGCGCTGGGCGTTCGAATCACGACCGTTCCGGGAGCTGGATGCACCCTTCTTATGTGCCATTGCTTCGTCTCCTCGGGATGTCTTACTTGATGCCGGTGACCTTGATGACCGTCAGCGGCTGACGGTGACCCTGGCGCTTGTGGTAGCCGGTCTTGTTCTTGAACTTGTGGATCCGGATCTTCGGACCCTTGGTCTGGTCGACGACCTCGGCGGCCACGGAGATCTTGGCCAGCTTGTCGGCGTCGGTGGTCAGATCGGCGCCGTCGACGACGAGAACCGGGGTCAGGGCCACGGCGGTGCCGGGCTCGCCCTCGATCTTCTCGACCTTCACCAGGTCACCGACCGCGACCTTGTACTGCTTTCCGCCGGTCTTGACGATTGCGTACGCTGCCATCGGTCGGCTTCCTCCACTCACGTTGGTCCTGCACATGTCCACGCCACAGCTGCGACGTGTATTTCTGGGCTCATCCCCGCAGAGCGGGGGAAGAACTGTTGGCTGCCTGCGGAATCATCCGGCCGTTCGGCCAGATGCCCAATCGCGGGGCAGCGACCGACCTAGGTTACCAGAATGGCAACCCCTCCCCCAATTCGGCCGGTCAGGGCCGAATCGGGGGCCTGCGGTTACTTCGTTTCGGCGGCAGGCGCGCCCGCGGGACGCGCCACCGCGCGACGGCGCGGCTTCCGTTCCGGGACGATCACCGGCTCGGCGGCGAAGTCCACCACGGCTGCCGCCGGCGGCTGTTCGTTCGCTGAGAGCACGAACACCGCGCCCGCACTGTCGGCTGCCGGAGCGGCCGTCGACCGGGCCACGCGACGCCTGCGGGGCGCGCGCGGAGCGGGCTCCTCGGCGACGGGGGCCTGCTCGGCCTCTTCCGGTTCGGGCTCGGCCGGTGCGGCCTCGGGCTCGACCTCGGCGGCCGCCGGTTCGGTGGCCACCTCCGCCGGCTCGACCGGTGCCGCGGGCTCCTCGACCGGGGCTTCCGCCTCGGCCGGGATGACCCCGGTCAGCGCCTGGCTCTCGGCGGCCTGCTCACTGGCCGCCGCACTCCGGCTCGACCGGCGCGACCGCGACCGCGAACGCCGGGTGGGCTCGGCGGCGACGGTCTCCTCGACCGCGACCTCCCCGGCCGGGGCCGTCGTCGCCTCGTCGGCGTCCTCACCGTGGTGGGCGGCCATCGCGAGCGCGACCGGATGGGCCCGCTTGACCGCGATGTCCTCCTCACCGTGCTCGGCGGCGGGTGCGGTGCCGTTGGTCGACGGCGCGGCGGACGCGGCCTGCTTGTCCTGGCCCTTGTCCTTGCCGCGGCGACGGCGCGAACCGCCCTCCTTGGCCCGGCCCGCCTGCTCGTCGGTACCCGACCCGGCGTCCACCGGGTAGGAGTGCACGAGGATGCCGCGACCGTGGCAGTGCTCACAGGTGGTGGAGAACGCCTCGACCAGTCCGGTGCCCAGCTTCTTGCGGGTCATCTGGACCAGGCCGAGCGAGGTCACCTCCGAGACCTGGTGGCGGGTGCGATCCCGGCCCAGTGCCTCGGTGAGGCGGCGCAGCACCAGGTCACGGTTGGATTCGAGCACCATGTCGATGAAGTCGACGACGATCATGCCGCCGATGTCGCGCAGCCGCATCTGGCGCACGATCTCCTCGGCCGCCTCCAGGTTGTTCCTGGTGACGGTCTCCTCCAGGTTGCTCGACCCCGAACCGGTGAACTTGCCGGTGTTGACGTCGACGACGGTCATCGCCTCGGTGCGATCGATCACCAGGGTGCCGCCCGAGGGCAGCCACACCTTGCGGTCGAGCGCCTTGGCCAGCTGCTCGTCGATGCGCAGGGTCTCGAACACGTCGACACCGTTGTTCTCGTGCCGGTTCACCCGCGGCAGCAGGTCCGGCGCGACGGTGCGCACGTAGTTCTCGACGGTGCTCCACGCGCGCTCACCTTCGATGACCAGCTTGGAGAAGTCCTCGTTGAACAGGTCGCGGATGACCTTGACCAGCAGGTCCGGCTCCTCGTAGAGGGCCTTGGGCGCGTTGGACTCCTTGGCCGCTGCCTCTTCGATGGTGCGCCAGGTGGCCTGCAGCCGCTCGACGTCGCGCGCCAGCTCGGGCTCGCTGACACCCTCGGACGCGGTCCGGATGATCACACCGGCGTCGGCGGGCACGATTTCGCGCAGGATCTCCTTGAGCCGCTTGCGCTCGGTGTCGGGCAGCTTGCGGCTGATCCCGGTGGAGGTACCGCCCGGCACGTACACCAGGAAGCGACCCGCGAGGGAGATCTGAGTGGTGAGGCGGGCGCCCTTGTGACCGACCGGGTCCTTGGACACCTGCACCAGCACCTGATCGCCGGGCTTGAGCGCCTGCTCGATCTTGCGTTCCTTGCCGCCGAGACCGGCGGCGTCCCAGTTCACCTCACCGGCGTAGAGCACGCCGTTGCGGCCACGGCCGATGTCGATGAACGCCGCCTCCATGCTGGGCAGCACGTTCTGCACCTTGCCGAGGTAGACGTTGCCCACCATCGACGCCTGGCCGGAACTGGTCACGAAGTGCTCGACGAGGATGTTGTCCTCGAGCACCGCCACCTGGGTGGTGATCTGGTGCCCCGGCGCGTGCTCGGCGGCGTCGAACGCCTTCTCCCGCACGACCATCACCCGGTCGACCGCCTCGCGACGGGCCAGGAACTCCGACTCGGTCAGGATCGGCGGACGACGGCGCCCGGCCTCGCGGCCGTCGCGGCGGCGCTGGCGCTTGGCCTCGAGCCGGGTGGAACCGGAGATGCCCTGCACCTCGTCGGACCCGGACCGGCTACGGCTCTTGTTGCGCGGCTCGCGCTCGTGCACGACGGTGTTCGGCGGATCGTCCTCCGAGGACGTGTCGGCCTCGCCGGATTCCCCGCCGACCTTGCGGCGGCGGCGACGGCGACGGCGACGGCTCGCGCCATCGGGCTGCGCGTCGTCCTCGTCCTCGGTGTCGGTCTCGACGTCTTCGGCCTGCTCGACCTCGTCGGTGGCGGCTTCGGCTGCCGGGGCGGTGTCGTCCTCGGTGTCGTCGGTATCGGTGTCCTCGCCGTCGGCGGACTGCTCGCCACGACCACGGCCGCGACCACGACGGCCACGACGACGGCGCCGCGGCTGACCGTCGGCATCGTGGTCACCGGCGGCATCGACGTCGGCGGACTCGTCCTCGACCGTGTCGGTCTCGGGCTCGGCCTCCTCGACGGGCTCCTCGGCGCGCTTGACGGTCCGCTCGGCGCGGCGGCGCTTGCGGGCCTCCTCGGCGGCGGTGGCGTCCGGCGGCAGGAACAGCGGCGCCGTGAAGGCGGGCGCCTCGAAGGTCACCGGCTCGGCCGGGGCCGGGGCAGGCGCCTCGGTGGTCCGGTGGGTGAACAGGCCGGTGTGCGCGTCGTCGGCCATCGCGGCGAACACTTCGTCGGTGCGCGCGACCTCGGGTGCCGAGAACATCGGCGCGGGGGCGGTGGTCGTGTCGGCCGGCTGCTCGGCGACGGGGGCGGTCGACGGCTTGTCAGCCGCCGCGGTGGTGGATGCCGGGGATTCGCCGGTGTCGGCGTCAGCGGCGGCGATCGCGTCGCGCACCGTCTCGGCGACGGCGCGATCCACATTCGATTGAACGCTGCGGGCCTCGGCCCCCAGCTCGGCCAGTTTGGCCAGGATGCGTTTGCTGGTCACTCCCAACCGCTTGGCCAGTGCATGAACTCGAATTCGCTCCGGCAATTGATCGGCATCCTGTTGTGTTGTGTCCAGCGGCTCTGTATCGGCCACGAAGTCTCCTCGGGCCCCCGGGCGCGTCCATCCCCGGTACGGGAGTGACGCGGCCGACGCGGGGGCATCGTCCGTGCACCTCGTACCCGATGGTACGAGGGTCATCTGGTCTCGCCCCGCGTGTCCGGTCTCACCTCGATCGATCTGGCGGGCCAACCGGTCACGCGGCGCCTGGCTGTGCGGCGTGACGCCACGCTCCGAGCGCTCATCCAGCGTGCCTGCGCGGGCAACCCCAGCAACAGGGTCGTCCGTGGCAGCGATGATCGGCATCCAACCGCGGTGTCATCCGGTCATGTCCGGCACCGCTGTCGCGTACCTGCGCGACAAGCTGTCACCAACCGCCCTGTTTGAGCATCGGCGTCGAACACATCCGTAGTCAGTATCCCATACGGTTCGCGCGGGGATCGCCATCGGCGCAACTCACGCGAACCTCGCACCGCTTGAGCCCGTCGCGCCCGCACCGGACGCGACGAGCGAGTACAGCGCGAATCAGGCAGGAAATTCGGGGAACCAGAGCGCGATCTCGCGCTTGGCGGACTCGGGCGAGTCGGAACCGTGAACGAGGTTGAACTGGGTCTCCAGCCCGAAGTCACCGCGGATGGTGCCCGGAGTGGCCTTCTCGACCGGGTCGGTGCCACCGGCGAGCTGACGGAACGCCGCGATCGCGCGGGGGCCCGACAGCACGGCCGCGACGACGGGGCCCGAGGTGATGAACTCGATCAGGGATCCGAAGAACGGGCGCTCGGCGTGCTCGGCGTAGTGCTCTTCGGCGAGCTCGGTCGACACGTTCTTCAGCTCCAGCGCCTCGAGGGTCAGGCCCTTGCGCTCGATGCGGGCGAGCACCTCACCGACGAGGCCACGGGAGACGCCGTCCGGCTTGATGAGTACCAAAGTCTGCTCAGTCACGGCGCCACTCTAACCGGCGTCGCCGCCCTGAGCCGAACTCGTATCAGTTCGGCCCATCCGCTGACTGGGCAGCAGGCCCGCGTCCATCCGGCGCTGCACGTCCGAGCGCAGGACGAGGATGAACGCCCACACCGCGGCGAACACCAGGCCGATGATCCCGATCGAGAGGTGGATGAACGTGCCTGCCAGCAGCAGCACCTGCAGGCCGAGGTTGAACGGGATCGCCCACGGCTTCCGCTGCACGCCGGCGCCGAGGATCATCAGCACCGCCAGCACCACGAGATAGGTGCCGGAGAACCAGGTGATCCCGCCGCCGACGTCGGCGACCACCGGCAGCGCCAGCAGCACCACGATGGCCTCGAGGACCAGGGTGCCCGCCATGACCCCGCGCAGACCCTTCCACGGGTCGGTAGCAGGGGGTGGAACCTCACTCATGCCGGACCCTTTCCGAAGAGAGCGCGCGCGGCGCCCGCGGTCACCACCGAACCGGTGACGACGACACCGGCGCCGGAGATCACGTCACCGTCGTCGCCCGCCTGCTCGGCCAGCGCGATCGCCGATTCCAGGGCATCGGGCAGGGTGTCGGCGGTGATCACCCGCTCGTCGCCGAAGCGCTGTACGGCCAGGTCGGCGAGCGCGTCGACCTCCATGGACCGCGGCGAACCGTTGCTGGTGACCACGATCTCGTCGAACACCGGCTCCAGCGCGTCGAGGATGCCCGCCGCGTCCTTGTCCGCGAGCACGGCGACGACGCCGACCAGCTTGCGGAAGTCGAACTCGCTGGTGAGGGTGTTCGCGAGCGCCTGCGCGCCGGCGGGATTGTGCGCCGCGTCGATGAAGATGGTCGGCGCGTTGCGCATCCGTTCCATCCGGCCGGGGCTGGCCGCGCTCGCGAAACCGGCGCGCACCGCCTCGATGTCGAGCTGCCGATCCGCGCCCGCGCCGAAGAACGCCTCCACCGCGGCCAGCGCGAGCGAGGCGTTGCGGGCCTGATGCTCGCCGTGCAGCGGCAGGAAGATCTCGTCGTAGACGCCGCCGAGTCCCTGCAGGGTCAGCAGCTGACCGCCGACGGCGACGGCCCGCTCCAGCACCCGGAACTCCGCGCCCTCGCGGGCCACCGCGGCGTCGACCTCGACGGCCCTGCGCAGCAGCACGTCCATCACCTCGGGCTCCTGCTCGGCGATCACCGCGACGGTGTCGACGGGGATCAGCGCCTCGGGCGCGCGCTTGATGATCCCGGCCTTCTCCCCGGCGATCGAGGCCAGGTCGGGGCCGAGGTACTCGGTGTGGTCGAGGCCGATCGGGGTGATCACCGCGACCTGCCCGTCGATCACATTGGTGGCGTCCCAGGTGCCGCCCATGCCGGTCTCCACGACGGCCACGTCGACCGGCGCCTCGGCGAACGCGGCGTACGCCATGCCGGTGAGCACCTCGAACTTGCTCATCGCCGGGCCGCCTGCCGCCGCGGACTGCTGATCGATCATCCCGATGTAGGGCTCGAGTTCGCGGAAGGTCTCCACGTAGCGGGCCGGGCTGATCGGGGCGTTGTCGATGCTGATCCGCTCGGTCGCCAGCTGCAGGTGCGGGCTGGTGATCCGGCCGGTGCGCCGGTGCAGCGCGGTGAGCAGGGCGTCGATCATCCTGGTCACCGACGTCTTGCCGTTGGTGCCCGCGACGTGGATCGCCGGGTAGCTGCGCTGCGGGTTGCCGAGCAGGTCCATCAGCGTGGCGATCCGGGTCAGCGACGGCTCGATCTTGGTCTCCGGCCAGCGCTTGTCCAGCTCGGCCTCGACCAGCGCCATCTCGGCCAGGTCGACCGGCGACGGCCCGGCGCCGAGTGGAGCCGGGCGGTGGTCGTCGGCTTCGTACTGCGGCTCCGGCTCGTCGTTCACTTGCCGCTCAGCTCCGCCAGGCGGGCGCCGATGCGCGCGACTTCGGCCGCGGCCACATCCCGACGGCCGGTGATCTTGTCGACGACCTGCTGCGGGGCCTTGGCCAGGAACGCCTCGTTGCCCAGCTTGGCCGTTGTGGTGTCGAGGTCCTTCTGCGCGACCGCGAGATCCTTTTCCAGCCTGCGGCGTTCGGCGTCGAGGTCGATCGCGCCGGAGGTGTCGAGCTGCACGGTGACCGTCGCGCCGGACAGGCGGACCTGCACCTCGGCGGTGGTGGCGAAGTCGTCACCCGGTTCGGTCAGCCGGGCCAGGTTGGCCACCGGGCCGGCGAACGCGCCGAGCCCGGCCTCGTCCAGGCCGACCAGTGTGGCCTTCACCTTCTGCTTGTCGGCCAGGCCCTGGTCGCTGCGGAAGCGGCGGATCTCGGTGATCAGGCGCTGCGTGTCGGCGACGCGCTGCGCGGCGACGGTGTCGGTGGCGATGCCGCTCGCGGCGGGCCACGGGGCGACGACCACCGATTCACCGCCGGTCAGCGCCTTCCACAGGGTCTCGGTGACGAACGGGATCACCGGGTGCAGCAGGCGCAGCACCGCGTCGAGGACCGTGCCGAGCACCACCGCGGTGCTCTCGGCGCGCGCGTCGGACTCGGCGAACTGCACCTTCGACAGCTCCAGGTACCAGTCGCACAGTTCGTCCCAGGCGAAGTGGTACAGCGCCTCGCAGGCCTTGCCGAACTCGTAGGCGTCGAACGCGGCGTCGACCTCGGCGCGCACCTCGTCGAGCCGGTCGACGATCCAGCGATCGGTGTCGGTGAGGGTCTCGCGGGGCGGCAGCTCGCCGGAGCGCGCGCCGTTCATCAGCGCGAACTTGGTGGCGTTGAACAGCTTGGTGACGAAGCTGCGCGAGGCCAGCGCGTGCGGTTCGCCGACCGAGAGGTCGCCGCCGGGCTGGGCGCCGCGGGCCAGGGTGAAGCGCAGCGCGTCGGCGCCGTAGGAGTTGATCCAGTCCAGCGGGTCGATGCCGTTGCCGCGCGACTTCGACATCTTCTTGCCGTACTGGTCGCGGATCAGGCCGTGCAGGAAGACGTCCTCGAACGGCACCTGCTTCTGCCCGCCCTTGCCGACCGTGAGCGCCGGGTCGTCGCTGACGAACATGCCGAACATCATCATCCTGGCCACCCAGAAGAACAGGATGTCGTAGCCGGTGACGAGCACGCTGGTCGGATAGAACTTCGCCAGTTCCGGGGTGGCCTCGGGCCAGCCCATCGTGGAGAACGGCCACAGGCCGGAGGAGAACCAGGTGTCGAGCACGTCCGGGTCCTGCACCCAGCCCTCGGGCGCTTCCTCGTCCGGGCCCAGGCACACGATCTCGCCCTCGGGGCCGTACCAGATCGGGATGCGGTGACCCCACCACAGCTGGCGCGAGATGCACCAGTCGTGCATGTTGTCGACCCAGTCGAACCAGCGCGGTTCCTGGCTGGCGGGGTGGATCTTCACGTCACCGTCGCGGACGGCGTCGCCGGCGGCCTTGGCCAGCGACTCCACCTTGACCCACCACTGCATCGACAGGCGCGGCTCGATCGGCTCGCCGGAGCGCTCGGAGTGGCCGACGCTGTGCGTGTACGGCCGCTTCTGCGCGACGACGCGACCCTCGGCCGCGAGGCGCTCGCGCACCTTCACGCGTGCCTCGAAGCGGTCCATGCCGTCGAATTCGGTTCCGGTGCCGGTGATCCGGCCGCCCTCGTCCATGATCGTCGGCATCGGCAGGTTGTGCCGCAGGCCCATCTCGAAGTCGTTGGGGTCGTGCGCGGGGGTGATCTTCACCGCGCCGGTACCGAACTCCGGGTCGACGTAGTCGTCGGCGATGACCGGGATCTGGGTGCCGGTGATCGGGTGGTAGACGGTCGAGCCGATCATCGCGGCGTAGCGCGGATCGTCGGGGTGCACGGCCACCGCGGTGTCACCGAGCATCGTCTCGACGCGCGTGGTGGCGACGACGACGTGCGGTTCGTTGTCGTCGAGCGAGCCGTAGCGCAGCGAGACCAGCTCGCCCTCGACGTCCTTGTAGTCGACCTCGAGGTCGGAGATGCCGGTCTTCAGCACCGGCGACCAGTTCACCAGGCGCTCGGCCCGGTAGATCAGGCCGGCGTCGTACATGCGCTTGAAGATGGTGCGGACGGCGCGCGAGAGGCCCTCGTCCATGGTGAAGCGGTCGCGGCTCCAGTCGACGCCGTCGCCGAGCGCGCGCATCTGCCACTGGATGGCGCCACCGGACTCGCGCTTCCAGTCCCACACCTTGTCGATGAACAGCTCGCGGCCGAAGTCCTCTTTGGTCTTGCCGTCGGCGGCGAGCTGCTTCTCCACCACGGTCTGGGTCGCGATGCCCGCGTGATCCATGCCGGGCAGCCACAGCACCTCGTAGCCCTGCATCCGCTTGCGGCGGGTGAGGGTGTCCATGAGGGTGTGGTCGAGGGCGTGGCCCATGTGCAGGGTGCCGGTGACGTTCGGCGGCGGCAGCACGATCGAGTAGGCGGGCTTGCCGCTGGTCGCGTCGGCGCCGAAGTATCCGGCATCTACCCAGCCCTCGTACAGGTCGGCCTCTACCTCGCTGGGGTTCCAGCTCTTGGGCAGGGCATCGGCACGATTACGCGAGTTGTCTGGGGCTGCGCTGGTCACGCCCCAATCCTAAGGGGCGCTACCAACGCGACTTACCACCACCTCCGGCGGGAAGACCCGAAGAAAAACAGAGACGGAATCTTCGGTGGATGAGGGACACCGAAGACTCCGTCTACCCCTGTGATACTACCGGCGATTCACCACGACCCGGAGGATCCATAGGCAATTCTCAGCTTCTCCCAATGACCGGGCGGCAATTTGTCACCTGGGCACAACGACACGCGGAAGTTGTTGTGAGCCAGGCGTCTCCGCCGCACATCCGGGTAATCCCGGATTGCCGAATTGTCCGCTTTCCCGGAGTCTGGAGAGGGTGACGCCCCCGCTCGATTCCGCCGCGACTCCCCCGCCCCGATCCGCGCCGCCGCGGATCATCGCTCCCCACGCACTGGTGGACCTACGCGCGGGCGAAGTCGACCAGCTCCACTACCCCGCCGCCAGCGTGCTGGTCTTCGCCGGCGTGCCCGGCGCGGGCAAATCCACTGCGCTACATCGCTTCTTCGCCGCCGGTCCCGACGCCGAGGAGCCGGTGCGCACGGCTTCGGGTGCGCTGGTGCTCGATTCGAATCACACCCGCAACCGGTTGCGGCACCGGCTCGGCCTGCTGCCGTATCCGCTGTGGCGGCCGCTGGTGCACCTGGCGCACTACCGCGCGATCCGCGACGCGCTGCGCGCCGCCGACGGCCCGGTGGCTATCCACGACTGCGCGACGTTCGCCTGGAGCCGCCGGATGATCGCCCGCTGGGCGGAGGCCGGGCGCCGCGAACTGCACATGGTGCTGATCGATGTGCCGCCGACGCAGGCCAGGCACGGGCAGGTCACCCGGGGCAGGCGGGTCAACAGCGTGGCGTTCTCCGCGCACTGCCGCCGATGGGAGCGGATGATGCAGTCCCTTGGCGCGCGCGGCCCGGTATCGACGGTCCCGGAGTCGCTGGACTCGGCGTCGGTGGTGATCGTCGACCGGCCGACTCTCAGCGCGGTCACCCGCATCACCTTCGACGCCGCCTAGGGCACCACCGCGCTGAACATTCACCATCCCGCCGTCGGCCGGAATCGGGACCGCCCGAGCGATCGGTGCATGTTCAGCGCGGGCGGTCCGCGCCGGCTCTACGGCACCAGCACCGTCAGCGCGCCCGGCATCGCCTGCACGGTGACCGGCAGCATCCCTGCCGGTTCGCCGTCGGCCGTGGCGTAGCCGCCATCGGCGGTGACGGTGATCCGCCGCGCCCGGTAGCGCTTGGTCGACGGATGGTCGATGCGCTTGCCCGCCGACAGCGCGGGCAGCAGCCGCGCCATCTCGAGCCGGGAAACCGCGCCGACCACGGTGATGTCGAGGTAGCCGTCGTCGGCGAGCGCCTCCGGGCAGACCAGCATGCCGCCGCCATAGGTGCGGGTGTTGCCGATCGGGGCCATCACGGCATCGGTGTGGATCACCGCCTGTTCGCCGTCGGGGTTGTCGAGCGCGCCGGGCGCGAGGCCCGACAGCTCGATGGTGAACGGCAGCGTGTAGCCGCGCATCAACTCGGCCACCGCGGCGACGGTGTAGCGCAGCGGGCCGCGCGGGTAACGCATCTTGTTGGCGCGCAGGGTGACCCGCGCGTCGAAGCCGGTGCCGACGACGGTGGCGAACCAGGTTGGTGTCGCGTACGTCGACTCGATCCGGCCGAGATCGATGTGGCGAACCCGGCCGCGCAGCACGATGTCGGTGGCCGCCTCCGGGTTGCCGGTCGGGATGCCGAGCTCCCTGGCCAGGTCGTTGCCGGTGCCGGCGGGCACCAGACCGAGCGGCACGGTGCTGTGCGCGACCGCGGCCAGCAGCACGTTCATCAGCCCGTCACCGCCGACGCAGATCACCGCGTCGGGCCGCCTGAGCTCACTCTGGACGGCCGCCCTGACCTGCTCGACCGATTCGGCCGCGCTGGGCGCCCGCACCTCGGCCACCTCGACACCCTGGGCCAGCAGCCGCTCCAGCACCGCCTCGGCGACGCCGTCACCACGCCCCGCACCCGAATGCGGATTCGTGACGACGAGGACCCGCCGCACCGATAGTTCGCTCACGACTCCACCTCGCCGGCGCTCGGCTCCGTCGTGCGCGAACGCGCGCTGTGCATCCGGTTCACTCGCCAAAGCTCCCTCACGGCACCAGCTTTCCAGGATTGAGCACCCCGGCGGGGTCGAGTTCGCGTTTCACCGCGCGCAAGACGCGAACGCCCAGGTCGCCGACCTCGGCCGACATCCACGGACGATGGTCGGCGCCGACGGCGTGGTGATGGGTGATGGTGCCGCCCGCGGCGATGATCGCGTCACCGACCGCGGACTTGGCGATGTGCCACTGCGCGATCGGGTCGTCGAGCTGCTTGGCGACGACGGTGAAGTACAGCGAGGCGCCGGTCGGGTAGGTGTGCGAGATGTGGCACATCACCAGCGCGGGCGTGCCCTGCGCGCCGAGCGAATCCATCAGCGCGCCGGTGACCTTGGTCTTCAGGTTCGACAGGTTCGCCCAGGTGGTCGCGGTTTCCAGGGTCTCGCACAGCACGCCGACGTCGAGCAGCGCGTCACGCAGGTACGGCGCGGCGAAGCGGCCGTGCTCCCACTGCTGGGCGGGCGCCGCACCGAGCGCGGTGCCGCCCGCGGCGGTCAGCAGCCCGCTCGCCTCCAGCGCGCGGGCGGCGACGTGCTCCTCGGTGCCCTCGTAGGTGGTGATGGCCAGGCAGCCCGCGACTGAGGCGCCGCCGACGTCGCCGGAGCGGGCGAGGTTCAGCCCGGTCTCGGCTTCGTCGGACAGCCGCAGCACCGTCGGCGCCGCGCCGGTCTGCACCAGCGAGCGCAGCGCGGCCGCGCCGGTGGCGAAGTCGGGGAACGACCAGGCCTGGTAGGCAGTGGTTTCCGGGACCGGATGCACGCGCAGCGTCACCGAGGTGATGATGCCGAGGGTGCCCTCGGAGCCGACGAACAACTCACGCAGGTCAGGTCCGGCGGCCGAGGCGGGTGCCCGCCCGAGTTCGACGGTGCCCTGCGGGGTGGCGACGACCAGTCGCTCGACCATGTCGTCGAAGCGGCCGTAGCCCGCCGAGGCCTGACCCGACGACCTGGTCGCCGCGAACCCACCGATGGTCGCGAACTCGAAGCTCTGCGGGAAGTGCCCGAGCGAGAGCCCGTGCTCGCCGAGCAGCGCCTCCGCCCGCGGCCCGGCGAGACCGGCGCCCAGGGTCGCCAGGCCGCTGACCGGGTCGACGCCGGTGACGGTGTCGAGCCTGCGCAGATCCAGCGCGACGACGGTCGCGAACCGCCCGCGCACCGGATCAACACCGCCGACCACGCTGGTGCCGCCGCCGAACGGGACGACGGCGATGCCGTGCTCGGAGCAATAAGTCAGCAATGCCAGGACCTGGGCGTGATCGGCGGGGAAAAGGATCGCGTCGGGCGCGTCCTGCGGGCCGTCGGCCCGGCGGCGCAACAGATCCGGGGTGCTCTTGCCGCCCGCGTGGCGCAGCCGGACGACATCGGCGGTGCTGAGATGTTCGTCACCGACAATGGCCGTGAGCCCGGCCCGATCGTCGGCCGTGAGAGTGGCGGGGCGCAGCGGCACGTCGCCCTCGTCGCGACGCGCCACCGGCTCGCCCGAGATACCGAACACCTGCGCGAGCAGGCCGCGGATCTGCGCCGACAGGGGCTGGTGTCCAGCGGGGACACCCCAGGCGTCCCACACCATACTCGGCTGCAGGGTGGTGGCACCGGGATTTTCGGGTTGCGTCTCGACCATGCGTTACATTCTGACATATAGTGTCAAGCAGTAACCAGTACGATAAGTCCTCGAGCCGGCATCCGACCGCTGTCGGATGTCACTGCCCCGCATTCACGACACCGACCCCGCTGGTCCGCTCGATACCCTTGAGCGTTCCAGCTCGACCACGGCACCGGATCCGGCGCCGCCGAACACACCGGGGTGAAGCACGATGATCGAAATCGCGACCAACGCGGACGAGCAACTCTCGCCCACCGACGTGGCGATTCTCGATGCCACGCGGGCCTGCGTCGTCGACTTCGGTGTCCGTCGCACCACCCTCACCGAGGTGGCGCGCCGCGCCGGGGTCAGCAGGCCGACGGTGTACCGGCGCTGGCCCGACACCGGGTCGCTGATCGCCGAACTGCTCGTGCGCGAGCTACGCACGATCGTCGGCGAGACCATGCCCGATGTCGGCCTCGGCCGGGACCGGCTGGTCCGTGGCATCGTCGCCGGTGCGGCGGCGATCCGGGCGAACGCGGTGTTCGCCAAGATCTTCCGCACCGACACCGATCTGATGCTCACCTATGTGTTCGGACGGTTGGGGCGCAACCAGCGCACGCTGATCGAGCTGTTCGCGACCGCGATCCGGCTCGGCCACGACGACGGATCGATCCGTGCGGGCGATGCCGAGCAGATGGCGGCCATGCTGCTGCTCATCACCCAGTCCGCGGTGCAGTCCGCGGGCACGGTGGAGCCGCTGCTGGCCGGTGCGCAGTTCGACGCGGAGCTGTCGAGGGCGATCGAGGGTTACCTGCTCCCGCCACGCGACAAGGACTGTGATGACTCCTGATTCGACGTTCGCCCTCAACGCGACCCGCCGCACCGCCGACCTGACCGCCCTCGGCGATCGACCCGAAGTCGACGTCCTGGTGATCGGCGGTGGCGTGACCGGCGCCGGTGTCGCCCTCGACGCCGCGTCCCGTGGCCTGCGCACCCTGCTGGTCGAGCGCGCCGACTTCGCGTTCGGCACCAGCCGCTGGAGTTCGAAGCTGGTGCACGGGGGCCTGCGGTACCTGGCGAGCGGGCGGGTCGGCATCGCGCACGAGAGCGCGGTCGAGCGCGGCATCCTGCTGCGGACCACCGCGCCGCACCTGGTGCGCCCGCTCCCCCAGCTGGTGCCGCTGCTGCCGGGCATCAAGACGGCCCAGAGTTCGCTCATCCGTGCGGGTTTCGCCGCCGGTGACGCCCTGCGCGTCGCCGCCCGCACCTCCGCCGACACCCTGCCGCGCTCGCGCCGGGTCGCCGCCGCCGAGGCGCTGCGGCTGGCACCGACCGTGCGCCGCGAGGGGCTGCGCGGTGGTCTGCAGGCCTGGGACGGTCAGCTCGTCGACGACGCGCGCCTGGTCGTCGCGCTGGCCCGCACCGCGGCCGCCGCGGGCGCGACGGTGCTCACCCGGATGGAAGCCGTTGCCGCGACCGGCGATTCGGTCCAGCTGCGCGACACCCGCACCGGCGAGACGCTGACCGTGCGGGCGCGCGCGGTGATCAACGCGACCGGCGTGTGGGCGGGCGAGGTCGACCACAGCATCGAACTGCGGCCGAGCCGCGGCACCCACCTGGTGTTCGACGCCGCCGCGTTCGGCGGTCTGAGCGCGGCGCTGACGGTGCCGGTCCCCGGCAGCATCAGCCGCTTCGTCTTCGCGCTCCCGGCCGCGCACGGCCGCGTCTACCTCGGTCTCACCGACGAGGACGCGCCCGGCCCGATCCCCGACGAGCCGCAGCCCACCGAAGCCGAGATCGACTTCCTGCTCGACACCATCAACACCGCGCTGCGCGAACCGCTGACCCGCGCCGACATCCGCGGCCGCTTCGCCGGCCTGCGCCCGCTGCTGAAGACCGCCGACGACAGCACCGCCGACATCTCCCGCGAGCACGCGGTCCTCACCTCCCCCGACGGTCTCATCACCGTCGTCGGCGGCAAGCTCACCACCTACCGCCAGATGGCCCAGGACGCCGTCGACGCCGCCGTCGCCCACGCCGCACTGCCCGCCTCGCCCTGCCGCACGACCCGCCTTCCCCTGGTCGGCGCGGTCGCGGGCGCGGCCCGCGACCGCATCGACGCGCCCCCGGTACTCATCGAGCGCTACGGCAGCGAGGCGGGCCAGATCGTCTCGGCCTGGCTGGCCGACCCCGCCCTGCGCGTACCGGTCGCGCCCGGAATCGACGTCACCGCCGCCGAATTCGACTTCGCCATCAGCCAGGAGGGCGCCCTCACCGTCGACGACCTACTCGACCGGCGCTCCCGCATCGGCCTTGTCCCGTCCGACCGCGCCGCCGCCCTCCCCGCCGCGGAAGCCGCCTTCGCCCGGGCTGTCGTCGGCAGCTGACCGGCACGATCACCCGTCGGCGACCGGTCAGCCGTCGACCCACGTGCCCAAGTCTGCGCGCATGCAGGCGCGCGGCCATTCGTCGAGGCCGTGGGCGATCTCGGCGGCGCGGATGGCCCGCAGCTCCGGTGTCTCGTCGGCGGCGGGGATGTAGGTGAAGCCGAGGCGCTCGTAGTACGGGCCGTTCCACGGCACCTCGGTGAAGGTGGTGAGGGTGATCTCGTGCAGCCCACGGTCTTTCGCCCAGCGGACCGCGTGGTCGATGAGGCGTTTGCCGAGGCGGAGGCCCGCGTAGGCCGGGTCGACCGACACCTGGTCGATGTGCGGCTGTCCGTCGACGAAGCCGAGCACCAGGTAGCCGATCGGGCGGCCGGTGTCGTCGGGCCACACCCACGCGCGCTCGGCGGCGATGTATTCGCGCAGGGTGTCGGCCTGCGGCGGCTCGTCCTCGGCGACCGCGGTCATGCCCACCTCGGCGAACGGCGCACCGGCACGTTGCTCGATCTCCTGCAGCACCGGGATCTCGGACTCGCCCGCGGGCCGGATCGGGCCGCCGACCGCCGGTCGCCGCTCGGCGGTCCCTGGCTGATCGACGCCGGTCACCGCGCGTCCGCCGGGGTGGCGATGATGCCGTTGAGCAGGGCGCGCAGGGCCCACCGGGCGCGGACGTCGCCGCGCGCCGTCAGCTGCGCACGCAGCGCGACGATGGTCGGGTAGCGCTCGGCGGGCAGTTCGGCGATGTACTCCGCCTCGGTCCCGGCCTTGACGTTGGAGGCAGCCCGCTCGGCGGCTTCGGCGGTGATGTGCCGGTGGACCAGGTCGACGGCCCAGGTGGCGGTCGCCGGATCGAGGCCGCCTTCGCGGAGCAGGGCGAGCAATTGTTCGATCAGGACGAGCCCGTGTTCGGTGGCCGGGAGCCTGCCGAAGGCGTGCGGCGCGAGACCCACGTGCCCGCCGAGCGCCTCGATCGTGTCCTCGACGAGGGCGGTCAGGCGCTGCCGCCAGTCACCATCGGTGGGCGTGGTCACGGTGGACAGGACGTGGTCGAGCATGCCGGTCATCAGGTCGTCGCGATGGGCGACGTAGACGTAGAGCGAGGCTGCGCCGGTGTCGAGTTCCTGGGCGACCCGGCGCATGGTCAGCGCGGCCGGGCCGTCGGTATCGAGGATGCGCAATCCGGTCCGAATGACCACCTCGCGGCTGAGCGGGGCTTTCGCCGGTCTGGCCCGGCGACTGACGGGTGCGGCGTTCATGCGCCGATCCTACGCGGCGCACGAACGACGTTTGGCACGAACAACGTTCGCACCTCGCACCGAAATCCTCGGCATGGCCCGCGCTTCGCCCAGACTGTTCGAGAGCGCGCTCGGCCGAACCGGCAGTGTCAGTGGCGCACTGCCGCCGTGCGGCAGCAGGCCGACGCGACCGGGGCGCCGCCGCCGTGGCCACAACCCCCGACCCCCGCGCGTCAGTCGATCTATGCTGACAAAGGCCAGTCCGACAAGGAGGCATTGATGCGCGCGCATTCGTCCACCGTGGCCATCGTGCCCGGTACCGGGATCGTCGCCCGATTCGGCGACGTCGTCGTCTATCTGGCAGGTGAGACCCCATCCACCGACCGGCTACTCGGCGCGGTCGAAACCGTCGCGATGAGCACCGCGGCCTCCGCGCCCGGTGCGGCGCTGGCCCAGCGACTAGCCGGTGTCGTCTTCGGTGGCGCCTCCGCACCGCCGCCGTTCGGCGTGCTTGCGCCCACCGCCGACGGGACGCTGATCCTGTTGCGCGGCGCGGTGATCGCCGAGATCTCCGGCGCCGAGGGCAACCGCCGCCTCGCCGGCGACCGCGCCTTCACCTGGGTCGACGAGATCATCCGCGAACCGGTCCGGCGGATCGCGGTCGGCGCCGAGATGGCCGACCCGACCAGCGCCAATCCGCGCACCGATCTGCGGGCCGGCATCGTCAACGGCAACGGTTTCGTGCTCACCCTCGGCCGTCGCCGCAATCCGGCGCCGCGCCGCGTCGAGGCGATAGACGAGCCGCCGGCGACCGAGGCCACCGGGTTCCGGGCATTGCGCGAGCCGTCCGGCCACGCCGAGAACGGCGAGGCAAGGCCCGCCACGGCTGGTTTCGCCCTGCCCGGCGAGGCAAGGCCCGCCACCGCGGGTTTCGCCCTGCCCGGCGAGGCAAGGCCCGCCACCGCGGGTTTCGCCCTGCCCGGCGAGTCCGCGCCCGGATCCGCTGGTCCGGCAACCGGTTTCGTGCCCGACGCGGGCAGCGCCGACGGCGAGACGGTGAGCACGGGCTCGCGGCCGAACACCGGTGACGGCGTCACCGTCAGCACCGGACCGCGCAACACCCCGGCCACCAGCGCTCCCCTGGCCTGGTCGCAGGCCCTGGATGCGGCGAAGCGGGCCGAGCCCGTCGCGCTGGGAAAGTCCGGGCCGCAGCCGAGCAGTCCGCGCGGTGCCCTGGTCACCGAGGACGGGCTCAGCTACCCGCTGGACCGGCCCTATGTCCTTGGCCGTAACCCCTCCGGCGACGAATCGGTCCGGGCCGCCGCCGCCACCCCCATCCTGATCGAACGCGACCGGCTCGTCTCCCGGGTCCATGCCTTCGTCGCCCCCGACCGTGGCAAGGTGTTCGTCCGGGAAGCCCCCGCCACCTCCGGTACGTTCTTCGCCGCCCCCGACTCCGATCGCTGGTCCCGCGTCGGCACCCTGCCCATCGAGCTACAGCCGGGCTGGCGCCTGCGAATCAACGATTTCCTGCTGACCTACTGCGTCTGAGAAACCTCGTCAGGACGAACTATCCCGACGCCCGTGGTGTGCACGCTGTGCGTCCACGGGCGTCGGATCACTGTTCGGCTCAGGCCTCGAGGGCGTCGAGCAGCGCCGCGCGCTGGCGAGCACCGAGCCCGCCGATGCGGCGATCCTCGGGGATCTCGGCCTGATCCATCAGCTTGGCCGCCTTCACCGGGCCGACACCCGGCAGCGCCTTGATCACCGCAGCGACCTTTGTCTTCTTGACCAGGTCGTCGCTGTCGGCCTTCTTGAGCAGATCGGCGACGGTGACCTTGCCCTCCTTCACCTTGCCGATCAGTTCCGAGCGCGCCTTGCGCACGGCAGCCGCTTTGGCCAACGCCTCGGTGCGCTGTTCGGCGGTCATCGTAGGCAGTGCCATGTCTCCTCCGCTTCCACTCGTCACTCGAACAACTCGAACATCTGATTGACGGACCGAGTAAACAGCAACCGAACGGCAGCACCAGTCCGACACACCGCGAGGATACGCCGATGAGTTTTGCGTCGTGAGCCCGTCGTAATGGGTGAACGACCAGCAAGACGGACTAAACGGACGAAAGACGCGCGTAACACCACACCGGCCTGCGCCGAAAAAATCAACAGAAGCACCGAACGGGATCAAGGTTCAACGGCGAACCACGGAGGATCAACGAAGCTCCTCGGTCCCGGGCGCGACCGGTTCCCCGGTCGTCACCGTCTCCCCGTGACAGTGCGGTTCCAGCTACACAGTTGTGCGCCAGACTATTTCCGGCCTCCGCGGGCCGACCCTAACCGGCCCGCGGTTGTGCTCTCCGCCACCTTATGCGCAAGAATGACGCGACCCGGCGAAACCTTTTGCTAACTGGAGTTGCGATGCGCGAGGAACACCCGCTCGATGACGAGGTCGTTGCGTTGCCGGTCCGGGTCGAACGGGCCAGGCGGCGCATCGCCTACCAGTCCGATCCGGCCCTGACCGACGCGCTGTCCGAGGACGAGCTGCGCGCCGAGCGCGAACTCGCCGAGAAGATCCGCACCTACGAGCGCGACCAGCGCTGGAAGCAGATCAAGTCGGCCTCCATGCACGCCGACCGGCTGCGCGAGACCACCGCCGAGATGGAGCGGGCGGAAATGGCCGACGTGATGCTGGCCCGCAAGGCCATCGCCGCGCAGCGCCGCGAATCCAACCCACGTGCCCGGCTGGCCTCGCTCTACCAGCACCGCACCTGGTCGCTGCGCGCGCTGGCGGGCGTGGTGATCGCGGGCATGCTGTGGTCGGCGGTCAACGTCCAGCACAACATCGCCCCCGGCGGGCCGGGTGACCCGCTCTACTGGGCCAGCTTCGGCCTGGAGGCGATGATCAGCGTCTGCCTGATCATCATCATGATCGGCACCACCCGCGTGGCCGAGTGGGGCGTGATGGGCAACCGCACCCAGGTCCTGGTCGCCGAGCTGTTCCTGCTCACCCTCACCATCGCCCTCAACACCTACCCGCACCTGAGCGCCGGGCACTGGTACGACGCCGCGGTGCACGCCGTGGCCCCGGTGATGATCGGTGTCGCCCTGATGATCCACAACGCCGCCAGCGCCCGCTACAGCACCGCCATCGCCCGCGCCTCGGCCGAGATCCCCAACGACGACGCCGAAGACCTCCTGTCGGCGGCTCCGGCCTTCCGCGAGAGCTAGCAGTACGCAAAGAGGGCCCGCACTCCGGATCGGAGTACGGGCCCTTCTTTCGTGGCTCTAGGCCGACTTCTCGCGGCGCTCGGTGCGCTGGGTCTTGCGCGGCACGATCGTCGGGAGAACGTTCTCGGTGACCGTGTCGGCGTCGACGACCACCTTGGCGACGTCGTCGCGGCCGGGGATGTCGTACATCACCGGAAGCAGGACTTCCTCCATGATGGCGCGCAGGCCACGGGCGCCGGTGCCGCGCAGGATCGCCTGATCGGCAACGGCTTCGAGGGCGTCGGTGGTGAACTCGAGGTCGACGCCGTCCATCTCGAAGAGCCGGACGTACTGCTTGACCAGCGCGTTCTTCGGCTCGGAGAGGATCTTGACCAGCGATTCCTTGTCCAGGTTCGTCACCGAGGCGACGACCGGCAGGCGGCCGATGAACTCGGGGATCAGACCGAACTTGATCAGGTCCTCCGGCATCACGTCGGCGAAGTGGTCGTCGGTGTCGACCTCGGCCTTGGAACGGACCTCGGCGCCGAAGCCGATGCCGCGGTGACCGGTGCGGTCGGAGATGATCTTCTCCAGGCCCGCGAACGCGCCTGCCACGATGAACAGCACGTTGGTGGTGTCGATCTGGATGAACTCCTGGTGCGGGTGCTTGCGACCGCCCTGCGGCGGCACACTCGCCTGGGTGCCCTCCAGGATCTTCAGCAGCGCCTGCTGCACGCCCTCGCCGGAGACGTCGCGGGTGATCGAGGGGTTCTCGCTCTTGCGGGCGATCTTGTCGACCTCGTCGATGTAGATGATGCCGGTCTCGGCGCGCTTGACGTCGTAGTCGGCGGCCTGGATCAGCTTCAGCAGGATGTTCTCGACATCCTCACCGACGTAGCCCGCCTCGGTGAGCGCGGTGGCGTCGGCGATGGCGAACGGCACGTTCAGCATCTTCGCCAGCGTCTGCGCGAGGTAGGTCTTACCGCAGCCGGTGGGGCCGAGCATCAGAATGTTCGACTTGGCCAGCTCGACGGACTCGCCGCGGCTGTCGCGGCCCTTGTCGCCCGCCTGGATGCGCTTGTAGTGGTTGTACACCGCGACCGCGAGGGTGCGCTTGGCCGTGTCCTGGCCGATGACGTAGTTCTCCAGGAAGTCCCGGATCTCCGAGGGCTTGGGCAGCTCGTCGAGCTTGACCTCGCTCGACTCGGCCAGCTCTTCCTCGATGATCTCGTTGCAGAGGTCGATGCACTCGTCGCAGATATAGACCCCGGGGCCCGCAATGAGCTTCTTGACCTGCTTCTGGCTCTTTCCGCAGAACGAGCACTTGAGCAGATCGCCGCCGTCTCCGATGCGCGCCATCTCGTAGGTCCCTACTTCCTTGTCCGAGTGCGACCGTCGTCCCCCGATTGGGCCGGAAATACGTTTCGGTGCCGTCAATCAGAGCAATGGTCCCTGAGTCGACCGTACCTGGTGTGCGCGAATGAGGTCGACAACTCGCGCATGTTTCTGTTCAGGGTTGTGCGGGTTCTCACCATTGTGGGCCAACCCGCGCGAAATTGGCGGACCCGCCGCCGAAACTGCGGCGACGGGCCCGGGCGTGTCACTTCTGTCCGCTGAGCTTCCGGTAGTCGAAGACCTGGTCGACGATGCCGTATTCCTTGGCCTCCTCGGCCGTCAGGATCTTGTCGCGGTCGGTGTCCTTGCGGACCTGCTCCTCGGACTTGCCGGTGTGGCGCGAGATGGTGACCTCCATCAGGCGGCGCATCCGCTCGATCTCGGCCGCGGCGATCTCGAGGTCCGACACCTGGCCCTGCACGCCACCCGAGGACGGCTGGTGAATCAGGATGCGCGCGTTGGGCAGCGCGGCGCGCTTGCCGGGGGCACCCGCGGCCAGCAGCACCGCGGCGGCCGAGGCGGCCTGGCCGAGGCACACCGTCACCACGTCGGGGCGCACGTACTGCATGGTGTCGTAGATGGCCATCAGCGCGGTGAACGAGCCACCGGGCGAGTTGATGTACATCGTGATGTCACGATCGGGGTCCTGGGACTCCAGCACCAGCAGCTGCGCCATGATGTCGTTCGCCGAGACGTCGTCGACCTGGTTGCCCAGGAAGATGATGCGCTCCTCGAACAGCTTGTTGTACGGGTCGGAAGTCTTGACGCCGAACGAAGTCTGCTCGGTGAACTGCGGCAGGATGTAGCGCGCCTGCGGGAGGCCCGCAGCGGAGCCGCCATGTCCGGCGCGCGGGTCGAAGAGGTTGGCCATCGTTATCTCCAAGCTTGTCTCGAGTGAGGGGGGACGGCGGCGTTACTTCGCCTGGTTCGCGTGGCTGACCACGTGGTCGATGAAGCCGTATTCGAGGGCTTCCTTCGCCGTGAACCAGCGGTCGCGATCCGCGTCCTCGGTCACCTGTTCCACCGACTTGCCGGTGTGCAGCGACTGCAGCTCGTTGAGCTCCCGCTTGGTGTGCGCGAACTGCTCGGCCATGATGGCGATGTCGGCCGCCGAACCACCGATGCCCGCCGACGGCTGGTGCATCATGATCCGGGTGTGCGGCAGCGCGAAACGCTTGCCCTTGGTGCCCGCGGTCAGCAGGAACTGCCCCATCGACGCGGCCAGGCCCATCGCGACGGTCTTGATGTCGCACTCGGCGAACTGCATGGTGTCGTAGATCGCCATGCCCGCGGTGACCGAGCCACCAGGGGAGTTGATGTAGAGCGAGATGTCCTTGGTCGGATCCTCCGCGTCGAGCAGCAGGATCTGCGCGCACAGCTTGTTGGCGATGTCGTCGTCGACCTGGGTGCCGAGGAAGATGATGCGCTCGCGCAGCAGCCGCTCGTACACCGAATCACTGAGGTTGAGACCAGCAGTAGCGGCTGTCATGACCCCTGCCTGGTTGATTGTCACGGATACCTGCCTTCTCTTCTCACCGATTGCTACGGCCATACGGTTCGTCGTCACAAACAGTAACGAAGCAGGGCGGCACCGAACTCCCGGTACCGCCCTTCTTCGCTCACAGCGCAATCCAAGCACCCCGGGTGGGGTACCGGTCACACCGGCATCACAAAACCTATTCGGCGGCGGCCTCGACCTGCTCGGTCTCGTCGGAATCCGCCGGGTCACCGAACATTTCGGCGGTGTCGACCACGTTGCCCTCGGAGTCGGTGACCTTCACCTGGCCGACGACGCCGGCCAGCGCCTTGCCGCGACGGACGTCGGCGAACACCGCGCCCAGCTGACCGGCCTGCTGCACCTGCTGGATGAACTGCTCCGGCGACATGCCGTAACGCTGGGCCTGGAACAGGATTCGCTCGGTGAGCTCCTGCTGACCGACCTGGGTGTTCTCGGCCTCGGCGATGGCGTCGAGCAGCAGCTGGGTCTTGACCGACTTCTCGGCGGCTTCCTGGGTGTCCTTGTCGAACTCCTCGCGGGAGGAGCCCTGCGCCTCGAGCGCCTCGGCCAGCTTGGCCTCGTCGTGGTCGAAGCCGTGGACGGCGTCGTGCAGCACCGCGTCGACCTCGGCCTTGACGACGGCCTCGGGCAGCGGAACCTCGACGGTCTCGAGCAGGGTGTCGAGCACCTTGTCACGGATCTGACCGGCCTGCTCGACCTTCTTGACGCGCTCGACGCGACCCTTCAGGTCTTCCTTGAGCTCGTCGATGGTGTCGAATTCGCTGGCCAGCTGGGCGAACTCGTCGTCGGCCTCGGGCAGCTCGCGCTCCTTCACCGACTGCACGGTGACGGTGATCACGGCTTCCTTACCGGCGTGCTCGCCGGCGACCAGGGTGGAGGTGAACTCCTTCGACTCGCCGGCCGACAGACCGGTGATCGCCTCGTCGAGGCCCTCGATCAGCTGACCCGAACCGACCTCGTGCGACAGACCGGTGGTGGCCGCCTCCGGGACGTCTTCGCCGTCGACGGTGGCCGAGAGGTCGATCGACACGAAGTCGCCGTCCTGCACGGCGCGCTCGACACCGGTCAGGGTGCCGAAGCGCTGACGCAGCGAGGTGAGCTGCTGCTCGATGTCGGCGTCTTCGATGGTGAAGGAGTCGACGGTGACCTCGATGCCCGAGTAGTCCGGCAGCGCGATCTCGGGGCGCACGTCGACCTCGGCGGTGAACGCCAGCTCTTCGCCGTCCTCGATCTTGGTGATCTCGATCTCGGGCTGGCCGATGACCTTCACCTCGGCGGACTGCACGGCCTCGGCGTAGCGGCCCGGCAGCGCGTCGTTGACGACCTGCTCCAGCACGGCGCCACGGCCGACGCGGGTCTCGATCAGCTTGGCCGGAGCCTTACCCGGACGGAAGCCGGGGATGCGGACCTGCTGGGCCAGCGCCTTGTACGCCTTGTCGAAGTCGGGCTTCAGCTCCTCGAAGGGCACCTCGACGTTGATCCGGACCCGGGTCGGGCTCAGCTGCTCGACGGTGCTCTTCACGGACATGCTCCTTGGTTCGTAGTTCATGTGGTGTCCCCGCATGGGGCGTCGCACCCTGGGGCGCGTACGCATCCCGACCAGGGTAGTTGACCGCCGTCGCGGCCGTGCAATCGGCAGTTGTTTGGGCGGTGGCTAGCGGCCGACCTGCACCGCGTCGGTGACGAAGACCAGCGTCTCGTTCGGCGCGACGCCGTTGCCGCCGTCGCCGTAGCCGAGGTTCGGCGGCACGATCAGCAGCCTGCGCGCGCCCTGCTGGACCCCGAGCAGACCCTGGTCCCAGCCCTCGATGACCTGGCCGGCGCCGAGGGTCAGCTGGAACGGCTTGCCGCGCTTGAAGGAACTGTCGAGGGTCTGCTTGTCCGACCAGGTGACCAGCGCGTAGTTCATGGTCAGCGGCTGACCCGCGACCGCGCCGGGGCCATTGCCCGCGACCAGGTCCTTGACGATCAGTGTCGTGGGCGGGTCGCACGAGTCGGGGATGGTG
The DNA here is from genome assembly GCF_053608285.1 of Nocardia sp. NPDC055053. Classification (NCBI taxonomy): domain Bacteria; kingdom Bacillati; phylum Actinomycetota; class Actinomycetes; order Mycobacteriales; family Nocardiaceae; genus Nocardia; species Nocardia sp. NPDC055053. The sequence continues at coordinate 122,149 of NZ_JBSGVD010000012.1, read as the reverse complement.
ATCTCCGGTGCGTCGCCGTAGCCACCGCTGACCTTCACGTCGTCGGCGGTGCACTCGCGGCCCTTGCTCGCCGTCGGCGCGCCCGCGGCGGCGCTGGTGGTCGACGTCGTGCCGGAGGACTCCGTGTCCGAGCCGCACGCCGCTGTCGCGATCGCGGCGGCCGCGACGAGTCCGATGCCGATGATCCTGCCGAGAGAATGCATGGCCCGCACAGTAATAGACCGCTGCTCCGGCCCCGGGAACCGGCACGGCGGTAGGCTCGGCGGTGCGTTTCTCCACCGGTGTCGCCGAGTGCCGAATCGGCGCAACGGACAGGTCCCGCGGCGCACGACGCCGCAGCTCACCCAGTGCGAGGAGAGTCCGCGATGACCCGGACCAGCGATATCGAGCACGACACCGCGGCCGACAACGTGGGCGGCGGCGACGGCGAGACCATCGCCCCGAAGCCCTATGCCCTCACCGACGCCCCCGGCCCGCTGACCCGTGACGAGCTGGTCGCGGTGGACACCTGGTGGCGGGCCTCGAACTATCTGGCGGTCGGTCAGATCTATCTGATGGGCAATGCGCTGCTGCGCGAGCCGCTGCGGCCCGAGGACATCAAGCCGCGCCTGCTCGGCCATTTCGGCACCGTGCCGGGCCTGAATCTGGTGTGGGCGCACGCGAATCGGGTGATCAGGGAACGCGACCTGAACGCCGTCTACGTGGCTGGCCCCGGCCACGGCGGACCCGGCCCCAACGCCTGCGCCTGGCTGGAGGGCGCCTACGCCGAGCTCTACCCCGATATTCCGCGCGACGGCGACGGCATGCGCAGGCTGTTCCACCAGTTCTCCTTCCCCGGCGGCGTGCCGAGTCACTGCGCGCCGGAGACGCCCGGCTCGTTCCACGAAGGCGGCGAACTCGGCTACAGCCTGCTGCACGCCTACGGCGCCGCGCTCGACCATCCCGATCTGACGGTGTTCTGCGTGATCGGCGACGGCGAGGCCGAGACCGGTCCGCTCGCGGGCAGCTGGCACGCGAACAAGTTCCTCAACGCGGGCCGCGACGGCGCGGTGCTGCCGATCCTGGCGCTCAACGAGTACAAGATCGCCAATCCGACGATCTTCGCCCGCATCCCCGAGGCGGAACTGGTCGCGCTGCTGCGCGGGTACGGCTACGAGCCGATCATCGTCTCCGGCGACGATCCGGCGCCGGTGCACCAGGCGATGGCCGCCGCGATGGACACCTGCCTCGACCTGATCGCCGGGTTCCAGCGCGCGGCCCGCGAGGACGGTGTCAGCACCCGGCCGCGCTGGCCGATGATCGTGCTGCACACGCCGAAGGGCTGGACCTGTCCCCCGGTGGTCGACGGCGAGCGGGTCGAGGGCACCTTCCGCGCCCATCAGGTGCCGCTGCCGGCGGCCCGCACCAACCCGCGGCATCGGCGCGTGCTGGAGCAATGGCTGCGGTCGTATCGGCCCGACGAGCTGTTCGACGAGGACGGCACGCCGGTATCCGCCCTGCTCGAGCAGATCCCGGACCGGCCGATGAGTCTCAATCCGGTGGCCAACGGCGGGCTGCTGGTGCGTGACCTGGACCTGCCCGACTGGCGCGAGTACGGCGTCGAGGTCGAGCAGCCGGGTGCGGGGCAGCACGAGGCGACCAGGGTGCTCGGCGGCTGGCTGCGCGATGTCACCGCGCGCAACCCGCACAATTTCCTCACCCTCGCCCCCGACGAACTGGTCAGCAACCGATTGCAGGACATCCTCGAGGTGACCGGGCGCGACTGGCAGGCCGAGGTCGGCCGCTGGGACGTCGACCTGTCACCGACCGGCCGAGCCGTCGAAGTGCTCTCCGAGCACATGTGCCAGGGCCTGCTGGAGGGCTATCTGCTGACCGGCCGCCACGGCGTGTTCACCTGCTACGAGGCGTTCATCCACATCGTCGACGCCATGTTCAACCAGCACGCCAAATGGCTCGACGCCAGCCTGGCGGTGCCGTGGCGGCGCAAGATCCCCAGCCTGAACTACCTGCTCACCTCGCATGTGTGGCGCCAGGACCACAACGGATTCACCCACCAGGACCCGGGTTTCCTCGATGTCGTGGCGAACAAGAGTCCCGAGATCGTGCGGGTGTATCTGCCGCCGGACGCCAATACCCTGCTGTCCACCTACGATCACTGCCTGCGTTCGCTGCACTACGCGAATGTGGTCGTCGCGGGCAAACAGCCGGGGCCCGACTGGCTTTCGGTGTCCGAGGCGGCCGTGCACTGCGCTCGCGGGGCCGGCATCTGGGAGTGGGCTTGCCACAACGACGAGCTGGGCGCCACGCCCGATGTGGTGCTCGGCTGCGCGGGTGACATCCCCACCCTGGAAACCCTGGCCGCCGCGGCGATCCTGCGTGATCGGCTGCCCGACCTGCGGATCCGGGTGGTCAATGTCGTCGATCTGATGCGCATGCTGCCCGCCGACGAGCATCCGCACGGCCTGTCCGATCCCGAGTTCGACGCGCTGTTCACCACCGACCGCCCGGTGATCTTCGCCTTCCACGGCTACCCGTGGCTGGTGCACCGGCTCACCTACCGCCGCACCAATCACGCCAACCTGCACGTGCGCGGATATAAGGAGAAGGGCACGACCACCACCCCGTTCGACATGGTCATGCTCAACGACCTCGACCGCTTCCACCTGGTGCTCGACGTGATCGACCGGGTCCCGGGCTTACGGGAGCGGGCAGCGGGATTGCGCCAGGAGATGGTCGACGCGAGGTTGACCGCGCGCCGGTGGACCAGGCAGCACGGCGAGGACATCCCGGTCGTCGCGAACTGGGTCTGGCCCGCCGCCGCCATCCCCACTGTGACGTAACGCGCTTGCGGCCCGGGCCGCGCCTGCACGACCATGGAGGCGATGACCGAGTCCCACCGCACCGACCACACCCTGCCCCGCGACCGCCGCGACCTCACCGGACCGTTCGACGTGATCGGCGACGTACACGGCTGCCGCGGCGAGCTCGAGACCCTGCTCGGCGAACTCGGCTACCTGATCGACCGCGACGAGCGCGGCCGGGCGATCGGCGCCGCCCATCCGGACGGGCGCACCGTGGTCTTCGTCGGCGACCTGGTCGACCGCGGCCCCGACACCCCCGGCGTGCTGCGTCTGGCGATGGGCATGGTCGCCGCGCGCACCGCCCTGTGCGTCACCGGCAACCACGACTACAAACTGGTGCGCGCCCTCGACGGCCGCAATGTCCGGATCGCGCACGGCCTGGACCGCTCACTGGCCCAGCTCGCCGACGAGGACCTCGAATTCCGCACCGCCGCACACACTTTCCTGCGCGAGCTGCCCAGCCACTACCTGCTCGACCACGGCAAGCTGGTCGTCGCACACGCGGGTCTGCCGGAAAGCCTGCACGGCAGCACCTCCGGCCGGGCCCGCTCGTTCGCCCTCTACGGCTCCCCCACCGGCGAATACGACGAATACGGCCTGCCCATCCGCTACGACTGGGCCAGGGACTACCGCGGCACCGCCACCGTTCTCTACGGCCACACCCCCGTCACCAAGCTGACCTGGGTCAACAACACCCTGTGCCTGGACACCGGCGCCGTCTTCGGCGGCAGCCTCTCGGCGGTGCGCTACCCCGAGCTGACCACGATCTCCGTGCCCGCCGAACAGATCTGGGCCGAACGCGCGGGCATCACCCCCGCCCGTTAGGCCCCGCCGCGGTCTTTCTCGATCTGGCGTCGCGCCATCGTCGCCGAATCGTCAACTCGACATCCCGCGCCGGTCGGCCACGACCAGGTGAATCGGGCTTACCATCAGCGGCGGACGACCCGACTCACTGCCGAGGAGAGGTTCATGCGCCGAACGTTGCTCGCCCTGTCCGTGCTCTGCCCACTGGTCGGCGCCGGACTGGCGGCCGCCGATCCCGCGCCGCCCGGCACGAGTAGCGCGGGAACGCTGACCGTCCGGGCCATCACCGGCCGGGAACCGATTCCCGTCAACCGCGCCGAGATCACGCTGACCCGCTGCGGCGAGAGCACGGTCGTCACGACCCTGACCAGCGGCGCCGACGGACGCGCCACCGCGGCCCTGCCCGACGGTTGCTACGAGGCGAAGGTGATCACCGTTCCCGGCGGCTGCGCACTGGCCGACAACGTGAAACCGGTCCGGCTCGAGGTCACCAGGGGCACCAAGGTCGGCACGCAGTTCCGCTTCCACTGCGCCTGACGCGAAAATTCTTCGCGCGCAACGGGCCGGCGGATCAGTCCTTCGGCCCGCCCGCGACGTAGATGACCTGACCGGACACGAACCCGGCGCCCTCGCTCGCGAAGAACGACGCGGTGTTGGCGATGTCCTCGGGCTTGCCGACCCGGTTGACCGGGATCTGCGCCGCGGCCGCCTGTTTGAACGCCTCGAAGTCGACGCCGACACGCGCCGCGGTGGCCGCGGTCATCTCGGTCTCGATGAAACCGGGCGCGATCGCGTTCGCGGTGACACCGAACTTGCCCAGCTCGAAGGCCAGCGTCTTGGTGAAGCCCTGCATGCCGGCCTTGGCGGCGGAGTAGTTGGCCTGACCGCGGTTACCGAGCGCGGAGGTGCTCGACAGGTTCACGATGCGCCCGAACTTGGCGTCCACCATGTACTTCTGCACGGCGCGGGTCATCAGGAAGGCGCCACGCAGGTGCACGTTCATGACGGTGTCCCAGTCGTCGACCGACATCTTGAACAGCAGGTTGTCGCGCAGCACGCCCGCGTTGTTGACCAGGACCGTTGGCGCGCCGAGTTCGGTGGCGATCCGCTCGACCGCCGCGGCGACAGCGGCTTCGTCGGCGACATCGGCGCCCACCGCGAGGGCACTGCCCCCGGCGGCTTCGATGGCGGCGACGGTGTCGGCGCAGGCTGCGGCGTCGAGATCGAGGACGGCGACGGCATATCCGTCGGCGGCGAGCTTGGCGGCGACGGCGGCGCCGATACCCCGTGCGGCACCGGTGACGATGGCGACCCTGCGTTCCGTGGACATGAGCCCTCCTACCGAAATGGTGATGGTCGGGGTGACAGGATTTGAACCTGCGACCCTCCGCTCCCAAAGCGGATGCGCTACCAAGCTGCGCTACACCCCGAGGCCTCGGAGGCTGCGACGCCGTCGAGGGAATTCATGTTTGAGCGGGTGACGGGAATCGAACCCGCACCATCAGCTTGGAAGGCTGAGGTTCTACCATTGAACTACACCCGCAGGCATACGACATCGATGGGATCGCCACGATGTCGTGTGCGCCATGACTGTACCGAATCCCGCGCGACAAATGCCAATCCGCCCCCTGGCGAGCACGGCGACGCGCCCTCCCCCGCGGTGCTGTCACCCGCCGGCGCAGTGCCCGATTAGGGCCTAACGGCCCTATCCGTGGAAACCCTTCGGACGACACCATTGTTGATGCGCGCTTATGGGGACCGGCGCCTGCTCCACCGGGGGAATAAACAGGAGAATTTTCCTAAAAAACCTGGCACGTGGGCGGCGAGTAGGCCACCATGAGATGGCGCGTGACGGCTCCTTGTCGGGGGGAGTCGTGGTCACTCGGCCGCTGTGTCACGACTCGCCCCTTTGCCAGGAGGAACCCATTGGCGACCCAACGTCCACCACCTCGGGATGGGCAACACGCTGCACGTTTCGGTGCTCCCGAAATTTCTTCGGGAAGTGTGTAACACCCGAGCGCCCGCAGCGATGTCATACCCGATCGCCATTCGCGAGAGACCTGCAACGTGTTCTACTACGCGGCTTTTAGGTCTCGGGTGGCTTGCTAGGATCCTTTTTGCCGGACGGGGGTATCTGGAAAGGGGGCGGTGAGCGTGTACCGAACTCGGTGGACTCAACCGCGTAGCAGTGCGAACGATCGAGGTGGCAAGACCGTCGCCACCTTCCACCGGTGATATCGATGACTGTCCACATCGAGCCACCGGTCGCCGCGATGGCCCGCGCCTGGGCCCGCGCGGTGTGCGCCGAACCGGGATCGTCCACGGCGCCGCACCAGCTGGAGCCGGTGCTCGTCGAGATCGTCGAGCGGCTGCTGCATCTGGCTCGGACCGAACCGTTCCCGGTGCCACAGGCGCGGATGCTGGGCGCCCGGCTGGCCGAGGCGCCGTTCGAACGCACCAGGATGCTGGCGCATGCCACCCGCTGGCTGCTCGGCTTCCCCTCCGGCGTACCCGGATCGCTGGTGGCCACCCGCTGGCCGCTGGTCGCCAGCCAGGCCATCGACAGCTACGCGCAGGCGTTGCAGGAACGCGCGCTCGCGCAACAGGAACAGAACATCTCGGCGAAAGTGTCACTGCGCGTACAGGAGATCGCCGCGCTGCAGCACCGCTTGCGCCACGAAGCAACCCACGACGCGCTCACCGATCTGGCCAACCGCACGCTGCTGCAGGAACGAGTACGGGCCTTCGCGGCCGACCCGACCCGCGGCGTCGGCGTGCTGGTGGTCGACCTCGATCGGTTCAAGCAGATCAACGACGGCTACGGACACGCGATCGGCGACGAGGTACTGGTCGAACTGGCCAACCGGCTGCGCGAGGTGTGCCCGCCCGACACGGTGATCTGCCGGTACGGCGGCGACGAGTTCGTTGTCGCGGCCAATCCGCGCCGCGACACCCTCGGCGAGCTGGCGCACCGCGTGGTGGCGGCGCTGCGCGACCCGGTGTGGTCGAGCGCGGGGCCGGTACCGGTCTCGGCCAGCGTGGGCACGGCGTTCTGCGCGCCGGGAAAGACGTGCGATTTCACCGATCTGCTACGTCGCGCCGACCGCGCGATGTACTCGGCGAAATCCGCGGGCGGGCGGCGTTTCGCGCTCGCCGAATCGGGCGACCCGGAACTGGGAACCGCGGTCGCGGGCTGAGTCGGATCGCGAAGCCTGCACTTCGCGCTCCGGCTCAACCCCTGTCAGTGTTCGATGTAGCCTGCGTCGGCGACCGGCGGTTTCGCGATGATGTCGCACCGGCGGACCACGACGATCAGCGGTGCGCATTGCTGGACGCCACCGAGCCGGAACACGGTGCGGTGCCGCAAGGTCGCCCGCCTCATGTCACGTGCGCTCGGCTTGCTGCCGTCGGTGCCACGAATCCACGCCAGGCCGGTCAGGAGCTGACCGACGGTCGCGCCTACGACGGCCGGAAGCACAATGGCGTCGGCCACCACCATGACCAGCACGAAGATCGTGCATACGAGCATCACCGGGGTGTGATCGTCCATGTCGAGGATCCGCTCGTGGCCGACGAGCAGCACAACGCCCAGGAACGCGGCTATGAGCACGCCGTAGGGGAGCACGAGATCGGCGACGTTGGCCACCGCGTTGCGAAGCCTGCGCGGTGATGGATAGCGCGGATCACCTTCTGCGCCATAATATTCCGCGTCTACCTGCTGCGAATCCGTTCCGGCCGTTCCCCCGAGTCGCGTCACCGGCCTATGGTCGCACACCCGCGCGGGCCGGACCGGCCGTAAGTCAGCGCGGCTGACAGGTCGGGCACCAGAACAGATTTCGCCCATCCATGCCCTTGTACGCGATCGGTGTCGCGCACACCCGGCACGGCTCACCCTGGCGGCGGTAGACGTAGGTGCGCGGCCGGTCCTTGGCGTACGACGGTGCGCCGGTGTCGTGTTCGGACCGGACGACATGCATGCGGCCGGTGGCGACGCCGACCGGCATCAGGTCGACGAGATCGGTCCACAGCGCGTCCCATTCGGCCGCGCTCACCGACGTGCCAGGCCGGAACGGTGAGATGCCGTGCCGGAACAGCACTTCCGCGCGGTAGACATTGCCGACGCCGGCGATCAACGCCTGGTCCATCAGCAGCGCGCCGATCGCCCTGCGGGAGCGCCGGATTCGCGCGCCGGCACGGCCATGATCGGCATCGGGCCGCAGCGGGTCGGCGCCCAGTCGCGCCACCAGGGCGTCCACCTCGGCGGGGTCGAGCACCTCGCACGCGGTCGGCCCGCGCAGATCGGTTCCGAATTCCGTTGCGGCGCCGATCATCCGCATACGAACCTGCCCGACAGGCTGCACCATCGGCAGCCCGGCCTCGCTGAACGTGCCGTACAACCCGAGGTGCACGTGCACGGTCAGCCCGGACTCGTAGTGGTGCAGCAGATGCTTACCGACGGCCTCGGCCCGCTCCAGCACCCGCCCGTCCACCAGCGCGGCGCCCTCGGCGAAGCGCCCCTGCGGACTCGAAACCCGCACAGCGCCACCGGAAAACCGCTCCTGGTGCAGGCGGGCAATGCGATGAAGGGTGTGCCCCTCAGGCAAGAAACACACCCTTCTCGAAACTCATCCGCCTATCTCAGTACGCCGGGACCTCGGGGGCCTCGCCGGACTTCTCGTAGTCGGCGAGGATGTCGATGCGACGCTGGTGACGGGCCTCTTCCGACCACGGCTGCGCGATGAACGCGTCGACGATAGCCAGTGCTTCCTCGGTGGTGTGCATGCGGCCACCGATGCCGATCAGCTGGGCGTTGTTGTGTTCGCGGGCCAGCTTGGCGGTTTCGACGCTCCAGGCCAGGGCGCAGCGGGCGCCGGGGACCTTGTTGGCGGCGATCTGCTCGCCGTTGCCGCTGCCACCGAAGACCAGGCCGAGCGAGCCGGGGTCGGCGACGGTGCGGCGGGCCGCCTCGATGCAGAAGGCGGGGTAGTCGTCGAGAGCGTCGTATTCGAGGGCGCCACAGTCGACGACCTCGTGTCCGGCCTCCTGCAGATGGGCCTTGACGTGATTCTTCAGTTCGAAACCGGCATGGTCGGCACCCAGGTAAACGCGCATGGCTGCGATTGTGTCAGGCCGCTTAGAGTCGTTTTCATGCACCCGCACGAACCGCATTCTCCGCCTTCGGCAGGTCCCCCACCCGCTCAGCCTGGGCCGTCTGCCGACCAGCCGGGGACCGCGCCGCCGTCGCCGTGGCAGCAGCCGGGCGCGCAGACCGGTGGGTTTCCCGCACCGCAGACCGGAGCGTTTCCGCAGACCCAGCCTTTTCCCGGCGCGTATCCGCCCCCACCCCTTCCGCCGCAGTACCAGCCGCGGGGCCTGTCACCGTTAGGGATGCCCGCCCGGCATCCGTGGGAGATCCCGCTGCTGGTGGTGGTCATCATGATCACCTCGGTCGCGTATCTGCTCGCACTGCTGATGCTGGTGGTCGAGGTGGTGGCCGATCCCGTGGTCGACGAGCACGGGGAAGAGGTCAGCGGTTCGATTCTGACCAGCCCGTATGTGCTGCTGCTGTTGTTCGCGCCGGTGCTGCTGTGGGCGGGCCGAGGCATGAACTACGCGCGGATGCGGATCAACGGCGTCAAGATGTCGCCGACGCAGTTCCCCGAGGGCTACCGGTTGGTGCAGGAGGCCGCGGCGCGATTCGGGATGCCGAAGGTGCCCGACGCGTATGTGGTGCTCGGCAACGGCCAGATCAACGCGTTCGCGTCCGGGCACGGGTTCCGCCGGTTCGTCGTGGTCTACAGCGATCTGTTCGAGATCGGCGGCGCCGCCCGCGAACCCGACGCGCTGGCCTTCATCATCGGGCACGAGGTCGGCCATATCGCCGCCGGGCACGTGTCGTATTGGCGTCAGCTCGGCATGTTCGTCGCGCCGTGGCTGCCGCTGCTCGGGTCGTCGCTGATCCGGGCGCAGGAGTACACCGCCGACAATCACGGCTTCTGCAACCGGCATCTGGGCGCGCCCGGCGCGATGGCCACCCTCGCCGCGGGCAAGTACCTCAATACCGCCGTCGGGTTCGACGAGATGGCCGACCGGGCGGCGCGGGAGAAGGGCGGCTTCGTACTGCTGGTCAACGCGATGTCGAGTCATCCGGTGCTGACCTGGCGGATGTGGGCGCTGCGCGACCGGAGCAAGCCGGGCCCGATGTTCTGGCGTCCGAGCACACCGCAGCCCGGCATGCTCCCGCCGCCCGGCGGCTATCCACTCAACGCGGCGCCGCCCGCGCTACCGCCGAAGCCGGTGTGACGGGGTGGGGTGCCGGCCGGGCACCCCACCTTTTCATTCTTCAGTCGAACACCGGGTCTTCGGTGCGGGTGCGCTTGAGTTCGAAGAAGTGCGGGTAGGAAGCCAGCGCGACCACGCCGTCCCACACGCGGCCAGCGTCATCGCCGCGCGGGATGCGCGAGAGCACGGGACCGAAGAACGCGACCCCGTTGACGTGGATCGTCGGCGTGCCGACATCGGGGCCGACCTTGTCCATCCCCGCGTGGTGGCTCTCCCGCAGCGCCTCGTCGAACTCGGTGCTGGTGGCGGCATCGGCGAGTTCGGCGGGCAGGTCGAGCTCGGCGAGGGCGTCGGCCACGATCGCGGCGAAGGTTTCCTGGGCGGTCTCGCGCTCGAATTCGTCCCTGCGCTCGTGGATGCGGGTGCCCAGCGCGGTGTAGAGCGGCGAGAGGACCTCCTGGCCCGCCTTCTCGGCGGCGGCGATCGCGACCCGGACCGGGCCCCAGCCCGCGGCCATCAGGTCGACGTAACGTTCGGGCAGATCGTCCTTGTCCTCGTTGAGCACCGACAGGCTCATCACGTGGAAGCGCGCCTCGATGTCGCGCACCTTCTCCACTTCCAGAATCCAGCGGGACGTGATCCAGCACCAGGGGCACAGCGGGTCGAACCAGAAATCGACGACGTCCTTCGTGGCTTGATCGCTCACGGAGCCTTCCTCTCGAGTCACAGTGGGCAGGTCGCAACGCCCCGCCGGTTGGTGCAACCGCGCCACGCCCGGAATCGTTCCCTCGCGGTGATCTCGCGCACTAGGCTCGACGGCGAGGAGTCCCGGTCGTCCGCGAGAAGGAGTCCGTTCATGAGCTCGAATCAGCATTTCGTCGTCATCGGCGGCGGACTCGGTGCAGCCAAGCTCGCCGAGGCTCTGCGCGCCAACGACTTCGACGGCCGGGTGACGGTGCTGGCCGCCGAGGAGGAGCTGCCCTATGAGCGGCCGCCCCTGTCCAAACAGCATCTGGCGGGCACCCAGCAGTTGCCCGATTTCACCGTCGACCAGGGTTCCTGGTACCGCGATCATCACATCGACCTGCGGCTGGGCACCACCGCGACGGCGTTCGACCCGCGCGCCCACACGGTGACGCTGCCCGACGAATCCACGTTGAGCTACGACAAGCTGGCGCTGGCCACCGGTTCGCGCCCGCGCACGCTGCCCATTCCCGGCGCCGACGCGCGGAATGTGTACACCTTGCGCACGATCGGCGATTCGGATGTGCTCGCCCAGATCCTGCGGACGCACCGCACGCTGGTGATCATCGGAGGTGGCTGGATCGGCCTCGAGGTCGCGGCGCAGGCACGGGCCAGACAGGTCGAGGTGACCGTGCTGGAGGCGGCCGAGCTGCCCCTGATCGGCGCGCTCGGCCCGGAGATGGGCGCGTTCTACGCCGAGCTGCACCGCGCGCACGGCGTCGACCTGCGGACCGGAACCAAGGTCGACACGATCCTGACCGACGACGGCAACGCCACCGGCGTGCAGCTCGGCGACGGCACCGTGATCCCCACGGAGGCGGTGCTGGTCGCGGTCGGCGCCCAGCCCAATATCGAGGCGGCGCTCGCGGCCGGACTCGCGGCCGACGGCGGCGTGCTGGTCGACGCGGGTCTGCGCACGAGCGACCCGGATGTGGTCGCGGTCGGCGACATCGCCGAGCAGGAACATCCGCTGCTGAACCGGCGCGTGCGCGTCGAGCACTGGGCCACCGCGCTCAACCAGCCCGCGGTGGCCGCGCTGACCATGCTGGGCAAATCCGCGTCCTACGACCGGCTTCCGTACTTCTTCAGCGATCAGTACGACGTCGGCATGGAGTACACCGGCTATGTCGGCCGTGACGACGACGTGCGCGTGGTGGTGCGCGGCGACCAGGCCGAGCGCGAGTTCGTCGCGTTCTGGCTCGACCCGCAGAACCGGGTGCGCGCGGGCATGAACGTCAACGTGTGGGACGTGACCGAGCGGATCAAGCAGCTGATCCTGGCGGGCGAGCCGGTCGATCCGGACCGGCTGGCCAATTCCGACATTCCTTTGTGAGGCAGGTCACATCAATCGGGGGAACCGATGTGTCGAACGGTGCGCATCGGCTCCGACCATGCCTCGAGGGTGCCAGGATGGCGCCACCGAAACCAGGAGAGTTCCGATGAAGTACATGCTGGTCAAGACGTATTCCGACGCCGCGTACTGCAGCACCCCGCTGCCGGAATGGGCGCCCGAGGACATCGCCGCCCACATCGATTTCCAGCGGGCGCTGGGTGAACAGCTCGCCGCCGCGGGCGAGCTCGTCGACGCCCAGGGCCTGGCCGGTCCAGAGCAGGCACTGATCGTGAGCTCCGACGGCAGCTCGGCGCCGGTGGTGGCCGACGGGCCATTTCCCGAGACCAAGGAGTTCCTGGCTGGCTATTGGATCGTCGACGTCGACTCCCCCGAACGCGCGATCGAGATCGCCGCGCAGGCCTCGGCCGCACCCGGCCCTGGCGGCAAGCCGCTCGGCGAGTACATCGAGGTGCGCCAGATCATGAGCGCGCCTGCCGAGTGAGCCGAGCCCCGCGCACCGAGGACCTGCTGCGCGAGCTCGCCCCGCAGGTCCTCGGCGTACTGGTCCGCCGGTTCGGCGATTTCGACCTGGCCGAGGACGCCGTGCAGGACGCGCTGCTCGCGGCGGCGACGCAGTGGCGTGCCGACGGCCTGCCGGGCAATCCGCGCGGCTGGCTGATCCAGGTGGCGCAGCGCCGGATGGCCGACGCCGTGCGCGCCGAGGTCGCGCGGCGGCGCAGGGAGACAACGGTTTTCGTCCGCGATGTGCCCGTAGAGGCGACCGGGCGCGACGACACCCTCGACATGTACTTTCTGTGCTGCCATCCCGATCTGCCGCCCGCCGGCGCGATCGCGTTGACCCTGCGCGCGGTCGGCGGCCTGAGCACCGGCGAGATCGCCGCCGCTTTCCTGGTCCCGGAAGCGACCATGGCGCAACGCATTTCCCGCGCCAAGCGGCGGCTCGCGGAGACCGAGCGCCCGTTCGCCGACGGCGCGAACGACAGCGCGCGCGTGAGCGCGGTGCTGCAAGTGCTGTACGTGATCTTCACCGAAGGGCACACCAGCAGTTCCGGCGCCGGACTGCGCCGGGGTGACCTCTCCGCCGAGGCGATCCGGCTGACCCGCTCGCTGCACACCCTGCTGCCCGCGAACACCGAGGTCACCGCCCTGCTCGCGCTGATGCTGCTCACCGATGCCCGGCGCGCCGCCCGCTCCGGTCCGCACGGCGAGCTGATCCCCCTGCACGAACAGGACCGCTCGCGCTGGGACCGCGCCCAGATCACCGAGGGACTGCGCCTGCTCACCGCGACCATGCCCGCCGGCCTGTCCGGCAGGTATCAGATCCAGGCCGCGATCGCGGGCCTGCACGCGCAGGCAGCTCGGGTCGAGGACACCGATTGGGCTCGAATCCTGCTGCTCTACACCATGATCGAGCGTTCCGACCCGAACCCGATGGTCACCCTGAACCGGGCCGTGGCGACCGCCATGGCGCACGGCCCCGCGGCCGGACTCACCGTGGCCGACTCCGTCGCGGAGCCGCTGGCCCGCTCCCACCGGCTCGCCGCGGTGCGCGGGCACCTGCACGAGATGGCGGGCGATGACGCCGCTGCCGTCGCGCACTATCAGCTGGCCGCCAAGAAGACGGCAAGCGTGCCGGAGCGCGACTACCTACTGCTCCGCGCCGCCCGCCTGCGTTCGGGCGAGGCCGTATCGGCGATTCGCTTGCGTCCACCCGAACAGCCCGGCATCGAGAAAGTCGTCGGCCCGAACTCCGGCAAGGCCACGCCAGCCCAGTGAACTCGCCGCGCGACCGTCGCTGGACGTGCCGGTGAGCGCGAATGTTCGCCAACGCCGAAATCGTGAGTGAGCGCCCGCCAGCTCACATCTCGACGTCTGCTCGCACCCACGCGCGAGGGCGTCGGTGCCGGCAAGTTCAACGCGCCGAGGCCGGGAACGGGTCAACCGGCTGGTTCGAGGTTCGCGATCATTCGCGCGAGAGTGGTGGTGAGCGTGGCGAATTCGGCATCGGTGATGCCGTCCGCCAGCTGTCGGCGGACGACGCCCACCGCGCGGGCCGCGGTCCCGTGCGCTGCCACCCCCGCGTCCGTAGCGGCATACCGGCCGTCGGGGTCGCGGGTGATCCACCCACGTGCGATCAGGGCGGCGGTGACATCGGCGATCGACTCGCCGTCGGCCGTCCAGAAGGGCCGCAGCGCGTCGACCAGGTCGGCGGCGGGATCGCCGACGATCGTGTTGAGCGTCTGCCACTCGCGCCGCGACATCCCGACGCTCTCGACCGCCCGGTCGAAGGTCGCCTCGATGAGCTGGTCCAGGCGTTTGACCTGGTAACCGATCAGCCTGCGTTCGGTCATCATCCACTCTTTCATGCACTATGACAGTTACATGTTCTTTTACATGTATATGTTCGACGGTAGCATGATCCCGTGGACGAGGTCGAGCGGATCGAACGGGCGATGATCGCCATCCGGCGGCGCCAAACCCGGCGCACCCTGGCGGCGGACGAACCGAGCGGACAGGCCTTCGACGTGCTCGATGTGGTCGAGGCCGCGACCGAGCCGACCGTGTCCACGGTCGCGACCGCGCTGGCCGTGGATCAGCCGCGCGCCAGCAAGCTCGTCGCCGCCGCCGTCACCGCCGGCTACCTGCACCGCGTCGCCGACCAGACCGACGGCAGGCGTTCGCTGCTCGTGCTCACCGAGCACGGCCGAAACCTGCTGGATCGGGCGCACGACCGGCGTCGCGACGCCTTCGACCGCGCGATGACCGGCTGGTCCGGCACCGACCGCGCCGCGTTCGCCCGCCTGCTCGGCCGGTTCGTCGATGGACTCGACTGACAGCGGTCCTGGCAGACTCGCAGTCGTGACGGATGTATTCAGTGCGGGTGTCCTGGTCTACCGCCGCCGCGGCGCCGGGATCGAGGTTCTGCTCGGACACATGGGCGGCCCGCTGTGGGCGAAGAAGGACTCCTCGGCGTGGTCGATTCCCAAGGGCGAGTACGTCCCCGACGAGGAATCGGCGCGCCTGGCCGCGGCCAGGGAGTTCACCGAGGAGCTCGGCCTCCCGGTCCCCGAGGGCGACTGGATCGACCTCGGTGAGGTGCGCTACGGCAGCGGCGGCAGGCGCAAGACCGTCACCGTGTGGGCCGTCGAGGGCGAGCTCGATCCGGCCGAGGTAGTCCCCGGCACGTTCGAGATGGAATGGCCGCCGCGCTCCGGCCGCACCGGAGTGTTCCCCGAAATCGACCGCGCGGCCTGGTTCGATCCGGCCACCGCCGAGGACAAACTCGGGAAAGGTCAGCGCCCTTTTCTCACCCGTCTCACCGACCACCTGGGCTGACGCCGGGCACGCCGGGCGATTACCTCGACGGAGTACATTGCGGTCATGCCCAGCGACCTGCAGCTGAAGATCATGAACGCCGGCCACCGCGTCCTGCTCGCCCTCAGCGGGGGCCGCATCGGCAACCGCATCTTCGGGATGCCCTCCCTCGAACTGACCACGATCGGCCGCAAATCCGGCGAACCGCGCAAGGTGATGCTGACCGCGCCGGTCATCGACGGTGACACGATCGTCGTCGTTGCCTCCCGTGGCGGCGACCCGACCCACCCGGCCTGGTTCCTGAACCTGCGCGACAACCCGGACGTCGAGGTGTCGTTGCAGACCGGCCCGACCCGGCCGATGACGGCCCACATCGCCACCCCCGAGGAACGGGTGAAGCTGTGGCCCCGGGTCGTCAAGGGATACAAGGGTTACGGCGACTACCAGACCAAGACCACCAGGGAGATCCCGCTGGTGCTGCTCACCCCGCGAACCTGATCAGACGAGAGCGGCGCGGAACTCCGTCGGGCTGCTGCCCCGCGAGCGCTTGAAGGCCGCGCTGAACCCGAACGCGTCGGAGTAGCCCACGGTGGTCGCCACCTGGGCGACGCTGCGCGCGGGATCGGCGAGCAGTTCCTCCGCCTCGGCCATCCGCCATTCGGTGAGGTAGGTCAGCGGCGGTTCCCCGATCACCTCGGTGAACCGCTTGGCGAACAGCGCCCGCGACACGGCGGCCTCGGCGGCCAGGCTCGCGACCGTCCACCGCTCGAAAGGCTTGGCGTGGATGGCCTCCAGTGCCGGGCCGACCACCGGATCGGCCATCCCGCGATACCAGGCGGGCGCGCAGTGCTGCTGCTCGGCGAGCCAGGTGCGCAGGTTGCAGACCAGCATCCAGTCCAGCAGGCGATCCATCATGGCCTGCGAGCCCGCGCTGTGCCGGACCGCCTCGGCGGCGGATTCCTCGAGCCAGGCGCACACATCGCTGTCGGCGGCGACCACCATCACCGGCGGCAGGGCGCGCAGCAGGCGTTCGTGCCGCCTGCCCGAGGCGCGATAGGCGCCGACGATCAGCGAGGTCTCCCCCGGCGCACCCGTTTCGGGGATCTCCTCGGTCAATTCCGGTGTGGCACACGACATCCGGCCGAACCCGTCCGGCACGAAACAGGACAGCTCGTACTCGGTGAGCGGCTGATCGGTCGCGACCTCGGTATCGTTGAACTGGAACGGTTCACCGGCCTGCACCAACGCCGTATCGCCCGCGCCGAGCCGGGTGCGCGACCCGTCGGCGAGCACCAGGGTGCCGCCGCCGTGCAGCACGCACACCATGATCAGCGGCGCTCGATCGGCGAAGCGGATCGTCCACGGTGCGCGCAGCACGGCATGGGCGACGACCGAGCCGTCGGCGCGGATGCCACTCAGCAGCGAACTCAACGGGTCCATGCCACCAGCGTAGACGAACTCCTATCAACTGGAGATGATCGCCCATAGATCGTCCACACAAACCACGGTTAACTCGAAGACACGGGGCACACCGTCCCACTTCACGATCGAACAGGGAGCCCACCGTGTCGCAGTCGCCCTCCACCACCGTGCCGACCACCACCGCGTCGAATCAGCCCGAATCAGGCTCTCGCACAGCGCTTGTCGTGCTCGCCCACCACCGCGCCGACTCGCTGTCCGCCCATATCGCGCGCCGAGCGGCCGCCCGGCTCACCGCCGCCGGGTACACGATCGACTTCCTGGATCTGCACGCCGAGAACTTCGACCCGCGGATGACCGTGGCCGACCAGCCGGACTGGGGCAACCGCGACAAGCGGTACGCCGCAGGGACCGAGGCGCACATGCGGCGTCTGCTGGCCGCCGAGGTCGTGGTGGTGGTCTTCCCGGTCTACTGGCAGAGCGTGCCCGCGACGCTCAAGGGCTGGATCGACAGCGTCTGGAACTACGGATTCGCCTACGGCCGCAGCAAGCCGCGCCTGGCGGGCAAGCGCATCCTGTGGCTCGGCCTCGCGGGCGCGACCGCGGGCGACGAGATCCTCCCCGGCATGCAGCAGTTGCTGGAGGCCCAGCTCAGCGCGGGTCTGGCCTACTACAGCGGTTTCGCCGACTCCCGGGTCGGCCTGCTCCCCGACGCCGAGGAACAGCCGCAGACCCTGGACGCCGAGGGCAATCTGATCATCGGCGAGGCGATCAGTGGCGACGCCCGCACCGCCCACTACGCCGCGTTCGACGCGACGGCCGAAGGTTTCGTCGACGACTTCCTCGCGGCGAACCTGGTCGACGCCTGAGCCCCTGCCCCGCGCGGTGACCGTCACCGTCACCGCGCGGTCGGGGCCCCCGGAGAGCGGACACGCTCACAGTCCAGTGAGCATGCGTCGCAGCACGCCGAAGAGTTCGGTGGGGTTGCCGGATTCGACGGCCGCCTTGTCGATCAGATCGATGGCGGCGGCGGTGAATTCGTCGCTCTGTTCCTGCGCGTACTCCGCCGGGGTGTCGATGCCGGGCGCGTGCTGGGCGAGCAGGGTCGCCATGGCCTGGAGGAACGGGGCCATCAGCGCGGCCAGCTGCGCGGCGGTGCCACCCGTGGTGCGGACCATCGCGCCGCCCTGCTGGAACGCGGCGAACATCGCGTACATACCGCCCAGGATCGACACGTCGTACATCGCCGCCGCGCCGGGATCCGCGCCGACGAAATCGGCCCGCCCGAACAGTTCGAGCACCGGGCGGTACCGATCGAAGGCCGCGGTCGCGCCGCTGTACAGCACGAACGCGCCGGGCCCGCCGATCATCGACGGCACCGCCATGATGCCGCCATCGATCAGTTCGACCTCGTTGTCCGCGGCCCAGCGGCCCAGTGCCCGCGCCTGTTCCGGTGTCGTGGTGGTCAGGTTCACCACCGTGTGCCCGCGCAGTAGCGCCGCGACCGGCTCGATGTGCTCGCGCACCGCCGCGTCGTCGAGCACGCACAGGATCACCAGATCGGCCGCGGCCAGCGCCTCGGCGGAGCTCGCCGCGAGCACCGCGCCCTGCGCCACCAGCGGCTCGGCCCGCGCCGCGGTGCGATTCCACACCGTCACCTGATGGCCGCCGGTCAGCAGCGCCTGCGCCAGGGCGGAGCCCATCGCACCGAGACCGAGCACCGAAACCCGCTGTGCCGTCACCGAGTTGGTCATGTTTCCCCTTGGTTCGAAGCTCTCGTCGCCACCTCGGCAACGCACTCCTAGGTTCGCCGGTAGCGATACACTGCACAAGTACCGACTATCAAGTCCAATACTCACCAAAAAGTAAGTAAGGCGAACATGAAGCAGCGAGAGCGTCCGTACTCGTGCGGGATCGATGCCGCGCTCGACGTCGTCGGCGGCAAGTGGAAAGCCCTGATCCTGTGGGCACTGTCGACCGGCACCCAGCGCTTCGGCGACCTCAAGCGGATGGTGCCCGGGGTGACCGAGAAGATGCTGATCCAGCAGTTGCGCGAGCTGGAGCACGATGGGATCGTCCACCGCGAGATCTACGCGCAGGTGCCCCCGAAGGTGGAGTACTCACTCACCGACCTCGGGGTATCGCTGAACGCGGCGCTCGTCACGCTCGGCGCGTGGGGCAACGCGAACATGGACCACATCTGCGAGGTCAAAGGCGTTCTCGCGCCGGTGCACTGACGCGCCGACCGTGGTCCGGTCGGCCATCGCGCGGATGCGGCGCCGGTGCATCGCCCCGGTGCCGCGCGGGCATCAGCCCTGGATGCCCTGCCAGGTGTTGCCGGTGATGCGCTCGTAGGCCTCTTCGTACTTGCGCCGGGTCGCCTCGACCACGTCGGCGGGGATCTCCGGACCCGGGTACTCCTTGTTCCACCCGGTGGAGGTCGACCAGTCGCGCACGAACTGCTTGTCGAAGGAACGCTGCGCGCGGCCCGGCTCCCACTCGTCGGCGGGCCAGAAGCGCGAGGAGTCGGAGGTGAACACCTCGTCGCCGAGGGTGAGCACGTCACCGTCCCAGCCGAATTCGACCTTCGTATCGGCGACGATCACGCCTGCCTTCGCGGCATGCTCGGCGCCGCGCGAGTAGATCTCGAGGGTCAGGTCACGCAGCTTCTCGGCGACCTCACGGCCCTCCTGGTTCACCACGTCGGCGAAGCTGATCGCCTCGTCGTGCCCCTCGGCGGCCTTGGTGGACGGGGTGAAGATCGGCTCGGGCAGCTTGTCACCGTCACGCAGCCCCGGCGGCAGCGCGATGCCCGACACGGTCCCGGACTGCTGGTACTCCTTGAGCCCCGACCCGGTCAGGTACCCGCGCGCGATGCACTCGACCTGCACCATCTTCAGCGGCTTGACCCTGATACCGCGCCCGGCGAACTCGGCGGGCACATCGGTCGCGGAGACCACATGGTTGGGGATGCCGGTGAAGTACTCGAACCACCAGTTCGACAGCTGGGTCAGCAGCGCGCCCTTCTCCGGAATCGGCGTCGGCAGCACCACGTCGTAGACCGACACGCGGTCCGAGGCAACCAGCAGCAGGGTGTCGCCGTCCTCGTAGAGGTCACGAACTTTCCCGGCGTGCACATGCTTCAACGTCGAGCCTCCGAATCCTGGATGGGCTTACATACTCGGTATGTAAGGACTGTACCGGCCGCTCGTGGTACCGAATCCGACCTGGTCACCACGACGCGAGGGCGGTCACATTCCGGTGCAGCGCGCTCTCACCCAGGCCACGGTGCGCCGCGGTGGCGGTCGCGGGCGCGTGCCCGGCCTGGCCGCAGCTCCGCCGCGATGGCGGTCACCGGTGCGCATCCGGACCGGCCGCAGGTCCGTCGGGTGGCCGGTCAGGCAGTCGCACGCTCGCCATCGGCGAGGCGGAAGGTGCGGCGGTAGGCCAGCGGGGCGACGCCGACCGCCACCTGGAAGTGCTGGCGCAGTGAGGCACCGGTCGCGAAGCCGACGCGGCCGGCGATCTGCTCGACCGACAGTTCGCTGGCCTCGAGCAAGTGCCTGGCCCTGGCCACTCGCTGCTGAGTGAGCCAGCGACCGGGACTCATCCCCACTTCGTCGACGAACCGGCGCGCGAAGGTGCGCTGACTCATTCGCGCGTGCGCGGCCAGCTCCGCCATGGTGAGCGGAAGCTCGAGATGTTCGAGCGCCCAGTGCCGGGTCGCGGCGGTGCTCGCGATCGCGGGATCGGGGACGGGCTGGTCGATGTACTGCGCCTGCCCGCCCTCGCGCCACGGCGGCACCACGCACCGGCGGGCCACGTGGTTGGCCACCGCGCTGCCGTGATCGGCGCGCACGATGTGCAGGCACAGGTCGACGCCGGAGGCCGCGCCCGCCGAGGTCAGGACGTCGCCGTCGTCGACGAACAGGACGTCCGGGTCGAGCCACACCCGCGGGAAGTGGCGGCGGAACGAGTCGGCCATGCGCCAGTGCGTGGTCGCGGGTCGCCCGTCGAGCAGGCCCGCCGCGGCGAGCACGAACGCTCCGGTGCAGATCGACACGATCCGGGTGCCGGGCCGTATCTGCGCGAGCGCGCCCAGGGTCACCTCGCTCAGCCCGGCGCGAGCCTCGGCGGTATCGCACGCGGGAACCACCACGGTGTCGGCGGTGGCCAGCAACTCGGGCCCGTGCTCGACCGTGATCCGGAAGTCGGCGCAGGTCCGCACCGGCCGGGCGTCGACGGAACAGGTGAGCACCTCGTAGCGGTCGTCGAGGGTGCCGAAGACCCGCTGCGGCGTACCGAGTTCGAACGGATACACGCCGTCGAGAGCCAGAACCACCACGCGATGCATGGCACGATTCTATCGGATGATGACTTCTCTGCCATTTCCCTGACGCCGCGCACCCGGCACCGTTGACCCCATGACCGACACCATGCGCGCCATCAGCCAGGACACTCTCGGCGGACCCGAGGTCCTGCGCGAGATCGAACTCCCCCGCCCCACCCCCGGCCCGAGTCAGCTACTCGTCCGCGTCCACGCGGTCGGACTCAACCCGACGGACTGGAAGCATCGCGCCCTCCCTGGATTGTTCCTGCCCGCACCGCCTTTCGTGCTCGGCTGGGATGTCTCCGGCGTCGTCGAGGCCGTCGGTTACGGCGTCACCCTGTTCGAGCCCGGCGACGAGGTGTTCGGCATGCTGCCCTACCCGCACGGGCACGGATCGCTGGCCGAATACGTCGTCGGGCCCGCGCGCGCCTTCGCCCGCAAGCCGGACAACGTCGACCACATCGTGGCCGGTGCCACGCCGCTCGCCGCGCTCACCGCCTGGCAGGCCCTGGTCGACACCGCGAATATCCAAGCGGGACAGCGGGTGCTGATCCACGCGGCCGCGGGCGGGGTCGGCCATCTCGCGGTGCAGATCGCGAAGTCGCGGGGCGCGTATGTCATCGGGACGGCGAGCGCGGCCAAGCACGAGCACCTGCGCTCGCTCGGCGCCGACGAGCTGATCGACTACCGGGAGGTCGATTTCGCCGAGGTGGTCGGCGATGTCGACGTGGTGCTGGACACCCTCGGCGAGGAGAACAGCCGCCGGTCGCTACCGACACTGCGCCCCGGCGGACTGCTCGTCAGCATCCTGGCGCGCAACGGGTCCGACCTGCCCGCCGAGGCAGCCCGGCAGGGCGTCCGCTTCGCCGCGTTGCTCGTCGAGGCCGATCATGCCGGGATGCGCGCCGTCGCCGAACTGCTCGCGTCGGGCGAGCTGACGCCGACCATCGCCGGGGTGTTCCCGCTCGCCGAAGCGGCGAAGGCGCACGCGCTCGGCGAGACGGACCGGACGCTCGGAAAACTCGTGGTCACCGTGCCCTGACCAGGTGGGCGCCGCCGACCAGGTGCGCGGCGGCGCCGACCCCGGGCATGCGGTGGCGCCGACCCCGGGCATGCGGTGGCGGCGACCCCGGGCATCCGGCGGTGGCGGTGGCGGTGACCCAGGGCACGTGGTGGCGGAGAGGCCGGAAACTCGTGAGCGGGGGTCGACGGCAAGTGGCATTGTTGACGCTGATGTGCGCACCGGTGCAGACCGGAACGCGCAACCGTGCCGTGTTCGTCGACGACGAAGGAGATCTATGTCCGCCCCGAATCTCACCCGCGACCAGGCGGTCGAACGCGCCGCGACCGTGGCCGTGCAGAACTATCGGATCGAACTCGACCTCACCGACCAGCCGCGAGGCGCGGGTTCGGAAGTGTCGGACACCTTCGGTTCGAAGACCGTCGTCACCTTCACCGCCACTCCCGGCGCGAGCACCTTCATCGATCTGGTGGCGCCGCGGGTGCGTTCGGCCGTGCTCAACGGCACGCCGCTGGATGTGAGCGACTACGACGAGTCGACCGGGATCACGCTGACCGATCTGGCCGAGACCAACGAGCTCGTCGTCGAGGCCGACTGCGAGTACTCGCACACCGGCGAGGGCCTGCACCGCTTCGTCGACCCGACCGACGACAACGTCTACCTGTACTCGCAGTTCGAGACCGCCGATGCCAAGCGGATGTTCGCCTGCTTCGACCAGCCCGATCTCAAGGCGACCTTCGACATCGTCGCCACCGCACCCGGTGACTGGCGGGTCGTCTCCAACGGCGCGACCACCGAGGAGCACAAGGTCGGCGCGGTCGTGCGGCACACCTTCGCGACCACCCCGAAGATGAGCACCTACCTGGTCGCCATGATCGCCGGTCCGTACGCGACGTGGACCGATTCCTACACCGACAGCCACGGCGAGATCCCGCTCGGCCTGTTCTGCCGCGCCTCGCTCGCCGAGCACATGGATGCCGAGCGCCTGTTCACCGAGACCAAGCAGGGTTTCGCCTTCTACCACGACAACTTCGGCGTGCCGTACGCCTTCGGCAAGTACGACCAGCTGTTCGTGCCGGAGTTCAACGCGGGCGCGATGGAGAACGCGGGCGCGGTCACCTTCCTCGAGGATTACGTCTTCCGGTCCAAGGTGACCCGCGCGTCCTACGAGCGCCGCGCCGAGACCGTGCTGCACGAGATGGCGCACATGTGGTTCGGCGACCTGGTCACCATGAAGTGGTGGGACGACCTGTGGCTGAACGAGTCGTTCGCGACCTTCGCCTCGGTGCTGTGCCAGGCCGAGGCCACCGAATACACCAGTGCCTGGACCACTTTCGCCAATGTGGAGAAGTCCTGGGCCTACCGCCAGGACCAGCTGCCCTCGACGCACCCGATCGCCGCCGACATCCCCGACCTGCACGCGGTGGAGGTCAACTTCGACGGCATCACCTACGCCAAGGGCGCCTCGGTGCTCAAGCAGCTCGTCGCCTACGTCGGGTTGCAGCCGTTCCTGGCCGGTCTGCGGGACTACTTCGCCGAACACGCCTACGGCAACGCCACTTTCGACGATCTGCTGGCCGCGCTGGAGAAGGCGTCGGGCCGCGACCTGTCGAGCTGGGGCGCGCAGTGGCTCAAGACCACCGGCCTCAACATCCTGCGTCCCGACTTCCTCGTCGCGCCGGACGGCACGTTCTCGAGTTTCGCCGTGGTGCAGGAGGGCGCCGAGCCGGGTGCCGGTGAGCACCGCGTGCACCGGATCGCGGTCGGCGTCTACGACGATGTCGACGGCAAGCTGGTGCGCACCCACCGCGCCGAGCTCGACCTCGACGCGACCGGCCGCACCGAGGTACCCGAGCTGGCCGGCGTCCCGCGCGGAAAGCTGGTGCTGGTCAACGACGACGACCTCACCTACTGCTCGCTGCGCCTCGACCCTGACTCGCTCGACGTGGTCGTGCAGCGCATCGGTGACATCGCCGATTCGCTGCCGCGGACGCTGGCCTGGTCGGCGGCCTGGGAGATGACCCGCCAGGCCGAGATGAAGGCCCGCGATTTCGTCGCGCTGGTGCAGCGCGGGATCGGCGCGGAGTCCGAGATCGGCGTGGTGCAGCGTCTGCTCATGCAGGCCGCCACCGCCATCTCCAGCTACGCCGATCCGGTGTGGGCCGAGCAGGAGGGCTGGCCCGGTTTCGCCGACCGGCTGCTCGAGCTGGCCCGCGAAGCCGAGGCCGGCTCGGATCATCAGCTCGCCTTTGTCAACGCGCTGACCGGGGCATTGCTCGCGCCGCGCCACACCGGCGTGCTGGCGCGACTGCTCGACGGCGATCCGGCCGTGGCCGGGCTGCCCGGGCTCACCGTCGACACCGACCTGCGCTGGCGCATCATCACCGCGCTGGCGGCGGCCGGGCAGATCGACGCCGACGGCGTCGACTCGCCGACCATCGACGCCGAGCTGGCGGGCGACCCGACGGCGGCGGGCAAGCGCCAGGCCGCCGCGGCAGCCACCGCCCGCCCGATCGCCGAGGTGAAGGAGCGGGCCTGGGCGACGGTGATGGGCGACGACTCGGTGCCCAACATCACCGCCCGCGCCATCGTCGGCGGCTTCGCGCCCGCCGGTCAGGGCGAGCTGCTCGCCCCGTACGTGGACAAGTACTTCGCCGAGATCCCGGCCGTCTGGGAGCGCCGCTCGAGCGAGGTCGCCCAGACCGTCGTCATCGGCCTGTACCCGCACTGGGCGATCACCGAGGACGCCGTCGCCAAGGCCGACGAGTTCCTGGCAGGCGACCACCCGCCCGCCCTGTACCGCCTGGTCTCCGAGGGCCGGGCCGGCATCGAACGTTCCCTGCGCGCACGGGAATTCGACGCCAAGTAATCGGTCGCCCGAGGGCCCGGTGCTGCGAGCTCGCCGCGCCGGGCCTTCGCGCTGTCCGAACCCAGGCCTGTGTGTCGCTGCTGTGAGCAGATCTGCTGGAAGCAGCAGAAGCGGCGAATCACGGTGCACGCGAGGCACCGTGGACGCATGGCACACGACGACAAGACTCCGATGTTCAGCTGGCGGGCCCGCGAACAACTGTTCGGCCGCCGGATCCTCGTGCTCGACGGCCCGCTCGACGACGACAACGGCACGCTGCTCATCACGCAGCTGCTGACCCTCGCGGCGCAATCGCCCGAGGCGCCGATCTCGCTGTGGATCCACTCCCCCGGCGGTTCGGTGCCGTCGATGCTCGCGATTCGCGACGTCATGCGGCTGGTCCCGTGTGAGGTGTCCACACTCGCGCTCGGATTGGCATGCAGCGCAGGACAGTTCCTGCTGTCCTCGGGTACGCCGGGACGCCGTTTCGCCCTGCCGCACGCGCGCGTCCTGATGCACCAAGGCTCGGCGGGTATCGGTGGCAGCGCGGTAGAGGTCGAGGTGCAGGCCGATGATCTGCGCTACACCGTCGACACCGTGCTCGGCCTGATCGCCGCCGACACCGGCCAGCCCTTCGACCGCGTCTACGAGGACTCCCTGCACGACCGCTGGTTCACCGCGACCCAAGCGCTCGAGTACGGCTTCATCGACCACATCGTCGAATCGTTCGACCAGGTCGTCCCCAACCGTCACCGCATCGGCATCACGGCATAGAGGAGTCATCGTGACCAGTTACACAATCCCGAATGTCGTATCTCAGCATCGCGGTGGTGAGCGGATCACCGATATCTACTCGCATCTGCTCAGCGAGCGCATCGTCTACCTGGGCACACCCATCGACTCCGGTGTCGCCAACGCGCTCATCGCCCAGCTGCTGCACCTGGAATCGGACAGCCCCGGCCAGCCGATCAGCCTCTACATCAACTGCGAGGGCGGCGATCTGTCGGCGATGCTCGCCGTCTACGACACCATGAGTTTCATCAAGGCACCCGTGCACACCACCTGCGTCGGCCAGGCCATCGCGGTGGGCGCCGTCCTGCTGGCAGGCGGCGCGGCGGGTCATCGTTCGATGCTCCCGCACACCCGGATCGTGTTGCATCAGCCGGCGACTCGCGGCCAGGGCACCATCCCTGACCTGATCCTGCAGGCCGACGAGATCGTCCGGATGCGCGCGGCGATCGAGGCGATCCTGTCCAAGCACACCGGTCAGACGCCGGAAACCCTGCGCCGCGATACCGATCGGGACCGGGTGTTCACCGCCGCCACCGCGCTCGAATACGGCCTGGTCGACCAGGTGCTGCACGAACGGGAGTGAACGCCCGGGCTACCCGATTCAGCGGTGCGTCACTGTTTTTCGATGCGATCCAGGTAGGCGCGGCGCACGCCGTCGTCGACCCGGGTGATCGCGGCGTCGTCGTTGGCGGCCTTGCGGAAGACTCGCATGACCGCTTCCGGCACCAGCCCGGACGCGTTGGCCGCCAGACCGACGTAGGACGGCACCGCGGTCTCGGCGGACCTGGTTTTCACCGTGCGGACCACGGCGGCGGCGATGTCCTCGGGGTCGACGGCGGGCAGGATGCCGTAGTCGATCCCGGAGCTGAGTTCGGTGCGCACCGCCGACGGGAGCACCGCGCTCACGCTGACCCCGGTCGCGTCCATCTCCAGCCTGGTCGCCGCGGTCAGCCCGACCACGGCGAACTTGCTGGCGTTGTAGACGGCCAGACCCTTGATCGGGAACTTGCCCGCCAGCGAGGCCACGTTCACGACGTGGCCGTAACCGCGCTCGACCATGCCGGGCAGGGCAAGGCGCATACCGTGGATGACGCCGTAGACATTGACGTCCATGGTGAGCTGGTCGATCCGGTCGGACTGCGCGAGGAACGCGCCGTTGGGCATCACGCCCGCGTTGTTCACCAGCACGTCCAGCGGTGCGCCGCGCCACTTGGCGGCCGCGGCGAGAAACGCCGCGTACGAGTCCTTGTCGGTGACGTCGAGGACGTGGCCCATGGCCCGGATGCCGATCTCGTCGGCGGCCTGCACCGCCAGCGCCTCGTCGAGATCACCGAGCGCGACGTAGGCGCCCTTGGCCGCGAAGGCCGCCGCGGTGGCGAGGCCGATGCCGCGTGCGGCACCGGTGATCGCGACCAGCGCCCCGTCCAGGTCGATTCGTGGGTAACTCATGCCGGTACCGCCATCTCGTCGTCGGTGGTGATGGTGAAGTCGTCGGGGTCGAAGGCGCTGACCCGGCGGGTCAGCTCGCCGGTGGACCAGGGCCAGCTGAAACTGTTGCGGCCGTTGGCATCCAGGTAGTAGCTCTGGCAGCCGCCCGCGTTGTAGACGGTGCCCTCCAGCGCGGACTGCACCTGGTCGACATAGCGGGCCTGGACCTCCGGTCGCACATCCAGGATCGCCCACCCCTGCCGCCGCGCGCTCGCGATTGCCGAGACCAGGAAGTCGACCTGGGCCTCGAGGATGGCGAAGGCCGAGGAGTGGCCGGTGCCGAGGCTGGGGCCGAGCACGGTGAACGCGTTGGGGAAACCGGTGGTGACCGTGCCCAGGTAAGCCTCGGGCGAGCCCTGCCAGTGCTCGGCCATGGTCCGCCCGTCGGCGCCGCGCACGATGTCGGCCAGGGGGGTGTCGAGGATGTGGAAGCCGGTGCCGAGGATGACGGCGTCGACCTCGGCGGTGCTGCCGTCCGCGCCGACCACCGTGTTGCCGCGGAACTCGGCGACGGCGGTGGCGTGGACGTCGACGTTGTCCTTGGTCAGCGACTGGAGGTAGCTGTTGGAGAACAGGATTCGCTTGCAGCCGAGCAGGTAGTCGGGGGTGAGCTTGGCCCGCAGCCGCGGATCACGCACCACCGCACGCAGATACGCCGAGCCCACCGACTGCACCGTCTGCATCAGCGGGCGCGGATTGCGGAACGCGACGCCGAGACCCTCCATCAGCGTGTACTCCACCGAGCGCAATGCCTTGTGCGCGAACGGCACCCGGCGCATGAACCGCTTCTCGAGGCCGGGCACCGGGTGGTCGAGCTTGGGCAGCACCCACTGCGCGGTCCGCTGGAACAGGTGCAGCGCGGCGACGTCCTTCTGGATCTCCGGCACGAACTGCACCGCCGACGCCCCGGTCCCCACCACGGCGACGCGCTTGCCGCGCAGGTCGTAGTCGTGATTCCAGCGCGCGGAATGGAACACCTCGCCGGGGAAATCGGCCAGGCCGGGGATCTCGGGGACGCGCGGCTCGTTCCATGGTCCGGCGGCCGAGACGACGAAGCGGGCGGTGAGCTCGCCGTCGCCGGTCTCGAGCCGCCATACCCGGTCGGCCTCGTCCCAGTGCGCACCGAGCACCTGCACACCGAAACGGGTGCGGTCGGCGAGACCGTTCTCGCGCGCGACGCGGTCGACGTAGGCGAGGATCTCGGGCTGGGTCGCGAACAGCCGCGACCACTCGCTGTTGGGCGCGAACGAGAACGAGTACAGGCCCGATGGCACGTCGCAGGCGCAGCCCGGGTAGGTGTTGGCGCGCCAGGTGCCGCCGAAGGTCTCGGCCTTCTCTACGATCAGCACATCCTCGACACCGGCCTCGGCGAGCTTGATCGCGGCGCAGATGCCCGAGATGCCCGCACCGATCACGACCACTTCGTGGTGGCTCATACGATTTCTCCTTCGACGACAGAAACCCGGACCGCGTCGGCGACCCGGCCGGGGAGGATGCGGCGGGCGGCGGCGATCGTGGCCTGCCGCCGGGCGGAATCCATGAAATTGGGGCCCATCACCGCGAGTTCGGCGGGGCCGGGCTCGACCCGGATCACCCGGGTACCGGCGGCGCGCAGCAACGCCACTTCGCGGTCCAGCCCCCTGGTCATCTGGGCGCGCAGCAGGCGTTCGACGCGGCTCAGGCCGGTGGCCGGTGCGCCACCTGCCGAGGTCATCGGCGCGACGACCACCACCTCGTCGAGGTACAGCGGGGCCAGCAGATCAGCCGACACCGAGGACACCGCCCCACCGTCGACGAAATCGCGTCCGTCGATCGACACCGGCGGGAACCAGCCGGGGATCGCCCACGACGCGGCGATCGCCGAGCCGAGATCGACATGCGGCGCGTCCGTCGAACCGAAGGCGACCCGCTCTCCGGAGCTGGGGTCGGCGGCGACCAGCCAGGTGGCCGGATGATCGACCCAGCCGCCGCGCGGTGCCAGCGCCCGGCCGAACGCGCGCAGCCAGTTGGCGTCGCCGCGGCCCTTCGGCAGCAGCCCGGCCAGCGCGGTGTAGACCGAACCGCTGCGCACACCGGCGCCGACGAGTCCGAGACCGGGCAGTCCGATCGCGGGCAGCGGCGGCATCGTGCCGGGGTCGACGGCCACGTGCTGCGCGAGGACCGGATCGGCGTCCGGCGCGCCGTCCAGGGCGGCGAGGAGATCAGCGGGGGTGCGCCCGGAGCCGAGCGCGGCGACGATCTCCGCACCCGCCGAGGTGCCGATCAGCACGTCAGCGGTGCGGACATCCCAGTCGAGAGCGCGCTCGACGGCGTCGAGGGCGACGGCGGTCCAGGCGAAGCCGAGCAGACCGCCGCACCCGATGGCGAGGCCACGTCGTGTAGTCATAACTCGGATACTAACGGTATTTGAGTTCTAGCGGTACCCCAGTCTTGCTACACTTCGGTCGTGGCCCGAATGACGCGCAAGGAGTCGCACGCACTCACCCGCGAGCGTTTGGTGGAGACCGCCAAGCGCCTGTTCCTCGCCGACGGCTACAACGTGACCTCACTGGAGAAGGTGGCCGCCGAGGCCGGCTTCTCCAAGGGCGCCGTCTACTCCAACTTCGCGACCAAGCACGAACTCGGCCTGGCCGTGATCGATGTCGTGCACGTGGAGCGGGCGCAGTCCCTCGCCGACGCGGTGTTGCCGCACGACACGATGGCGCAGCGGATCGAAGGATTCGCCCGCTGGGCCGACCAGAACATCGGTGACGTCGGCTGGACGGCGCTGGAAGTCGAATTCGCGACCAGCACCCGGCACATGCCCGAGGTCCGCACCGAACTGGCCGCACGCCGCCGCTCGATGACCACGGTGCTGGCTTCGCTGATCCAGGTACAAGCCGACGAGATGGGCTTCGACCTGCCGATTTCCGCCGAAGACGCCGCGCTGCAACTACTCTCGCTCGGCATCGGCCTCGGTGTACAGCGCGCGATCGACCCGGAGATGCCGGTGAACGCCCTCGTCGAACAGCTGCGCGGCCTGATCGATTCCGTGCGGACGGCCTGACACGCCTGGTCTCCCCTTGCCCGCGGGCCTGGGCTCTGTGGGACGCGCTCGGACCCCGCGGACGAGACAACCAGCCGATCGGGGTCAGGCCGCCAGCAGGACGGCGTTCGGGGCGACGAAGGTCTGCACCGGGGCGGGCTGGATCTGAGTACCGATGCGTCGATCACCACCGAGGACGACCGCGCGAGCCGCGGCCGGTCGGCGCATGGACTCCGCCACCTGGGCGACGAGGTCGCTGAGCGAGGTACCGAGAGCACCCGCGAGGGCCGCGATCATCTCGCTCGACGGCTCCTTGCGTCCACGTTCGACCTCGGACAGGTACTGCGGGGAGATCCCCGCCCGGCCCGCGGTGTCGACGAGGGTGGAGCGCTGTTCCAGCCGCAGGGCGCGTAGACGATCACCGAGGGCCTCACGCCACAGCGGTTCGGGACGCCCTTCGCCGCGTCCGCCCGGAATCACCCGCAACCCGTTGTGTTCGCCCATACTCCGAGCGTAGGGATGCCGGTGCCGACACACCCGGTTCTTCTGCTCTCGGCGTAACCCGGGTCAGCGGGTGATGCCGAAGCGGGTGTCCACCCAGCCGAGCGCGTCGGCGAAGGAGGCCGCCACGATGCCGCTGTGGTCGACGTCGTCGTACTTGCGGTAGTCGACGGACTGACCGTGCAGTTGCTGCTCGGCGACCATCGCGTCGGTCGACTTCAGCGGGACGGTCATGTCGGAGCGGCCCTGCAACACCAGCACCGGCGCGGTGAACCGCAATCCGCTGGGATCGTTGTCGTCGAGTACCCGCAGCAGTCCGGACAGGTCGCCATCCTTGGTGAACACGTCCTTGGCGGACAGCCCACCCCACTTGCCGCGATCACGCAGCGCCGCAGTGCATTCGGAGTCCGCGAACGGCAGCATCGAGACCGCGCGCTCGGTGAGGAACCGGGCCGGGTCGACATCGGTGACGGTCTGCGCGCCGCGCACGAGCAGCGGCACGTACAGCGAGATGTCGCCGGTGCCGAGCTTGCCGAGCGGGTTCGACACCGTCCACTTCGCCATCCGCACCTGCTCCCCCAGGTGCGAGGCGGGAGCCAGCGCGACGGCGCCGAGCAGTTCCGAGCCCGGCGCCCACGCGGCAGCCGCGCCGGCGGCGAACAGGGCGGCGTGACCACCCTGCGAATGCCCCATCGCCACCCAGCGCGAACCCACCGACTTGTCGACTTCGCGTGCGGCCGTGGCGAAATCGCCCACCGCCCGCTGTTCGGTCTCGCCGATCAGGTAGCCGTGGTTGCCCGGTGTCCCGAGACCCTGGTAGTCGGTCCTGGCCACCGCGTAGCCCTTGGCGACCCAGCGGGCCTGTTCGTCCTTGCCCGGCGAGGACCCTTCGGTGCGCGAGGGCGCGCACGCGTCGGCGACGCCATTGGTGCCCGGCGCCCAGGAGATCAGCGGCCAGCCGCCCGCGGGCGGTGTCCCCTCCGGGACCGCGAGCGTCCCCGACACCGCGACCGGCTTGCCCTGCGCGTCGACGGATCGGTAGAGCACCAGCGAGTTGCGCGCCCCCTGCACCGCCTGCGAACCGGTCAGCGGTTGGCTCCGGATCACCGAACCATGCTGTCCCGGAATCGATTCCGCGGGCGGTGCGTAGAAGCCGGACTGCGGTGCGCCCGCGACCTCGGCCACGCCCGGCGTGTCCCCGGCACAGGCCGAGGCCGACACTGCCAGGCAGGCCACCGCGGCCGCCGTGATCACCCGAGCGATAGCTGTCTGCATGTTCCCCCCGCTACACCGACGGCCGACACACCCGGCCGATAAACCGCCGACCAGGTTACTCGACGCCGCCGGGACGGCTGGGCGCCGCACGACGCCCAGCCGCCGGACTCAGCTCAGGACCCGGCCGAGGAAGTCGCGGATCAGCGCCGCGATCTCGGATCCGTGTGTCTCCAGCGCGAAGTGGCCCGCGTCGAGCAGATGCAGTTCGGCGTCGGGCAGATCGCGCAGGTAGGCGCGGGCACCGTCGGCGCCGAAGATCTCATCGTGCTCACCCCAGGTGATCAGCGTGGGCGGACGGTGCTCGGCGAAGTACTTCTGGAAGCCGGGGTATCCGTCGAGGTTGTTCTTGTAGTCGAAGAACAGCTGCAGCTGGATCTCCTTGTTGCCCGGCCGGTCCAGATAGGCCTGGTCGAGGGTCCACGTGTCCGGGCTGACCAGCGCGAGCCGGTCGGCCGGAACACCGTGCGTGTACTGCCATGTCGTGGCGTCGAGTTCGAGCAGTTTGCGCACCTCGGGCTCGTGGGTGGCGCGGTCGTTCGCGTGCGCGAACAGCACCTCCCAGAACGGGGTGAAGCCCTCGAGGTAGGCGTTGCCGCTCTGGGTGATGAGAGCGCTGACCCGCTCGGGGTGGCGCGAGGCGATGCGCAGGCCGATGGGCGCGCCGTAGTCCTGGATGTAGAGCGCGAATCGGTCGATGCAGAGGGTGTCGAGCAGTTCCAGGGTGATCTCGGTGAGTTTCTCGAAGCTGTAGTCGAATTCGTCGACCTGCGGCATGGCGGACTGGCCGAAGCCGACATGATCGGGCGCGATCACATGGTAATCCTCGGCCAGCGCGGGGATCAGATTACGGAACATGGCCGAGCTGGACGGGAACCCGTGCAGCAGAACCACAGCCGGGGCGTTCGGGTCGCCCGCCTCCCGGTAGAAGACGGTCTGGCCCTGGATCTGGACGGTGTTGTGGCGGGTCTGGTTCATGATGGACCTCTCTCTTTTCATACGGTGACCGGTTCGCGGCGGCGAACCGGGGTGATCAGGAGGGCGGCGGCGACGGTGAACGCCAGGCCGAGGACGAAGTAGCCGCGGTAGCTGTCGGTGAGGGCGTGCACGACGGTGGCCACGCCGAGGCCGGTGGCGGCGGCGAGCTGGTGGATCACCCAGGCGGGCGCCAGCGTGCGGCCCATCCGGGCGGGGTCGAGACCGCGCGAGAGGATCGCCATGGTGAGCGGGATGACCGGGAACGACGCGACACCGAACAACACGGCCACCACGACCAGCACCTCCGGCCCCGGCACGAACACCGCGGGCAGCAGCGCGGCCAGGCGCACCGAATACAGCACCCGCAGCAGGGATTCCGGCGGGTACCGCCGCAGCAGCCGCACCAGCGCCGCCGAGGTCACCCCGGCCGCCAGTGCCGCCAAGGCGACCAGCCTGCCCGCACCCGCCACCGACCAGCCCTGCTCCACGGCGTGTTTCGGCAGCATCAGCACGACGACATAGAGGGTCGCCGCGTGTAACCCGAAGGACACCAGCACTTTCCACCGATCGGCCAGCGACTCGCCCGCACCGGGGACCCTCGCCGACCGCTGGTCGTCGGGCAGCAGCAGCCACAGCACGGCGGTGGCGGCCAGCCCGATCGCGCCGAGCAGCGCGAAGGTGCCGCGCACACCGATCGGTCCGAACAGCGCCGTGGCCGCCCACGGCGTGATCAGCTGCCCCAGATTGATGCCGATCGCGGCCCTGGCCATGGCGGGCCCCGCCTGCGCACCGTGCGCCCGCCCGAGCAGGGTGGTCACCGTGAGCGTGGACGAGGAGGCGAAGCCGAGTCCGCCGAGCACCATGTAGGCGGCGACGAACTGCCACGTCTCGGTCACCATGGCCAGCACCAGATAGCTGCCCGAGATCAGACCGAGCCCGCCGATCAGCACGAGCTTGGGTCCGAGCGTGTCGAGCAACCTGCCGATCCCGTGCTGAGCCAGGCCGGTGACCATGGTGCCGAGTGCGGCGGCCACGGCCAGCGCGGTCGCCGAGACGCCGTAGGCCGCGGCGGTGGGCGCGAAGAACACGCCCATGGTGAAGTTCAGGCCGAACGACACGGTCATCGCCGCCAGTCCGGCCCAGGCAAGGTGCGCACGCCGCATGCCCGTCACATCCTAACTATCTAAATGCATTTTAATGGTTACAACTGGACAGCGGTCGACGGCATTCCGCCGCCACCGAAGTCAGCCGCGCACGGAATCGGTTCGCAGCCGGGTGATCTCGCCCTCGAGCTCGGCGATGCGATCACGCAGGACCTGCATCACCTCGGCGACCGCGGCCCGCGGGTACAGCGGCGGAATGTGCTGGCGGCAGTTCCAGTCGAACGCCTCGACCTCGATCAACACCGCCCGCTCGACCTGTGCTCGGTAGCCGTCGACCACGAGCGAGGCGAGGAGTTCCGGATCCTCGGCGGCCTCGACAACCCGCGCCCGCCCGAAGATCTTCATCCGCGACTGCGCGGCGTAGTCCATCAGGAACAGTGAGACCCGGTCGTCGTGATCGAGATTGCCGCGACTGATGTACTGCTTGTTGCCGCGGAAGTCGGCGAACCCCAGCGTGCGCGTGTCGAGCACCTTCAGGAATCCCGGTGCGCCGCCGCGATGCTGGATGTACGGCCAGCCGGTCTCACCGACCGTCGCCAGATAGAAGCTGTCACGCTCGCCGATGAACCAGGCCTCGTCGGGCCCGATCCGATCGGCTTCCCCGGGCACCTGCGCCATCCGCTCATAGGCGCGCAGGCTGCCGTGGACGCGCTGATGCTCGCGCACCAGCGGAGTGAACGCGACCTGCGCGTAATGCCCGGTCATGACTGCTCCTTCGCGTGATTGCCCACGACTCGATCCCTCGCGATGATTCCACGTTCTAACCTGTAATAAACAGTTGAAAGGTTAGGCGGGTGCGTTTGATTCCCGGTTCGGGAAAGAACTTCGGCATCGGGGCACGGGGCGGGAAACACGAACGGCGCGTTCACCTCGGAAGGTGAACGCGCCGTTCGGAAGAGAAGGAGCTAGCGGCCGATCGCCGCGGCCATCACACGGACGGCGGAGATCAGGCCGTCGATCAGGTTGCCCTGACGGAACGACGCCAGCGCGGCGGTGACGCCCAGCTGGCAGATGCGGTCGTTGGCGCGCTCGGCGACGTTCGCACCGGACCGCACCTCGATGGCGTGCTGGTTCGGCGAGACCGCGATGAGTACCGAGTCGGCCGCCTCGGGGGTGTTCGGCAGGACCGCGTCCGCGCCGGCCGCCGGGTCGTTGCCGAGATCGCCGAGGTAGATGTTGAAGCGGACCTTGGTCGCGCGGGTCGCTTCGGTGAGCGCGTTGTCGAGCATGATGCGTTCACGGTCGGTGAACGGCACCTCGTCGAAGACGGTGCCCGGCTCGTGCACGCCCGACACCCGGCCGCTGCTGGTCAGCGCGAACCCGTGCGGCAGGTCGGCCTCGACCACCGCGGGCCAATTAGAACTTGCCACTTGCCCGGCCTCCGATCAGCTCCGCGTTCGCGGCTTCGAGAGCCGCATGGCTGCCATGCGACTCGGCGGTGTGGTGACCCGCCGCAGCGGTCACCTCGTCGGTAGCGCTCCACAGCACCGGCGAGTGGGTCCACTTCTGCCCGAGCGCGAAGTGGGCCGGCTTGTCACCGGGGAATGGCTTACCGAGATAGGACAAACCCGCGATCGCGAAATAGATCGCGGCCGGGATGCCGACGAAGATCAGCACTGTCTCGAGAATGCTCACGGTCCAACGGTAGACGATGCTGTGTAGTAGTTCATCCTCCGGCTATCCCGAACGGCCGCGTGTCCGGCGTGATCAGACCAACCAGGCCGCCGAGTCGGCGGGCAACCGGTCGTCGACGATGGGCGCGCTGGCCAGCAGCACCTCTCCCGGCGGCAGCTGAATCGGCCCGTCGGAAGCGTTGAGCACGCAGACCAGCCCGCCCGGCCTGCGGAAGGCCAGGCAGCCGTCGGGGCTGCCGTACCACTCGATCCGGTCGCCGGCGAACTCTGGCCTTGTCCCGCGCAGATCGATCGCCAGCCGGTACAGCGACAGCGTCGAATGCAGGGTCTCCAGCTGGGCTTCCACGGTGCGGTCGGCCCAGTCCGCTGGGATCGGCAGCCACGCCTGCCCGGCGGCGGTGAACCCGAACGGTGTGCTCGCGCCCTCCCACGGAATCGGCACCCGGCACCCGTCACGGCCACGCTCGGTATGCCCTGACCGCTCCCACACCGGGTCCTGCAGCGCGTCCTCGGGCAGGTCGTCGACATTGGGCAGACCGAGTTCGGCGCCGTTGTAGATGAACACCGCGCCGGGCAGCGCCAGCTCGACCATCATCATCGCCCGCGCCCGCGCCACTCCGGCCTTGCCGCCGCCGTAGCGGGTGACCTCGCGCTCGATGTCGTGGTTGGACAGCGTCCAAGTCGGTGGCGCGCCGACACCGCTCACCGCATCGAGGGAAAACGTGATCGCCGCGCGCACCCCCGCGGCGGTGAAGGGCGCCTCGGCGAGGCGGAAGTTGAACGCCAGGTGCAGTTCGTCCGGGCGCACGTATTCGCCGAAGCGGGTGTTGTCGTCGACCCACACCTCGCCGATCGACACCGCGTGCGGATAGTCGCCGAGGATCGTGCGGATGCGGCGATGGATGGCGTGCACACCGGGGTTGTTGAAGCGGAGATCGTCGTCGTCGTGGACCAGCATCTTGGTCTCGACCCTGGCCATGTCGGGCAGGCCTTCCGGCTTGGCCATGCC
Organism: Nocardia sp. NPDC055053; assembly: GCF_053608285.1. Classification (NCBI taxonomy): domain Bacteria; kingdom Bacillati; phylum Actinomycetota; class Actinomycetes; order Mycobacteriales; family Nocardiaceae; genus Nocardia; species Nocardia sp. NPDC055053. The sequence goes on along the minus strand of NZ_JBSGVD010000012.1, from coordinate 85,309 downwards.
GTGGGCGACATCGATCCGGAAACCGTCGACCCCCCGGTCGAGCCAGAATCGCAGCGTCTTCTCGAAATCGGCGGCGACCTCGGGGTTCTCCCAGTTCAGGTCGGGCTGTTCCGGCGCGAAGATGTGCAGGTACCACTGACCGGGCGTGCCGTCGGGATCGGTGACCCTGGTCCAGGCCGGGCCGCCGAAGATGCTCGGCCAGTTGTTGGGCGGCTCGGCGCCGTCCTTCCCGCGCCCGTCGCGGAAGATGTACCGGGCCCGCTCTGGGCTGCCCGGTACCGCGTCCAGCGCCGCGGTGAACCACGGGTGCTCGACGCTGGTGTGGTTGGGCACCAGATCCATCGTCACCTTGATCTCGCGGTCGTGTGCCTCGGCGATCAGCTCGTCCAGCGCGGCCAGCCCGCCGAACAGCGGGTCGATGTCGCGCGGATCGGACACGTCGTAGCCGCCGTCGGCCTGCGGCGAGCGCATCACCGGACAGATCCACAGCGCGTCGACACCCAGTAACTCCAGGTAGCCGATCTTCTCGCGAACGCCACCCAGATCGCCGACACCGTCACCGTCGGAGTCGGCGAACGAACGTGGATAGACCTGATAGAACACGGCGGTTGTCCACCACGGAGCGGTGCGGTCTTCCCCCGGCACCGGCGAGGCAGGTGTCTGTGTCACATCGGCAATATTGCCAAAGATTGCCCGCAATATTCCTGTGGCGCGAGACTTTCTCCGAAACCGGCAAATCACCAGCGTTTCGCCACGCCGGGCCGAAACACCGGGGTAAACCTCGACGTCGACCCGAAACCGGGCCGCCACCTGCCGGTCATCAGCGAACGCGCGGCACCCGCACCCTCAGCCGGGCGCGTTTTGCAGGGACGCCGCCGCCATCTGGAAGTAGTCCATCAGCGTCTTGCGGTGTTCGTCATCCAGGATCGATGGCTCGATCTCGCCGACGGCGATGGTCATGCACCGGATCCAGGCGTCGCGCTCGAGCGGGCCGATGACGAACGGGTTGTGCCGCATCCGCAGCCGCGGGTGCCCGCGCTCGTCGGAGTAGGTGCGCGGGCCGCCCCAGTACTGTTCGAGGAACATGCGCATCCGGCGCTCGGCCGGGCCGAGGTCCTCCTCCGGATACAGTGGGCGCAGGATCTCGTCGGCAGCGACCTCGCGATAGAACACGGACACGATGCGCCGGAACGTCTCGGCGCCGCCCACCGCTTCGTAGAACGAGGTCGTTGTCTGCTCACCTGAAGTCACGAGGTCCATTGTGCCCCGATGACGTGTCGGGCGGCCCGGCGGCAGCCTCGGTCACGAACACATGGCCCTTCAACCACAGTTCACCCGAAAGTTTGAAAAATAGCCGTGCAATACCGGCGCAACCATGGTCAACTGGGGGGCAGTATCGACCCCAGATACCACATGATCCTGCCAATCATGAAATTGAGGTCAAGATGAAGCAGCGACCAGGCGCCCGGTCGTCACGCGAGGCGCGCGCGCACCGACAACTCCAGCCCGCCGACGTCCACAATCGTGGCTCGGGGGCCATCCCGCTGCACATCCTGTCCGATCACCATCCGGGCGCCCACGGTCATCACGACCTGCCGCATCACCCCGCACCACTGCATCTCGCCGGAGACCACGACGCCGCCGCTTGGCGCAAACGCCGGGTCCTCCTCCTCAACGCCACCTACGAACCGCTCACCGCGCTGTCCGCGCGCCGCGCAGTCGTGCTGCTGATCTGCGCCAAGGCGGACGCGGTCCACGACGATCCCGAAGCCCCGGTCCTGCATTCGGCAGGCGCCGCGGTGGCGATTCCCTCCGTCATCCGGCTGCGCACCTATGTGCGCGTGCCCTATCGCGCCCGCGTCCCGATGACTCGCGCCGCCCTCATGCACCGCGACCGCTACCGCTGCGGGTACTGCGGCGGCAAAGCCGAGACCATCGACCACGTGATCCCCCGCAGTCGCGGTGGCGAGCACTCGTGGGAGAACTGCGTCGCCAGCTGCGCCCCGTGCAACCACCGCAAAGCCGACAAGATGCTCACCGAGCTCGGCTGGACGTTGCGCCATCCGCTGGTCTCCCCCAAGGGCCCGCACTGGCGGCTGCTGTCCACCACCGCCGACCTGGATCCGATCTGGTTGCAGTACCTGGGCGAAGGAGCCGCCTGACTCAGGGGCTCTCGATGACCATCGAGGCCCAGGTACCCGGTTCGAGCGCCTCGAAGATGTGCGGTAGATCGCCCAGGTAGCGGACGTAGTCGCCGGGGCCGATCTCGATGGGTTCGTCCGCCGGGCCGACCAGCGCCCGCCCCGCCGCCAGGACGACGTGTTCGACGACGCCCGGGTTGTGCGGGTCGGAGCGGCGGATGTGACCGGGCTCGGCCGCGATGCGGTAGACGTCGCAGCGCGTGTGGGATTGCCCCGCTGCGAGCAACGTCACTCGATAGTCGGCATCGGCCGACGGGACCGGCGCGCCCTCGTCCGCGCGGATCACCTGGACATTGGGCCGCGGCGGATCCAGCAGCCTGCTGAACGGCATCTCCAGGGCGACGCACAGCGCCCACAGGGTTTCCAGGCTGGGATTACCCGTGCCCGATTCCAGTTGCGAGAGTGTGGATTTCGCGACGCCTGCCCTGCTCGCGACCTCGGTCAGCGACAAGCCTGCGCGGGCGCGTTCGCGGCGCAGTGCCGCCGCGATCACCGCTTGGGGTGGTCCGGCGACCGGGTCCTGCCGGTCCATCGACGCCTCCTGGGGGCTGACGGTTTTCGCGTTGACTTTACCCAGCGGTGGCGTTCATTATGAGAAACATGCGTTCGATATGGCGAACACTCGATCGGCGAACCGTCGCCGCCGTGGCCGCGGCTTGCCTCGCCGTCGGCCTGTTCGGCGTCTCCTACGGTGCGTCGACGATCGCGGCCGGGTTTCCGGCGTGGATGCCGATCGTGATGGCGGTGACCGTCATGGCGGGCGGCTCGGAGCTGTTGTTCTTCGGCATCGTCGCGGCCGGTGGCAGTCCGCTGGCAGCGGTCGTCGCCGGGCTGCTGCTCAATGCCAGGCATCTGCCGTACGGCCTGTCAGCGCCCGAGGTGTTCGGTCGCGGTTGGAAGCGCGTCCTCGGCATCCATGTGCTCAACGACGAATCGGTGGCATTCGCGACCGCGCCCGGCGACCAGGAGCGCAAACGCGCGGCCTACTGGGCGTGCGGCATCGGCGTCGCCCTGAGCTGGCCCCTCGGCGCGACCCTCGGCGCCGCACTCGGTTCGCTCGTCCCCGACACCTCCGCTCTCGGCCTCGACGCGGTGTTCCCGGTGATCCTGCTCGCCCTGATCCTGCCCGCCCTGCGCGACCGCGCCACCCTGCGCCCGGTACTGGTCGGCGCGGCACTCGCGGTCGCCGTCGCGCCGTTCGTGCCCGCCGGGTTGCCGGTACTGATCGCGTTGCTCGGCCTGGTGTTCGCGCTGCGGCCACCAAAGAAGAGCGACCCGGTGGCACAGCAATGCTGACATCTCCCGGCCGGCCGATGCCTGCACCCGCCGGCTCCGGCCCCGCACTCGGCAGCCCATCGCTCGGGCGACACGGATGTGGTGTTCCGCCGCCACCGGCCATGCCTCGGCACCGCTCGCAGACCGTCCCGCCTGGCTACCACGCGGCCATACTGACGCCAACCGATCGGACAACGACGGGACGACCCGACCTCAGGCCCGGTTCGCCGAGACGTGCGCCCCTGCGGACAGCACTCACCGACACACAGGCCAACGCGGCTCGTCGGCTGTCATCGCGGCGGTTCGTGTCGTGAACGCGCCGTATCTACTCCCCGCGATGCTCGCGCTCGCCGCGGGCACCTATGCGCTGCGCTGGACCGGCCCGGCCTTGCGGCATCGACTTCGCCTGTCGGCCAGGACAATCCACCTGCTCGACACCGGCGCACTGATCCTGCTCGCGGCGCTGGTGGCAACCGCCACCCTGCCGACCGGTTCCGGCGAACTCGGCATCGCCCTGCCCGCCGGCGTCGCCGTCGGTGGTGTGCTCGCGTGGCGCCGCGCTCCCTTGCTGGTCACCGTGCTCGCAGCCGCGGCGACTACGGCGTTGCTCCGACTTGTCGGCGTGCACTGATCCGCTGCCGACACATTCAGCTCTGACCGAGCCTCGGCTGCTGCGCGAGGGCCGCCGATATCATCCGCCGTCAGCCTCCGACCGGACGAGCAGCGGAAGCCGCGCCAGCTTTCGACCGGACACACAGACGGGCCGCCGGTCAGGTTTCGATGGCGGCTGTGGCGCGACTTCAGCTGGGCGACAGCGGGATTCCGCCGCCCAGACGACGGGCGACAGAGCCGTAGCGGGCGTCGAGGCGGAGCCAGGTGCGGGTCGCGCGGACACGGACGAGTTCCGTGGGCTGGATGCGGCGGGACTCGGCCTTGTCCCCCGCGTGCGGGATGAAGTCCATGGCGGTCAGGGCGAAGACCACGCGCATCGGGACTTCCACCTCGATGTCACCGCCGGTGACGGTGAGTACCGACTGGTCCAGCAGCGAGGCGGGCGGGCCGTGGGCGCCGCCGTGTTCGCGGGCCACCTCGGCGCCGCGCTCGGCCAGTTCGACCAGCGCGCGGGCCGGGACGTCGTCGATGTGGGTGAAGCCTTCGGTGGGTGGTAGCGCTCCGCGCCAGGCCGAGTCCATCGAGTAGCCGAGGTCGACCGGGTGGCCGGTGCGCAGGCCGGCCAGCACCATGTCGGCGCCTACGGTGACATCGTCGACGCCGAGCTCGGCGGTCACCGTGCGCACCGCGAGGGTTTCGAAACCTGTTGCGACCCAGGCGGAGACGAGGCTGGAGCCGCGCCGCCGCAGCCGCACGACGGCGGCGGGGTCGAGCCGGATCGCGCGGGTGAGGAAGGTGGCCAGGTTCTCGCGTTCGGCCGGGTCGGGTGCGTGCAGCACCCGCTGTTCGGAACTCACGGACGTCAGGCCCGCCACAGTGCGAGATAGTCGCGCTCGGTGTCGCTGAGCCTGCGCAGGCGCTGGGTCTCGATGTCGAACGCGGCGAGCTGGGTGGTCGCGGTGACCGCGGGCGGCGAGCCCGGCGCCGCGCCGCTGGCACGCACCTCGTAGCCGATCGTGAAATCGACCGCCCGCAGCTGCTTGACCCACATGGCGATGTCGAGCGGGGTGTCCTCGTGGCGCAGCTGGCCCCGGTACTTCACGTGCAGGTCGACCAGCACGCAGCCCTGCCTGCCCATCGACGCCGTCGGCTTGTCGTCGTCGAACAGCCACGGAATCCTGGCCTCTTCCAGCAGGGTCACCATCCGCGCGTGGTTGACGTGCTGGAACACGTCCATATCCGACCAGCGGATCTCGACCTTGGCGTGAAAACGCTGCGGCAGAGCCAGGTCCGCCGCGGGCGCGGCGGCGTTTCCGTTCGGCGAGCTCGTCACCGTGGTACCTCCGATTGGGCGCCCACCCCGCTCACCATGCTCCGCACCTGTCGCGCGGCGACCGACAGTGTGGCGAGGTCGTGGGTCCCGGACTCGAACAGTTCCGACAGCGCCGCGCGCGCACGGCCGAGCCGGGACTGGTTCTTCGACTCCCAGTATGCAATTTTCTCGTCGGCCGTCTCCTCCGGGTCACCCCCGGAGAGCACATCGAGGGTGAGCGAGCGCAGCGAACCGTACATGTCGTCGCGCAGGGCGAGCCGGGCCAGCGCGTGCCAGCGGTCGCCCCGTTCGAGGTGGCTGACCGCCTCGAGCAGCCAGTCGATCTTGAGGTGCTCGTTGAGCGCGTAGTACAGCGCGCCAACCTCGGCGCCGTCGCGATCGGCGATATCGGCGATGTCGGCCACGTCCAGCAGCGGGTACAGGCCGAGCAGGCCGAACACCTCCGTTGCCAGCTCGGTCGGCGCGCCACGGGCGATCAGCTCGGCCGCGCCCTGGGTGAGCGAGGTGACGTGGTGCCCGCGCAGCCAGCCCGGCACCTGCGGCGCCAGCTCCTGCACCCGGCGGTGATACCGGTTGATCTCCGCGCCGACCGCGATCGGCTGCGGCCGGTTGCTCAGCAGCCAGCGCGAGGCCCGGTCCAGCGTCCGCTTGGATTCCAGTTCCAGCAGATCGCACACGCCCGCGGGGGCATCGGCGCTGCGGATGCGAGCCCACACATCGCGCAGCTCGAAGATCTCCGAAGCCGCGGCGAACGCGCGGACGGTGTCGGACGTACTGGCCCCGACCTCTTCGCTGAGCCGGTGGGCGTAGGTGATGCCGCCGTAATCGACGACTTCGTTGACGATCATCGTCGTCACGATCTCGCGGCGCAGCCGATGCTTCTTGATCTCGGCGCCGAACCGCTCGCGCAGCGGCGTCGGGAAGTACATCGGCAGCCGGCGCGCGAAGTAGACGCTGTCGGGCAGATCGGTCTCGAGCAGATCGGCCTTGAGCCCGAGCTTCACATGCGCGAGCAGGTTCGCCAGTTCCGGCGAGGTGAGGCCGCGGCCCTCCTCGTCGCGGCGCTTCAGGTCGACCTCCGACGGCAGCGCCTCGAGTTCCCGGTCGAGGCCGCGGCGCTGTTCGAGATCGTCGATGACCCGGCCGTGCACGCTGACCATCTGCGGCGCGTCGGTGCGCGCGATGCCGATCAGCACGTTCTGATCGACGTTGTCCTGCAACACCATCCGCGCGACCTCGTCGGTCATCGAGGCCAGCAGCGGATTGCGGTCGGCCGGTGCGAGCGCGCCCGCGCTCACCACGCCGTCGAGCAGCACCTTGATGTTGACCTCGTGGTCGGAGCAGTCCACACCCGCCGAGTTGTCCAGCGCATCGGTGTTCATCTTGCCGCCCGAGCGGCAGAACTCGATCCGGCCCAGCGCGGTGGCACCGAGGTTGCCGCCCTCGCCGATCACCTTGACCCGCAACTGATTACCGTCGACGCGCACCGCGTCGTTGGACTTGTCGCCCACCTCGGCATTGGATTCGGTGCTGGCCTTGACGTAGGTGCCGATGCCACCGTTCCACAGCAACTGCACCGGCGCGAGCAGGATCGCGCGCACCAGTTCCGGCGGCGAGAGCGCCTGCACCGCGTCCGGCAGGCCGAGCACGGCCCTGGCCTGCGGCGAGATCGGCACCGACTTCACGGTGCGCTCGAACACCCCACCACCCGCGCTGATCAGGCTGCGGTCGTAGTCGGCCCACGAAGAGCGCGGCAGCTCGAACAGCCGCTCGCGTTCGGCGTAGGAGGTGGCGGCGTCGGGATTCGGGTCGAGGAAGATGTGGCGGTGGTCGAACGCGGCGACCAGCCGGATGTGGCGCGAGAGCAGCATCCCGTTGCCGAAGACGTCACCGCTCATATCGCCGACGCCGACGACGGTGAAGTCCTGGCTCTGGGTATCGATGCCCATCTCGCGGAAGTGGCGCTTGACCGCCTCCCACGCGCCCCTGGCGGTGATGCCCATCGCCTTGTGGTCGTAGCCTGCCGAACCGCCGGAGGCGAACGCGTCGCCGAGCCAGAAGCCGTAGCTGGTGGCCACGTCGTTGGCGATGTCGGAGAAGCTGGCCGTGCCCTTGTCGGCGGCGACCACCAGGTATGTGTCGTCAGCGTCGCGGCGGACCACCCGGGCGGGCGGGCGCACCGCGCCCGTGGCCAGGTCGACATTGTCGGTGACGTCGAGCAGCCCGGAGATGAAGGTGCGATAGCAGGCGATGCCCTCGGCGACGCTCGCCTGCCGGTCGGCGGCCGAGTCGCCGGTGGCGGCGGGCGGACGCTTCACCACGAAGCCGCCCTTCGCGCCGACCGGCACGATCACCGCGTTCTTCACCGCCTGCGCCTTCACCAGGCCGAGGACCTCGGTGCGGAAATCCTCGAGCCGGTCCGACCAGCGCAGGCCACCGCGAGCCACCGAACCGAAGCGCAGGTGCACACCCTCGACGCGCGGCGAGTAGACGAAGATCTCGAATTGCGGTCGCGGCTTGGGCAATTCGGCGATCTCACGCGGTTCCACCTTGAACGAGAGGTACTCGCGCGGCCTGCCGTCGGCGTCGACGACGTAGTAGTTGGTGCGCAGGGTCGCCTTGATCAGACCGAGGATGGCACGCAGGATGCGGTCGACGTCCATGCTGACCACTTCATCGATCCCGGCCCGCACCTTCGTCTCGATCTCGGCGGCGGCTTCGGCCGAGACCGTGTCCGGATCGAAGCGTGCCGCGAACAGGTCGACGAACGCGCGCGAGACCTCGGGATGGGCCAGCAGCACCCGGGCGATATTGATCTGGCTGTACGGGAAACCGGCCTGCTGCAGGTACTTCGCGTACGCGCGCAGAATCGCCACCGAACGCCACGGCAGACCGGCCCGCAGCACCAGCTCGTTGAGACCGTCGGCCTCGGCCCGGTCGTACCAGACCGCCTCGAACGCGTCGGTGAACCGGGAATGCAGCTCGTGGCTCGCCTGCTCGAGCAATTCGGCGTCGAGATCGCCACCGAGCGCGTTGCGCAGCAGCTCCGGCCTGGCCTGCAGGCCGAAGTCGTAGATCCAGCGCTCGGCGCCGCCGTCCATCTCCAGCTGGTAGGGCCGCTCGTCGACCACCTCGACGCCCAGACTCTGCAGCACCGGCAGCACCTGGCTCAGCGAGACGCCGGCGCCTGCGATGTAGAGGCTGAACCGCCACGAGCCCGGCGCGGCCTCTGCCTTGCGGTACAGGTGCTGGCCGATGCCGCCCTCGGTGAGCCGTTCCAGCCTGCCGATATCGGCCAGCGCGCGGGCGGGACCGAAGTCCTCCTTGTAGCTCTCCGGGAACGCATCCGAATACCGTTTCACCAGTGCGGGATCCAGCACGGTAGAGGTGGCGACCTCATCGTCGATCCGGTCGTCCCAGGTGTGGCTTGCCGCGTTCAGCAGGCCCTGCAGGCGCAGCCGGTTCTCCTCGGAGGTGTCGGGCGCCGCGGTGGCATCGGCAGGCAGCGTCACCGTGAAATACACACTGGCGAGCTCGCTTTCGCTCACCCTCGCCGAATAGTCGATGTCGGCGCCGCCGAGCTCGCGCACCAGGATGTCCTGCATCTGCAGGCGCACCGCCGTGGTGTAGCGATCCCGCGGCAGGTACACCATGCAGGCGACGAAGCGGCCGTAGTTGTCGCTGCGCAGGAACAACCGCACCTGCCTGCGCAGGCCGACGCCGAGCACGGCGACGGCGGTGCGGCGCATCGCCTCGGTGTCGGCGGAGAACAGCTCGGTGCGCGGGAACGACTCGATCACCTCGAGCATCGCCTGCCCGGAGAAGGAGTCCTTGTCGAATCCCGCGGCCTCGATCGCGGTCCGCACCCGGGTGTTGATGACCGGGATGTCGAGCACGTTCTCGTGCACGGCGCTGACGGTGAACACGCCGATGAACAGGTGCACGCCCGCCACGGTGCCGTCGTCGTCCACATCGGCGACACCGACGAAGTACGGGTATACCGAGCGGTGCACGGTCGCGCGGACCAGGCCCTGGGTGAGCATCAGCAGCGGGTGGTCGTTGCCGTTGATCGGCACCTGGAAGTCGGTGCCGGTATCGGCGCGCAGCACCCCGAGACTCACGCCGGGCACCGGCGTCGACACGGCGTGGCCGTGGTCGGTTTGGCGGTGATACCGCGCGTACCCGAGCAGCGTGAAATTGCCGCGGGCCAGCCAGCGCAGCAGCTGCGCGCATTCGGCCAGGTCGTCGGCGGGGAACGAGGCCGAGCCGGTGGCCGCGGTGCGGTCGAGCTGGTCGGCCAGCGAGCTCTGCACCTGGGTCATCGCCTCGGTGTCGTCGATGACCTGGCGGACGTCGGCGAGTACCTCGGGGACGGTGCGCTCGATGTGGTCGAGCTGGGCCCGGCTCGTCGACGGATGCAGCTGCAGATGCATCCACGACTCCGGCTTCCCTGTCTCGCCGTTGGCATCGACCTCGTGCGGTGCCGCGGTGACCAGCACGCCGTGCTCGTCGCGGGTGACCTCGAAGATCGGGTGGATGACCTCGGTGACGCTGACCTGCATCCGGGCCAGCGCCGCGGTGATCGACTCGACCAGCAGCGGCATGTCGTCGGTGACCACCTGCACCGCCGCACCCATACCCGACCCGTCGTCGGGATGGTAGACCCGCACCAGCGCAATACCGGCGGGGCGTTCGGCGGCCAGCTCCATGTGTCGGCGGAAGATCTGGTTGATGCCGGTGACCGGGAAGTCGGCGTCACCGGCGTCGACGTGTCGGAAGTACGCTCCCTCGAGTGTCGCGAGTTCACCGCGCAAGCTTTGCGGCATTCCCGCGGCCCACGCCGCGCTCGACATTTCCGACGAGACCGTCATCGTTTTTCGCCCACTCCCATGGATTCGGTTCGCTTCGATTCCGCAATTCAGGTGACGCAAATTCGAGACTAGCCGCGGGTACATGGACACGCGGAGGGTTTTTCGCCTTGCCGCGCCGGTAACTTGGCCAACGTTCGGTGAACTCCGGACATGACCTGGCTACCAGCACTTTTCGCGCATCGACGACGACGGCCCGGCAGGATCGATCGTTCGCCGATCGACCCCGCCGGGCCGTTGTGCGCGCCGCGAATCAGTCGCGGGTCAGCTTGCGGTGGGTCACCCGGTGCGGGCGGGCCGCTTCCGCGCCGAGACGCTCGACCTTGTTCGCCTCGTAGGCCTCGAAGTTGCCCTCGAACCAGAACCACTTGGCGTCGTTGTCGTCGTCACCCTCCCACGCGAGGATGTGGGTGCAGGTCCGGTCGAGGAACCAGCGGTCGTGGGAGATCACGACGGCGCAGCCGGGGAACTGATCGAGCGCGTTCTCCAGCGAGCTGAGGGTTTCGACGTCGAGGTCGTTGGTCGGCTCGTCGAGCAGGATCAAGTTGCCACCCTGCTTGAGGGTCAGCGCCAGGTTCAGGCGGTTGCGCTCACCACCGGAGAGCACCCCGGCCGGCTTCTGCTGATCCGGGCCCTTGAAGCCGAACGCGCTGACGTAGGCGCGCGAGGGCATCTCCTGGTTGCCGACCTCGATGAAGTCGAGCCCCTCGGAGACGACCTGCCAGACGTTCTTCTTCGGGTCGATGCCCGCGCGGTTCTGGTCGACGTAGCTGAGCTTGACCGTCTCGCCGACCTTCACCTCGCCGCTGTCGGCCGATTCCAGGCCGACGATGGTCTTGAACAGCGTGGTCTTACCGACGCCGTTGGGGCCGATCACACCGACGATGCCGTTGCGCGGCAACGTGAACGACAGATCCTTGATCAGCTGACGATCGCCGAAGCCCTTGTCCAGGTTCGACACGTTGACCACGATGTCGCCCAGGCGCGGACCCGCCGGGATCTGGATCTCCTCGAAGTCCAGCTTCCTGTGCTTGTCGGCCTCGGCGGCCATCTCCTCGTAGCGACCCAGACGTGCCTTGTTCTTGGCCTGGCGGGCCTTGGCGCCGGAGCGCACCCACGCCAGCTCGTCCTTGAGGCGCTTCTGCAGCTTCTGGTCCTTCTTGCCCTGGACCTCGAGACGCTGGGCCTTCTTCTCCAGGTAGGTGGAGTAGTTGCCCTCGTAGGGGTAGGCGCGACCACGGTCGAGCTCGAGGATCCACTGGGCGACGTTGTCGAGGAAGTACCGGTCGTGGGTGACGGCCAGCACGGCGCCCTGGTAGGAAGCCAGGTGCTGCTCGAGCCACAGCACACTCTCGGCGTCGAGGTGGTTGGTCGGCTCGTCGAGCAGCAGCAGATCAGGCTTGCTCAGCAGCAGCTTGCAGAGTGCGACACGGCGACGCTCACCACCGGAGAGGTTGGTGACCGGCTCGTCCGGCGGCGGGCAGCGCAGCGCGTCCATGGCCTGCTCGAGCTGGGAGTCGACATCCCACGCGTCGGCGTGGTCGAGGAACTCCTGCAGCTTGCCCATCTCGTCCATGAGCTCGTCGGAGTAGTCGGTGGCCATCAGCTCGGCGATCTCGTTGAAGCGATCCAGCTTCACCTTGACCTCGCCGAGGCCCTCCTCCACGTTGCCGCGGACGGTCTTCTCCTCGTTCAGGTGCGGCTCCTGCATGAGGATGCCGACCGTCGCGCCCGGCGCGAGGAACGCCTCGCCGTTGTTCGGCCGGTCCAGTCCCGCCATGATCTTCAGCACGCTGGACTTACCGGCGCCGTTGGGGCCGACCACACCGATCTTGGCGCCGGGCAGGAAGTTCAGCGTCACGTCGTCGAGAATGACCTTGTCGCCGTGCGCCTTGCGAACCTTGATCATCTGATAAATGAACTCAGCCATATACGGAAGCCTATCGGTGCGGGTAACGGGGGTGAGATGCGGAGCGGGCCGGGGTGCCGCGGAGCGACCCTCAGGCGTCGACCTGCTCGGGCATGCCTGAGATCGGCACCGCAACCGGCGATCGCGCCGGGAGGGAATCCGCCGCGGTCGTAGAGGCTACGGCAGTGGGTGCGGTCGGCGCATACTCGGCCACGTCCGCGGACGGAACCGGGGATACAGCGCCTCGGCGGTCGGAAATATTCCGCACCGCGTGTGGCGCCGACCGGGCGATGTCGGAGCGGCGAACGATCGACGCGCTGCACCGACCCAGATCAGGACCAACCGCCACCGCGCGCATCTCCAGATCGCGGCGTTCGGTGCCGTCCTTGCCACGGTACTCGTGCGAGCGCAGCTGACCGTAGGCGATCACCGGATCGCCCCGGTGCAGCGACCGGTCCACCCCGGTCACCAGCCTGCGCCAGCACGACACCGTCAGGTAGAGGGTCCCATAGTTCATACTGCCCACATGGCGATCTACGGATACGCGCGAGGCGCGCTGTTAGCTGACCAGGTGCAACAGCTCAAAGAATCTGGGTGCTCGGTTGTGCACTTCGATGTATCGACGTGGCGCGCGGATGGTGCCGGTTGGGTCGACCTGGTCGACGCGGTGCAGCGCGGCGATACCGTTCGGTTCGTGTCCCCCGACCGGCTGAGCCGGTCTGTCGAGGTTCACCAGTTCATCAGTGAGGCGCTGGCATCGCTGGGTGTCCGAATCGAGTATCTGTCATGAGCTACGCAGGTCTACGCGCGGTAGTCGGCGCTCGGGTGTCAGTACTGAAGGATGAGGGCAAGGTATCGCACCAAGCCCAGCACAAGACTGGTTCGACCTGGGTTGATGCTCAGGAAGCAATCACAGTCGGCACGTTCGAAGACCTGGACGTGTCGGCTTCGGTGTCACCGTTCGATCGGCCCGACCTGGGTCGCTGGTTCAAAGAAGAGTTCGCCGACTCGTTCGACATCTTGGTGTTCTCGAAGATCGACCGTGCGTTTCGGTCGACCCGCCACATGATCAAGGTGGCGGAGTGGTGCGAGGAACACAAGAAAATCCTTGTGTTCGCCGAGGACGGTCTAGTCCTCAACTACCTGAACCCCGCCCCCGGCCTAGAGGGCATGTTGGCGGAGCTGTTCGTCTACATCGGTTCGTTCTTCGCTCAGCTGGAGCTGAACCGGTTCAGCACCCGGACCAAGGACGGTCACCGGATCATCCGGCAGACCGATCGGTGGGCGTACGGAGTCCCCCGGTTCGGGTTCAGGACCGCGCCACACCCGTCCGGCAAGGGCCGGTGCATCGTCCAGGATCCGGCAGCACAGCAGGTCCTACACGAGCAGATCAAACCCCAGTTGTTCGCCGGGGACTCTATGACGTCGATCGTCGCGCATCTGAACAAGTGCCCTCACGAACTGCGGAGCGAGGAATGCCCCGGACCGTGCCAAGGGTCTGCGGTACTGACCAGCCTGGAACGCTCCCGAGTCGAGAACGGTAAGCCTCGGCTACGCCGAGAACCGTGGACGCATTCAGCGCTAGAGGGGATTCTCACCAGCCACGGCACGCAAGGCATCAAGGTGGATTCGGACGGGAACCCGGTCCTCACCGCGGATGGTTCCATGATCCAGATGGCAGACGCATCGTTCACCGACGACGAGTGGGACCGTGTCCAAGCAGAGGTGCAGAAGCGCAAGCAGTCGGGTAAGAAACGGGTCAACTCCGAGAACCCGATCCTCGGCGTCGGGTTCTGCGGCAAGTGCAAACGCCCGTTGTCTCAGCACATACCGAAGACACGAGACCACGTTTGGTACTTCCGGTGCGGGAACAAGCCGGACCGGGGATGCAAGGTGCTGGTTCGCGCTGATGTCGTGTTGCCGCTACTGGAGGAATCGTTTCTGAGCCACTACGGCCCGCGACCGGTTACCCGGCGCGTGCTGGTCCCAGGCAGCGACAACCGGGCCGAGCTGGAGCGAGTGACAGACGCGATCCAGCGCCTACGCGACGAGTCCGACGCGGGATTGATCGTTACGCCCGAGGACCGGGCGCAATACATCAACCGCTTGACCGGCCTCACCAACCGCAAGACAGCCCTAGCAGCTTCGCCGGTCACTGCACCCCGGTACGAATTCGAGACCACCGGAGAGACCTACACAGAGGCTTGGAACCGTCTAGACCCAATCGGACGCAGAGACATGTTGAAAGACGCCGGATTCCGGTTGGAGATCCACTCAAAGTACGAGTGGCACTTGTTCGATACCGGCGACACCGAGGCAGGCCATAAGGAGTGGCTGGACCGTATCCAAAAGGGACATGTTGACAAGTCGTCATGGGACGGAGAGAAATACACCCGGACCGAGGAATCCGGTTGGCAGTTCCGGACCGAAGACGACGGAACCGAGTTCTGGTACCAGGGAGATGACTGGTACCCGTCATCCTGGGTGAACGGCGAGGAGTGGATTAACGGTGAACGTCCTAACTGACACCCGTACGGTCCGGCTTCGGTCTGCGCGTGGTGATGCGTTCCCTGCATTGGTGGATCTAGAGCCTGACGGGTCGCTGACCATAGTCACAGAGGATCGGACAGGCTACGGATCTGCTCACATAGCGTATGCACATAAGTACTTCGGTGGTAAGTCCTCCCGAGAGTTAGAGCATAGGTACATAACCCCGAGAGGTGTACACCGAGTGATGTCGGTGTGGCATAAGTGCCCTACTGGCACCGAGTAAACCGAGGAACCCCAGCTATCCGGCTGGGGTTTCTCATGTCCAGGTTCAGTCAGTACAAAACAAGCTCTAGATTCGATTCTGAGCGACTTTCTGCCGCTCCATGAGTTTGCGCATGGGTTGGATATTTTAATGACCCACAGAGCCGTTTAGGCGGCTCTTTATCTAGGATTGATTTAGGCAGGCCCGAAAGCCTGCCTTGAATTAACCGGCCATCGGGCCGGATATTCAACACCCAATCGGACCGGCTTCGAGCCGGTCGAATGATTACACCCCGAGCGAGTAGCGAGGGGGTTGGGTTTGGTGGATCCGAGCGAGTAGCGAGGTTGTATATATTTATATTCCTTATACGCGCGTACGCGGGCGCGTTCACTCGCTCCCCTGCGCGCAGGAAAGGTACCCCGGGCGTGTCGCCCCGGCACTCAATCGCCTATTCGCCGTTCTAAGCGATTGGGATACCAAAACCCATACGAGTACCCACCTCGGCTAGGTTCGTCGCTCTCCGTGGATTCTGGAGGGCAACACGGGCACGCCTAGCTTGCCGACGCGAGCGGGTCCGCATGATACACCTATCCGGTGATCTCGTCCATAAGCATTCTGAGCGTCAGTGAGTGCTTCTCGGGTGGGAGTGCATCCAGCGCCGTACGGGCATACGCCACGCCGCCGTCATGGTCGCCAGCGCGAACCAGCATGAGTCCTCGGTGCATCTCGAGATGGGTAGCGAACCTGGGCAGCGTCGGCGGGAGCAGTCGCCTTGCTTCGTCCTGAGCGTCTACCGCTTCGGCTTCGTCACCGAGCCGGGCGCGAAGCAACGACCGGAACACCCCGAGCCGCCAGTACGGCACCGCGTAGTCCGAGGCTTCGGCATCTTCGGATCCCGATTGGTCGAACACCCGTCGGCCCTCAGTATCGAGTGCCCGTGCCGTGTCAGCATCCCCGGTAATCGCTGCGGCGTGAGCCTTGCCGTAGATGGCGTTCAACCGGCCCAGCGATGGCCGCTCCGAGATTTCTAGAGCCTGGTCGGCAAACATGTTCGCGATCGGTAGTGAGGCACCTTCGTAGCCCAGGGCGATAGCCGCCCGACCTCGGACCCAAACCCGAGTGTCAACGTCACCCGAGCGGTCTGCGGATTCAGCCGCCATCCGGTACCACGTGACAGCCTTCGCACCGTCCGAGCCCGGAAACGTCTTGGCGAACAACGTCATTAGCCGCGAGGCGTGAGCCCACATACGCGGTGAGTCGCACTGCTGTTGGATGATCGCGAGGTCTACCGCTAGCCGCTTCTGGATCTCTGCCGCACCCGAAGTCATGTAGTCGGCCCCATAGCCGACCAGGGTGTGTTCCCACTGGTCTACCGATGGTCCTGCGCCTTGCAGGCGCGCCGTAAACCCTTGCGCCAGTAGATCCGACGCAATACCCGGCGCTACCGCTGTCGCGGCGAAACTGGCAAGGAACTTGCGTCTATCCACATCGGACTCCATCACTGCCAACGGAACGTCTAACACTGCGGCTAGGTGCCGCAACCAGAACGGGGAGGGCTGGTACTTACACGACTCCCAACGACGCGAGATGTATTCCCGCGAGATCGGGACTCCGGCGTGTTCGGTGAGTTCGTCGGCAAGCCGTGCTTGCGACCAGCCACGCGCGGTCCGCAGATCGCGTATGAGCTTCCCCGTCGTCATGGGTTCATCATGCCCGCGTGAGCAGGATTGCGGCAGGCTGCCACTAGGAATGCCACTGCGGCTGAACATCACTGAGCGGAACGATTGACACCGGAGCGGGGAGAGGTCCCGTAGCCGAAGAGCCGCCCGGGCGATCCTGACTCAGATCGGTTGTCCGGGCGGGCTCACCACCGAGCAGGAGGGGAACGTGCTCCCACAACGGACACCTAAGCCCAAACACCCGGACCCGATAACGATCGCACCGCCAGAGGTAATCCGGCGGCTGCTGGCCGCTCTGGCTCAGTGGGAACCGAAGCGGCAGGGATCATGACCAACCCGACCCGAGAGCGGTTAGACGCGCTGTCGGCGCGTGCTGCCAAACGATCCATGACAGTCCAACCCGCACCGGAGGGGTTCCAACTCGCCTCCCCGTGGCGGGTTGTCTGCTGCGGAACGCTGGACCAGATAGCCGATTGGCTCACTGCTGCGGAGGAGCACGACCGGACCGCCCCGATACCGGAACCGGTCGGGGATCGAGCCGACTACTGATGACAGTCGGTGTCTTGGTCGCGCTGGCTGTCCCCGCCGTCGTCCTGGCGCTTGTTGTGTTCTGGCCTGGCGAGTAGTCCGGTCCGTTTACGCCGAGTGACTGAAGCCGCTTTACCTGCGGCTACACCCGAGCCGGCCAGCTCCGCGGGCAGGCTCTCGGTCCGTTTAGTCCGTGGCGAAAGCCTGGAGTGTTAGACCTCGGGCCAGCTTGCCGAGCTTCTGCGGTGTCACACAAACCGAAGATTCCTGACCAGCGGTTACATCCCTGGCCTCGGCCGCGTATCACCAAAACCATGGCCTACCATCAATCCGGGCCAACCGGCCCGAACTGTGTCACCCAGACAAACAGTCTGGCCTGACCCAACCGAATACCCAAAGTGAGACCCCGGCCCACAAAGCCGGGGTTTTTCTGTGTATCCGGTCACAATTACCCGGATCATAACGAAATCCCGGGGGGCGTGACCCGTATATATGATTGGAGCGGGAAAGATTTTCCCGTTGAATAAGTCACAATTCTCCCGAGTATCTTAAAAATCGAGGGGGTCTCGTAGGTATATATGAGTGGTGGGGTAATTACACCCTGTGCGATCTGTCACAATTTCGAACAGGGTCTTAGAAATCGGGGGGTGTTCTGACCTATATATGATTGGAAGTAGTCACTCCCAGACGTTTTCGGGGGGTACCGGACTCCTATATATACATGGGGGCAGTCACATACTTTGTAGACGTCTCGTAAAACGGGGGGCGTCTCACCTATATATAACTGAGAGTGGTTAGTCACATTCGCTCGACCTCTCGTAGAAAACAATGGGGTCTCGTACCTATATATGAGTGAGAGTAGTCACCTTCGCTATGAACCTCTCCGAAATCGGGGGGTGTTCTTAGGTATATATAAGTGTAGGGATACCAACTGACAGGCTTTGGGACTGTCATTCTTTTTACCGAGATGCCATGTGCACACGGAACGGAGGTGAACAACATGGATTACATCTGCCCGAACGGGCACCAGAAGAACGGACCAGCGGACTATCTCCCCGATGGCAGTTGCCGTCACTGCGACCGATCCCGACAAGCGAACTACCGAACCCGGCGACGGGCAGCAATCGAGCTAGCGCAAGTACTCGAAACCCACGGGGTACAGGTGATGCGTTCGGATCCTCCGGTGGATCTCCAGGCCCTAGGCGCAGCTCTCGCGTTTGGATACCAGCAACCGAACTAAATACCCCAGATCCTCAAACCAGGCCGTCTGTGAACCACTCAGGCGGCGTTTTTCATGCCCTGGATAGGGCACCGCGAAAGGAACCAACAACAATGTTCGATACCACATACACAGCAATCAAGATCAGTTCTTGGAACGACCTCGGTGTGAAGCTTCCGAAGGAACTCGCCAAGAGCATCGGGGTATTCGATGCGATTCGAAGCGTCACGATTAACGACACACCCAAGCTCGACATTGAATCAATCACCCCGGAAAACGCTGAGAGCGTGATCCGGCAGTATGCGGACACTCTTGCTGTTTCTCTGCCTATGTCGTCGCGACCGGGGCAGGCCGGTCTTTCGGCGCTGGAATCGTCAAAGGTGGTTGCGCTCGAAACCGCAGCACGGAACGTCCTCTGGCATGGAGACGACGCTGTGCCCGGGATCATCGAACAGCTAACCCCGGAGTTTGAAAAGCGCGTCGCTGCGTACACCGAAGCGGTTCAGAAGCTCCCCGAAGAAATCACTATGGAATCCATCGCGTCGGCTGGACCTGACACGCTGGCTGTCTGGCAGGAAGCTCGCACGCAGGCTCGGGAGCTGGACTGGATCAATAATTGGCTGTCATCGCTGCTGGCGCTTCCCAGCTTCCGCAAGCACAACGAGTTTCTTCGGTACCTGCGTCTTGCAGTACCGGCGAACCGTACAGAGTTCCACGCTCTGAAGGAGGCTGCCGAGGCAGCATCGCGGACGGATTCTTACCGCGCTGAGATCAATCCGATTTACCTCGCCACTGTTCGCAACGGGATTGAGTGGGGAATCAATACACCCGAATCTGCCGACGCGATCGTTTCGGATATTCAGGCTCAGCCGATCCCGGAAAACGCTTGGAGCGCTAACCGGTTCTGAGAGCCGAGTACACCGGCCGGGTAACCCCGGCATCGACCATCTGTTGAAAGGCTCCCAGCGTGGCATCTGGGGGCCTTTATTATTCATAGGAGAAACATTGTCCACTGAAAACGAACTACTGAAGCTCAAGACAGTGCTTGCTGTTGGTGTTCCACCCGAGGATGCCGAGTGGTTCGCATCGCGGGTTATCGGCGAAACCGAGGATGAAATCCTTGCCGACGCTGCCAAGCTCGCCGGGATGCTCGGCGCAAATACCCCGAACGAACAGTCGCGGTTGGTCGACCACTCCCAGGGCCGTGGCGGCAGGCCGCCGCGTGCAGTAGATCCACTGTTGGAAACGCTGATGAACGTTGTTGGTGTCCGATGATGGATCGCGAACAGGCGTATCAGGAATACGTAGCGAAGTTCGAGCCGTATAACGCGGCGATTCGCGCCGCTGGTGATGTCCCGTGGTTTGAGAAGCACCCGGATCCCGAAGCGGCACGCCGGGAGCTTTTCTTTCGCCGGTTTAGGCAGCCTTCGGCACCTGTAGCCGTCACTGGCAAGTCAATGCCCGAGATTCGCGGCGAACACAACGAATGGAACTGAATTGAGCATCAACCGTACGAATGGTCCAGCCGCAACCCTGAAGCGTGCGGTGACCAACAACCGACCGAACCCAACTGCCCGAGTGGAGTTGGACGACTTCAGCGACGGCGTAGCGCGTCGGATGGTAGGGCGCAGGATCGTTCAAGCGGCCGAGGACACCACCGAACCCGATAAGTGGTTGATCGTTCGGAACCTGGCAGAGCAGAAGCGACGCGAAGTCGCCGCCGGTCAGAAGCCCGAGGAACCTGCTCCACAGTCCACCGCGGATTTGATCCGTTCGACCATGGCTGAGACGTACCGGCCTGCGTCACGGGCGGATATGCCGTTGAACGGTGACGCGGTTATCCGTGCTGCTGGTGGTGATCCATCGGCACAATCCAGCTGGGGTAGGGAATCTGTCGCAATGCTGATTCGTCGGGGGCTCATGACCACGGTGCAGGACGGCCGTAGCGAGTGAGGGCATTGTGCGCCCGTGAGGGCTGTAGCCGTCAGGTGAACGGATTCCGGCCGTATTGCTCGCCGCTGTGCGAGCAGTTCCACTACGAGATTCTGACTCTTCAGGACTACGTAGAAACCGTGGACTATCCGAGTACCGCCGGACTATGGGCCGAACTAGTCGGGCTGTCCGACGCGCTTACCGCATACCGGAAGCGGCGGCTTCGGATCCAGAGTAAGTATCCCGGGGACCGGCCATGGACTCATCCAAAAGAACTGTCGTCACGTGACGTTGCTAGTCGGGGGTATTGGCAGGATCCCGAAACGCAACATTGGTTCGTCGGGGAGGTGAACAAATGAACCTCCCTGTTCCGGTCAAGCCACGCAATGCGAATGCGTGGCCCACCCACCGATACAAGAAACGCCTTCGGCGAGGAGTGAACAGCGATGAACGCGCCCAGCGTTAAGACCTATTGGAACACCAAGCGTTCCGAGACTACGCACAAAATCACCCGTGAGGGTACGTCTGCGTTTCTCCTGATGAATAACGAGGAGCTGGCAACGCTCCGCGACCTAATCAACTCTGCCTTGGGAGGCACCAACCATGACAACATTCTCTAAGCTCACTTGGCTAAAGCGCACGAACGGGCATAAGTTCACTGCTACCGAGATGGCTACCTTGGTGGCGATCTTCAATTACACGAACGAGCAGGGAAAGAATGCGTTCCCCGGCATGAAGCGGCTTTGTGAAGACACGTGCCGTAGTCGAGGGCAGGTGTCCGAAGCGGTGAAATCGCTTCGCCTACGCGGATGGATTACCGAGGTGTCCCGAGGTTCGGGTATTTCCGGCAACGCTTCTCGGTATGAACTGATACCTGACGCACCTAACCCGGGTATGTCCGGGAATTCTGACATAGGTATGTCCGGAGAATCGGACATGGTATGTCCGGAAAACCAGACACCATCAGATCATGTAACAGATCATCTAACAGATGATAATAAGCGTCCGGTTTTCGGTGAAGAGAAAACGCGGACACATGAGAATCTGAATTCGGGAGCTTCCTGCGGGCTCCCTTCGGATGGGAAAGAATCCGATTCAACACCCAACCGGATCGCGAACCCGGATAACCCGGGAGAGCAGAGCAACAACCCTGACCGGTTGTTGATCGGTGAGGTTACCGAACCTGAAAGTTCCCCCCGGCCCGCGCCGGATCCGGACGAACTAGCCGAGTGGGTTGTCCTCCACTGCCAGGGGCTCACATCCGGCGAGGTGTTCACCCGGTGTGAAGCCGAGTTCGGCGGTGCGTACATGACTTACGTCGACATGTTGAGGGGACGTATCCGACTGACCGGCGGTACGTTGCAGCGTGCCTAGATGGCCCGTAGACGGACGAAAACCGTTCGGTGGTACCTGGGTTCACCCCGTGACCGTGCCTGTACGCTCAGGGCTCCAGCCCTCCTGGGGGAGGCTGGACACGAACGCCAGCAACCCAGCGGGATTGGTCCACGCTGGGCGGCAGGCAAAGCAGAACCCCCGGTGTTAGTGGCACCGGGGGCTCTGTCTCATCTGTGTTCAGTTCAGTTGTGGTGATGCCTAGTAGGCGACTCGCATCCCGAGCGCCTCCAGTAGATCCGCCGAAACCTCATCCGGATCGGTGCCGGTGTAGGTCTGTCCGGCGTAGTCCGCTACCCAACCGGATCCCTGACGCCGCAGGACGGCAACGCTCTCCAGAATCCGCGGGGAGGTCCGGAGTCCCACACCACGGTTCAGTTCCTGGTTCTCGATACGAGTCAGGGTGCCGTAGCTCGTGCCTGCGTCCACTCGGTAGGTACGACGGGCAACGCCTTCGGTGGCGAACATGGTGGTGATCATGAGAATCATGGCCTTTCGTGTTGTGAGAGTTGGGGTTCAGTTGGCGACGTAGCCGAGTGCAGGTGCCAGCGCATCCCACTCGGGGCCGGACGGCAGGAACATGTACGCGGGTGCGTTCGGGCCGTAGGTGGCATCACCCATCCACACGCGCCAGCACGCCATGTCCTCGGTGCAAGCGGTCATATCTGCGGGTGCGGCGTAAGCGGTGCCGGTGCCGAACACCAGTGCAGCGAGAACAGCAAACAGAATCCGGATCATGGTGGGTTCCTTTCGTGAACCTGGGGAATGTGCCGATCGAATGTCGGCGAATCGCCGGGGTGAATTCCTCCGGCCGAAAAGAGATTCGCACACCGATTCAGATTGCGTCAAATTATCCAATGAATTCCCAGGTAATTGGGAATTGAGGGAGGGGTACTTGCTCGGGTTTAGGTACCCCCTGCCTCCCCCCTCGGGTGGGGGTATTCGGTTGGGGTGCAGGGGTGGGGACCCCCGGGGTGTGTGACTACCGGGAACTGCGTGGACCTGGTGTGGTCGGTCCACCTCGGCGCACTGCGCTCGGGGTGTGGCCTGAGTGTGGGGTATCGGGGGTCTACCTGGGGTTTGTCCTGGTGTGAGCGCCGGTGCTGGCACCGGGCACTAGGTGCCTGGCACTGGGTTTCTGCTGGTCAGTGCGGGTTCTGCGGCTTGCCGGACACTCGGGTGTCACGGTCGACCACGGTCGGTACCCGCTCGGATATGGCTCTGACCTGGGGTTTTCCTCGGAGGTGGAGCCCGGCACCCCCCACGGGGTATCCCCTGCCCCTCCACCCTCGGGATCGGTGGTAAATGCGTTTCCGGGGTTCGATGCGATTCGCATTGATCAGTTTGGCACTCACTCGCGTATATGCGATGCGTTCGCATCTGCTGTTTTTTGGTTCGCGTGACCTGCGCGAACATCTCCCCAGCTGGGGAAACGAACCGGGGTTTCGACCCAGAAAGATAGGAAAACAATGCATATTCCGCGTATTCCACGCGGTCTAAACACTGCTGGAAAGAATCTATGGAAGAACACGCTAACGGAATTCGACATGGACAACGAGCCGCATAAGCTGACCGTCCTAGAGCAGGCTTGCCGGGTAGCCGACGAGATCGCCCGGTTGGATGCGGCCAAGGATGGCGAACCGTTGACTGTCCTGGGGTCTGCTCGCCAGCTGACTATCCATCCGTTGATTGCGGAGCTGCGTGTGCAGCGGGCTCTACTCGCTCAACTGCTGGGCAAGCTGGGGCTACCCCTGAATGACGATGAGCAGGCCAAGAAGTCGGAACGCCGAACCGCGTCGGCTAAGCACGCCGCGAACGTCAAGTGGAACAAGGAGCAAGGATGACCACACGTCGAAGCGGCCCCACCAGTGACCTTGAAAGACTGGCTGAACGTGTCCCTGAGCGACTGTTGGCCCTACACCCATATGTGAGCATGGGTCCACCCGGCTTGAGGCTGTACGTAGCCGATGTGGCCGAGTGGATTAGCGAGCAGGCTGGACGGGAACACTCGGTGCCCGCTGACCGGGCTACGGCTGTTGAACTGATGGACCTAATCGGGTGCCCGTTGCCGGAGTGGTTCCGCCGAGTGGCATCGGGACGGGTGTAACAGGTTGGCCGGCATATGGATACGCCCAGTTCAAACACGGTGCCAGCATCGGCACACCTCAGGGCTTGTCACAGATACCCTGTGTCATGGTCGATCTGAGCAAGAGTGCAGACGTGAACGCCGAGCGTCGAGACCGGGCACGCACTCTGGCGACGGTGCACGCGTTTTCGCATTCACATGGGCGTGATGTCGCGGAACGCTTGTATGCCAACGACTTAGACGCTTTGCCGGGGGCACTGGTACCCCGGCCGGTGCTGGAGCCGTCGTTTCACCCTTGGTGTGGCACTGGCCGCGCAGAGTGGGCAGTCACCCACGGTCGCGCCGACCTCGATTGATACCGGACCCGCGAGCAGCCGTGCTAGTGTCCGAAATACAAGTCAGGCCCCGGAGGTGCTACCAACACCGCCGAGGCCCTGGGCGAGGAACTGGGTCTAGCAGTCCGACGCCGTAGGCCGTGAGCCTACCGCATTCGGCTATTCAGCCATCTTCCCCCGCTTGACGCTGTGCGCCCGAGCATTACGAACGGGTGATACGCCTCACCCGCGTAGTCGTCGCCCGTCAGAGGGGCTACAGCAACCTGTCCGATGACACAGAGCCGCACGTAAAGGCGGACTCGGAGTGCTGCCCCGTGGTTGGGGCACGGTCGTACGTAGGCAACCCCGGTCCGGGGCTCTGCGGCGTGCACCGGGCTCTGTGCAGTAACCCAGTCCCGGCCTGCCGAGTAATCCCCGGCAGGCGTTCACACCAACCGACGCGGAACGTAGCTGTCCGACCGAGGCGTTATGTGATCCCGTATCCATCGCGGTACGGGGTACGCCCTGCCCTAGCTCCACTTCGCGACACTCCCAAGGTGTTCAATGTGGGCAGTGGCGGAAACCGTGTGCCGTTGTCCACCCATTCCCCCGCCGCGGCGTCGAAGCGGCGTGAATTGCTCGCCATCCGGAATGTCACCACCTGCTCGCCGTTGGTGAGATCACGCCGTACCGGATGAGTGACCACCGTACCGATCACCGTCGCCTGTGCCTCGTACATCGAACCAGCCCCCGCTCGGTCGTTGCTGCTCTGACCATCCAAGGATGGCTCGTCGCAGCGCGGATCGGGAGGCCGTGCCGGTAGCTGGGGACAACTTCGACGGTTGTGGATATCGACCGTGTCAGAGCACGGGGAGCTCGGTGTTCGCCCCGCACAGGACGACGATCGGCCGCACACCCCGCTCCGGGCGGTACGCACCGCTCTGCACCGCGGCCAGGGCGGCGGCGCCTTCGAGTTCGACGACGACGCGGAATTCGCGCCACAGGTATTCGCGGGCCGCGGTGATCGCGTCGTCGGCGACCGACAGCACGGGCATCCGGTGCCTGCGGGCGATCCCGAAGGCGATGTCGCCGACCCGCGTCGCGCACAAGAGTTCGGAGCCCCCCGGCTGCGCGTCGACCTCGACCGGCGCACCGGCCGCCAGCGCGGCCGACAGCGCCGGGGTGTGCTCGGCTTCGACGCCGACGATGTGCCTGCGCCTGCCCAGTGCGGCGCCGAGGCCGGCGATCAGGCTGCCGCCACCGATCGCGGCCAGCACCGGCGGCCTGCCCCGTACCTGTTCTTCCAGCTCGAGGCCGATGACGCCCGCACCGGCGACCACAGCGGGCATGTCGTAGGCGTGCAGATGTTCGGCGCCGCGTTCGGCCGCGAGGGCGACGGCCTTGCGCTGGGCCTCCGCATAGCTCGTGCCGTGCCAGAGCACCTCGGCGCCGTGCGCCCACATCGCCGCGACCTTGGTGTGCGGCGCCGATTCCGGCACCACCACCGTGCACGCCTTGCCCAGCTGCGACGCGGCCAGCGCGACCGCGATCCCGGCATTGCCGCCGGAGGCGACGACGACATGGTCGGCGCTCGCGTCTGCGGCGAGCAGCGCGTTGAGCGCGCCGCGCACCTTGAACGTGCCGCCGTGCTGCAGAAACTCCAGCTTCAGCGAGACCGGCACCGGCCCGTCCGGCCCGTCCACACTGGTGTGGAACACCGGCGTCTTGCGCACCCGGCCCGCCAGCCTGCGCCGCGCCGCGCGCACGTCCGTGCGGAGCACCCGCGGCGGTTCGGCGCGGTCGGTCGATTCGCTGATCGGCACACCGCAACTCACCGGCGCACCTCGCGGTCGCGTCGCGCCAGCTCGGCGTACATGGCGTTGTAGGCGGTCAGCTCGGCATCGTTGTCGCGGTCGGCGGCCCGGTCGGTCCGCTTGGCGAGGCGCTGGTCGCTGCGTGACCACTGGATCAGCAGCGCCAGCATCACCACGACCAGCGGCACCTCGCCACTGGCCCAGGCGAAGCTACCGCCGTTGCGCTGATCGGCCAGCAGGTCGATGTTCCAGCCGAGGTCGAGAGTGCGGTAGAACCAGCCGCCGAGCACCGTGGTCATGCTCATCAGCGCGATGCCGAAGAAGGCGTGGAACGGCAGGGTGCCGAACACCATGCCCAGCTTGGTCAGCGGCGCCACCTCGCGCGGCTTGGGATCGATGCCGATCACCACCCAGTAGAACAGGTAGCCGCTGAGCAGGAAGTGCGCGTTCATCATCAGGTGGGCGGCGTGCGAGTCGACCGAGGCGTCGAAGATCCCGCCCAGGTAGAGCGCGTAGAACCCCGCGACGAAGATGATCGAGGCGACGACCGGCTGGGTCAGGAACCGCGAGACCGGGTTGTGCACCGCGGCCAGAATCCACTCGCGCGGACCGGGCACGCCCTCACGTCCGGCGGGCGGCAGCGCCCGGAGCGCGAGTGTCACCGCGCCGCCGAGCGCCAGCAGGATCGGTGCCAGCATCGATAGCGCCATGTGCGCGCCCATGTGCACGCTGAACATCGCGGGCGCGTAGCGGCCGACACCCGAGGACGTGGCCAGCAGCAGCACCAGGCAGCCGCTGCACCAGGCGATGGTCCGCCCGACCGGCCAGGCGTCACCGCGCTTGCGCAGGCGGTAGACCCCGAGCAGGTAGAGCGCGGCCAGCACGATGGCCAGGGTGCCGAAGATCAGGTCGAACCGCCAGTCGAACAGCAGTCTGCTCACGGTCGGCGGCCCGGCGAGGGTGTAGCCGAGTTCCACTTCGACCGGCGTCGGGATCGAGGTGGGCGGCGGTGGCGGGGTGCGTCCGAGGCCGACGGCCAGGCCGATGGTGGCCGCGAAGATCAGCATCTCCACCCCGGCGAACCGGATCAGTGCCCTGCGGTCGCCCGGGTCGGCGGCCAGGGCGGGCAACGCGGCCCGGCGCTGCAGATAGCCGATGACACCCAAGACCAGTAGCGCCGCCGTCTTGGCGAGCACCAGCTTGCCGTAGGTGGTGCTGAACAGGTCCGACGCGGGCAGCCGCACCCAGGCGTTGATCACGCCACTGAGGCCGATGACGACGAAGGAGATGGTCGCGGCGAGCGAGAACCGCCGCGCCGCCACATCGATGCCGGGACCGCCACGCAGCGCGTACGCCAGCACCGCGACCAGGCCGCCGACCCACACCGACGCCGACACCATGTGCAGGATCAACGAATTGGTCGCCACATCGTGGGCGCCACCCGAGGACGAATGCCCGGTCAGCGCCAGCGGCATCATCGTGATCAGCGAGCCGGCCAGCAGCAGCGGCGTCCAGCCCCAGCGCAGCGCCAACCGGCAGCCGATGGCAACGATCAACGCGAACAGTGTCGTCGTCCGCCACGCGCCCGCCACTTCGACCTGCGCGATCACCGGCCACAGCACCTCCGGCCGCCAGATGTCACCGACCGGCTGACCGGTTGTGTCCGACACCGTCAGCGGCACGAGCAGCGCCGCACACGCGGCCCAGACCAGCGCGGCATCCGAGGCCCGGCGCACCGCGCGGTAGCCGCCCGCCTCGAGCAGCCCGCTGTCGCGCGGGGGCAGCAGGAACGCGGCGAACAGCAGCGAGCCGACGGTCACCGCGGCGGCCAGATCGGCCACCGCGCGCAGCGCGGGCAAACCATATGTTGTCAACGGCCCCGGATCGGGTATACCCAGCAGACTCAAGGCTTGCGCCGCAGACAACCCGACCACGACGGCCGCGACGAAGGCTGCCATCGCACCCGCGACGACACTCAGCACCCGGAAGGACATCGCGTTCCCTGTCGGCGCAGCCCGACCCGCAGCCACCGGTGGCGCGCCGCCCTCGGCGGGTCCAGCGGAGGGGTCCTGCGATAACGACATGACAACGAGGGTAGTTCGGCATGCCCGGAGCCGCCCCGATGGGGCGCCGCTCCCGACCCCGGATCCCGATTTGGTCGGTCGCTATACTTTTCGCGCTGGACACCGGAGCCGAGTTCGGCCAAGGTGGATGCCACTGCCTCCGTAGCTCAGTTGGATAGAGCAAGGGCCTTCTAATCCCTAGGTCGCAGGTTCGATTCCTGCCGGGGGCGCAACCCTCCACCTGCGTTTACGCAGGTGGAGGGCAAATTCTAGCGTCGCAGGTTCGATCCCTATGGGAACCGTGACTTCGTTCAGCCTTTTCGCCGCAAACGCGCAGGTTGAGCTACTTCCAGCCCACTACCCGCAGCGTGGCTGACTCGCCGAGCAGATCGCCGGTATCCGATCGTTCGAGGAATGGGCGCGCCGCAAGGCCGGCATCAACTGATAGTCGCACTCCCGGCCGCCTATTGCAGGAGCCGGGGATGCCCGGACCCCCGTCCTCTACCCCGGAACCTTCTGATCCGGTCCCCCTGCACCGACCGTGCATTGACCGAGGCGGGCGAGGCGCAGTTGCGCGCCGTCGACGTGTCTGCGGCGCGCGTTCAGGACGCCGTGCCGCACCCACATGGTCCAGTCTTCGTTCACCGGTTCCTTGACGGTGAAGTTGACGCGCAGGTCGACCTCGGCTGCCGCCGGTCCGTCGATGTGGACGGCCGCGTAGTCGAAGAGCAGATCCACCGGCATGGCCAGAATGATGTTGTCCTGGCGTCGGGTGATCTCTGCCAGGGTTTTCTCGATCGCGGTGATCCGCTCGTTGCCCTTGCTGGATGACTGCCCACGTAGCTGGTGACGCAACCGACCTAGCACATGCACATCTGCTAGCGCTCGATGCCATCCGCCAGGCGAGCACCGAATCTACAACCGTTCAAGAACACGGCGGGTGGTCGTCGGCGCCTTCAGCGATCGCATCACCAGCACCGCATCCAATCACGAACGGCGCCTCCGGAATTCCGGGGCGCCGCTCGGGCAGTTCGCACCGTGTCCGCGGATCAGGCTTCGCGCACCGCCGTGACGATCGCGACGACCGCCGCGGACAACGCCCCGATCACCACCCCGCCGAGGACGACCGCGGCGGCGGCGACCGTGAACTGATCCCAGCCCACCATGAGCGCGGCCACGCCGAGGAGTACGAAGATCGCGTCGATGCCAACGGCGGCCAGGACAGCGTCGTCGCGGCCCAGTAGCCGTGGAGTCAGCGCAACGGTGGCCAAGCCGAGCAGGACGGACACCAGGCCGACCACGACGAAGACAGGGACGGCCATTCCGGTGCCGACATCGGTCCCCAGGATCAGCGTGGCGAACAGGACGAGGCCGTACAGAACGCGGATCGCGCCCACACCGCGCAGCATCCACGAGGACACATCGACGGGGGCACCCCCGGTGGAGGTCTTGGTCGCGTACGCCATGCGCACGGTTGCCACCTGGCTGGTCATATCCCGCTCCTTCGACATTTTCACACCTTCGTGCAATTGCACGTAGCTGTGAAACTACGTCCATTGCACACCCATGTGCAAGAACTCGTGAAGGGACTCACAGCCGCCGAGGGTTCGTGCCGGAGAGCACACCTTGGATCCATTCGGGGACAGCATGTTTCGACGAGCGATCGCCCGACGAGCACACCTGCGATCAGTGCTGCGCGGCCTTCGCGGCGGACCGGGCGATCTCCGCGGCACCCGAGCGGTCGACGCCGACCGCGATCAGGCAAGCCAGGGCAGCGTCGCGCGCGGCTTCGGCGCCGACCCATTCACCATCGCTGTGCGCTTTCAGCAGCTCGAGCACCAGCGCCGTGAGTACTCCGGCCAACGCTGTGGGCGGAAGGTGACCAGCGAAGGTTCCGTCGGCTTGACCAGCCGCTATCAACGTGATCAACCGGGCGCGGACGGGCGCGAGCCGGTCGGCTATCCGGGCCCGCGACCCGGCTTCGTCCAGGCGCAGCAGCAGCTGGAACTCGTCGCCGACAGCCCACAGCGCGACCGCCATATCCGCGGTCGCCCGGGCGGGCGGTTGCGCGGTGTCGATACCGTCGAGTGCGCGACCGACCTGCTCGAAGGCCTCGTCGAGCATGCCGTCGATCAGCGCTTCCCTGGTGGGGAAATGACCGTAGAGGGTGCGGCGGACCATCCCCGCGGCCACAGCGATGTCTTCCATACTCGCCAGGGGATTTCGCAGCAACTCGTCCCCGGCCACAGCGACGATGCGTCGTCGGTTGGCCAGCGCACGCGGCCCGAGGCCGACGGTGGTCGAATGCGTCGTCGCAGTCACGTCCGTCCTTTCACCCACCACCATCCCACACCTGCGCAAAGGTGTGCAAAAGGCCGTCCGCGGCTCACCGGGCTGATGATCGGCGACCACAACGACTCATTTGATGGAGGCGTTCGTCGCCTGTATCCGGATGACACGGAAGCATCCCGTGATCGCGCGCGTTGGAACCGGACCACTTCGCGACTGCCGTGATGCGGCACTGCTGCGATTGGGAGTCTGGTGGTGGCCGCACTGCGTTGGTACGCCGTACGACATCCTCCCGAATCAGCTGCCTGATCTCCTGCGCCATCCCTCAGCTTGCCGGAGGGGCCAGATCCGGCCCGCAAGCTGCGGCCGTTCAGGTTCTGCGCGAGATGACCATGATGTATTCGCAGGGAGCGTCCGTTCGGTTGGCGAAGCCGTGGTCCGCGTCGGCCTGGAAGAACAGGGAGTCGCCTGCATTCAGGATCTCGCTGATCCTGCCGATCGCGACGGTGAGGGTGCCTTCGAGCACCACGAGTTGCTTCTCCGAACCCGGCGGATACGCGGGCAGCAGCCCGGTAGAGACCTGTGCGGGGAGGTAGTGGACAACCATCTCGCCGCCTCCCGCGCCCGGGGCCGCCGACACCATGTGCCGTTCGAATCCAGTTTCCGGATCACGGAAAACGGGGCGATCGTTCTTGCGCAGGACAACGGCCACACCGGACGCGGCGGCAGCTGCTCCACCGATCAGGTCCGAGAGTGACGCGTCGAGCGCGTGGGCGATCCTGGACGCGACGCCGATCGTCGGGCTCTTCTCACCGCGTTCGACCTTGGACAGCATCGCCCGGCTGACCGACGACTGCGTGGACAGCTGTTCCAGCGTCAGGCCCGCGTCCTCGCGGCGTCGCCGTACGTTGCGGCCGAACGCGCCTGCCAGGTCATCACGGTGCTGTGGTTCGGCCACGTTTCCGTCTTGCTCGACCACCGTGCTCCTCGATCGATGGATACCTCGCTGCAGTGTAGACTTTCTCCTAAAGAAGATTTAGTCTTCCATCGGAGAGGCGCGATACGCGCCCACCACGATGGAGGTTCCATGCGTTTGATCTCGAGTGGCCGGCACCATGCCACGTTCGAATTCGGCGGTCTGCAGGTGATCTCGTTGCGAGACGGGTACATCGACATGCCACCGACACGGCTCCGCGACGAGGAGGGGCGCATGCTCCCCGCGCTGCCGACCGCCGTGCCGCTGGCCGGCGGCAACTTGCGGCTGTCGGTCAACGCCTTCTTCGTCACCGACGGCACGCGGTCGGTTCTCATCGACACCGGCGCGTCCGACGTCTGGCACGACCCCACCATGGGATTGATCTACGACGCACTCGACGAAGCGGGAATCGACCGCGCGCAGGTCACCGACGTAGCCATCACCCACAACCATGAAGACCACGTGAGCGGCCTGATCACGCCGGACGGTTCAGAGGCGTTCCCCGAACTCGAGCGCGTGTGGATCGGCGCGGGCGACACCTCGGTGTTCACAGGGCGGCTCGAGCCGATCCGCGACCGGGTAGTACCCGTGTCGGAGAAGGTCGCGATCAATGACTGGGTCACAGCGATCCCGACGCCGGGCCACACACCCGGTCACACCGTCTACGACGTCAGGAGCGGCACCGACCACCTTCTCGTCTGGGGCGACACCGTTCACGTTCCCACGCTCCAATTCGATCAGCCGAACGTGTCCTGGGAGTTCGACGGCAACCAGTTCCAGGCCCGCGCCGCGCGAGCGGCCCTGCTCGAACAGCTGATTCAACCGGACCACTTCGTAGCAGGCGCCCACCTCGACTCACCCGGCATCGCCCGCGTAACCCCCTCCAGCGATGGTTACGCGCTGGAATATCTCGCACCCCCGATCGGCTGATCGAGCCTGTCGGCACCGTGGCCGCGCTCGCAATGGCGGCCGAGGAGGACGAGCTCGTCTGCTCCGCGTAGATCACCTCGTCGACTCGAATCCGGGGAGCACCTGTGGCCCGCGATACGACGCAGGACGACGACCGGACGACCCCGGCATGTGAGTGCCGGGGTCGTTGTCACCGAAGCCGGTCAGGCGTGCACGGTTTCACGCCTTGGTGTGGATGTCGACGTGGTCGGTTCGGGCAGTGATTCCCCCTCGATGTCGACGTGGGGCAGAAGGCGTTCGAGCCAGCGGGGCAGCCACCAGGCGTGGCGGCCGAGCAGGGCCATGACCGCCGGGATGAGGGTCATCCGGACGAACAGCGCGTCGAACAGCACGCCGACACCCATCGCGAATCCGATCGGCCCGATCATCGTGTTGTGGCTGAACAGGAATCCGGCGAAGACCGCGATCATGATCACCGCCGCCGCGGTGATCACCCGAGCGCTGCCTGCATATCCGATGCGCACCGCGGCCAGCGCGGAGTACTTCCCGCTGACGTAGGCCTCCCGCATCCGGGACATCAAGAACACCTGATAGTCCATCGCCAGGCCGAACAGGACGCCGATCAGCAGGATCGGCAGGAACGCCAGGATCGGTGCGGGCTGGTGCACGTTCAGCGCCGAGCCGAGCCAGCCCCACTGATAGACCGCGGTCGTCGCGCCGAGCGCGACCGCCAGCGACAGCAGGAATCCCAGCGCCGCGGTGAGCGGCACGAGTACCGACCGGAACGCCAGCATCAGCAGTGTCAGTGCCAGACCAACCACCACGATCAGAAATGGGACCAGCGCGTCGGAAAGCTTGCGGGCTACGTCGATCCCGATCACGGTTTCGCCGGTCAGGTGCAGTGCCGCCCCCTGCTCGGCGCGCAGTTCGGGTCCGGTGTCACGGATGGCACGCACCAGATCGGCGGTCTGTTCCGAACTGGGTGCGGTCGTGGGGACGACCACGAACTGCGCGGTGTCGCCCGCGCCGTTGACCTCTGACGGCAAGACCATCGCGACGCCGGGCAGAGCGCTGATCCGATGCGCCGCGGCCTGGGTCTGGGCCTGGATCCGGGCGGAGTCGCCTTCGACGACCGCGACGAGTGGACCGTTCAGCCCGGGGGTGTAGGCCTGGGCGATCAGGTCGTAGGACTCGCGCGACACGGTGCCGGTGGGGTCCTGCCCAGCGTTGGGCAGGCCGAGCCGCAGTTCCAGAACCGGCAGCGCGAGCACGGCGAGCGCCGCGATTCCGGCGACCAGAGTGATGATCGGATGGTTGGTGACGGTCTGGCCCCAGCGATTGGGTCGCCTGGCGCCCTCGGTCGCCATCAGCCCTCGCCCATACGGGATGAGCCGTGCACCGGCGAAACCGAGCACCGCGGGCAGCAGGGTGATGGCCAGCGCCACAACGATGCTGACGCAGGCTGCTGCGGCCAAGCCCATGCTGGTGAGGAACGGGATCCCGGCGATCGCCAGCCCGCACAGGGCGATGAGCACCGTCGCGCCGGCGAACACGACAGCGCTGCCCGCGGTCCCGATCGCCCTCGCCGCCGACTCACGCACCGCCATGCCGTCGGCGAGCTGCTGACGGTGGCGCGAGACGATGAACAGCGTGTAGTCGATGCCCACCGCGAGACCGAGCATCAACGACAACGCGAGGGTCGCCGAAGACGCATCGAACAGGGTCGAGACCGCCACCACACCCCCGGTGCCCACACCGACGCCGACCAGCCCGATCAGGATCGGCAACCCCGCGGCCAGCAGCGACCCGAAGGTCACCAGCAGCACGCCCATCGCGATCGCGACACCGACCACCTCGGTAGGACCGACGAACGAGGACTCCGAGTAGTACGGACCGCCGGTGAGCAAGGGCCGCAGGCCCATCGCCTCGAACGTCGTGTGCACCTGGTCGACTGCTGACTTCGCGGCCGGATTGATCGGCCGGGCGAAGGTGATGTCGGTGAACGTGACATCACCGCGGGCGGCGACCGTTGGCGAGGCGGGGGTAACGGTCTGGATGCCCGGCGTGCTGGTCAGCGTGGACAGCTCGGCGTCGATCCGGTCCAGCGGCAGACCCTGGCCGGCCGGTGCCCGCAGCACAAGGCGAGCCGCCGCCTCGCCGGGTGTGGTCGGAGCCCCTTCGCCGAAGCTGTCCACCAGCACCTGCTGGGCGCGATCGGATTCGGTTCCCGGAATTTCGAACTTGTCGGAAACCTTGGCGCCCAGGGTGATTCCGACGGCAGCGACGACAACGGCGATGAGTGACCAGGCCGCGACCACCCACCACCGATTTCGGAAACAGAGATCGCCGAGGCGATACAGAAGACGAGCCATGCCTACCTACCTCCGGGAAGTAACCTACAAGTGATGGTTTACCGACAGATGTCGGTTTACCTACAGGTGTAGGATAACGAGGAGAGACCTGCAATGGTCAACGTGTTGCGCGACACAGGGGTCGTAGATGTAAAGGTGGAGATTGTGAATCGAGCGCAGACCGATCAACGCAAACCGGCCGCCGACGACGCGCGGGTGCTGCGCAGCCGCGGCCTGTTGCAAGACGCGATCCTCGATCTCGGGCAGGGAGGCCCGGTGGACGGCATCGCGATCTCCGACATCACCCAGCGTGCGGGCGTGAGCCGCAGTACGTTCTACGACCACTACACCGACAAGGAGACGTTGCTCGCCGACGCCATCGAACGTCACGCGCTCGATGCGGGGGTGTCACTACGAACTGAGGGGCTCGACGGTGGGCTGCCCGATCAGCCGCCGCAGTTCCTGATCGACTACATCGTGCACATCGCCGATCACGCGCAGCTGTACCGCAATGTGCTCGGCGCCCACGGCTCGGCGGCGGTGCACGCGCGACTGGCCCGCAGCATCGCCACCGTCTTGATCGACGGCATCCGACTGCTCGAGGCGCACGAGCCGGTGGTGTCGACGGTCCCGGCCGCGGTCGACGCGGCCGCGCTCGCAGGTGCGATGCTGGCTGTCATCGCCCACTGGCTCGAAGAGCTACCGGACACGCCTGCGACCGTGGTCGCGGCCTGGATCTGGGAGATCCTCACCCGGGGGTGAAGTCCAGCGCGGCCCGGAGGCCGGCCGAGAGCTCTACTGCAGGGCGATGTACTTGGTTTCGAGGTATTCCTCGATGCCCTCGGTTCCCGCTTCGCGGCCGAGGCCGGATTCCTTGATTCCGCCGAATGGAGCGGCGACGTCGGAGATGATTCCGCGATTCACACCGACCATGCCGGTTTCGAGGGCGTCGGACACGCGCAGCGCCCTGTTCAGGTCTCGGGTGTAGATGTATGCGGCCAAACCGAATTCCGTGTCGTTGGCGGCGGCGACCCCCTGGTCCTCGCCGTCGAATCCGATGATCGCGGCCACCGGCCCGAAGACCTCTTCGCGCACGATGCGCGCGTCGGCGGTGACCTCGGCGAGCACGGTCGGGGTGTAGAAGTAGCCGTCCCCGTCCGCGTAGGTACCGCCGGTGGTGACCACCGCGCCCTTGGCAACCGCATCGGTGACCAACTCGGCGACAGCGCGCCGCTGTTTGTCGGTGATCAGCGGGCCCACCTGAACGCCGTCGAGATGACCCGGACCGATCTCGAGTGCCCGCATCCGTTCGGTGAGCCGCTCGGTGAATTCCATCCGCACTGCGTTGTCGACGTGGAAGCGATTCGCGGCGGTGCACGCTTGGCCGGTGTTGCGCATTTTGGCCGCCATCGCGCCGTCGACCGCGGCGTCCAGGTCGGCGTCGGCGAACACCACGAACGGCGCGTTGCCGCCGAGTTCCATCGAGCTGCGCAGCGCCTGTTCGGCCGCACGGGCCAACAGGAGCTTGCCCACTGCGGTGGAACCGGTGAAGGTGAGCTTCCGAAGCCGGGGGTCGGCGAACATCGGATCGGTCAGTTGTGCTGATCGCGAGGTAGGCAGGATCGACAGCACGCCCGACGGCAGCCCGGCCTCGGCGAGAACTTGGCCGAGTAGCAGCATGGTGAGTGGAGTTTCGGAGGCAGGCTTGACCACCATGGTGCAGCCGGCGGCGAGCGCCGGGGCGATCTTGCGGGTACCCATGGCCAAGGGGAAGTTCCACGGCGTGATCGCCAGGGTCGGGCCGACCGGCTGTTTGGTCACCAGGATTCGGCCGGTCCCCGACGGTGAGGAGGTGTAGCGTCCGCTGATCCGCACGGCTTCCTCGGCGAACCAGCGCAGGAACTCACCGCCGTAGCCGACCTCGGCGTAGCTGTCGGCGAGCGGTTTGCCCATTTCCAATGTCATCAGCAGGGCGAAATCATCTGCGCGAGCTGTCACCAGTTCCCATGCTCGGTGCAGGATTTCGGCTCGTCGACGTGCTGGGGTCGCAGCCCAGTCCGGCTGTGCGGCTGCTGCTGCGGCCAGCGCCGTTGTGCCGTCGGTCACGTCGGCGTCGGCCACTTCGACCAGTACCGCGCCAGTGGCGGGGTTGTGCACAGGGAATGTTGCCCCGGTGGCCGCGGGGACTTGCGCACCGCCGATCCACAGGTTCTTCGGCAGCGTGGCGAGCAGGGCGTCGCTGCCGGTCATCAGCGACTCACCGCTGCGCGCAGTACGTCGCCGAGCACGGTGATGCCATCGGCGAGCAAGTCGTCACCGATCACCAGCGGTGGCAGCAATCGGATCACATTGGCGTTGGTACCGCACGTCAGCAGCACGACGCCCTGGGAAAGTGCTTCGGCGGCAACCCGCTTGGTGAGATCGGGGTCTGGATCGGTGCTGCCGGGATGGACGATTTCGATAGCCAGCATCGCACCGCGGCCGCGCACGTCGCCGATGACACCGGTCTGGTCGGCCAGGTTCTGCAGGCGTGGTCTCACCGCGCGCTCGATCGCCTTGGCCCGGGCCGGAAGGTCGAGGTCGCGCATCGTCTGCAGCGTTGCCAGCGCGGCCGCGCAGGCCACCGGGTTGCCGCCGTAGGTGCCGCCGAGCCCGCCCGGGTGCACCGCATCGAGCAGTTCGGCGCGGCCGGTGATCGCGGCCAGCGGCAGGCCGCCGGCGATGCCCTTGGCCATGGTGATGATGTCGGGCTCGACCGTCTCGTGTTCGCTGGCGAACCAGGTGCCGGTTCGCGCGAACCCGGTCTGCACCTCGTCGGCGATGAACACCACACCGTGCTGTCGGGCCCAGTCCGCCAGTGCCGGAAGGAAACCCGGGGCCGGAGTGATGAAGCCGCCTTCGCCCTGAATCGGTTCGATGATGATCGCGGCCAGCGAGTCCGCGCCGATCTGTTTGTCGATCTGATCGATGGCGCGGCGGGCGGCGAGATCGCCGGTCAGCCCGTCGCGGTAGGGATAGGAGGTCGGCATCCGATACACCTCGGGCGCGAACGGCCCGAACTGCGCCTTGTAGGGCATCGATTTCGCGGTCAAGGCCATGGTGAGGTTGGTGCGACCGTGGTAGGCGTGGTCGAAGGCCACCACCGCGGTCTTGCCGGTAGCCAGCCGCGCCACCTTGACGGCGTTTTCCACTGCCTCGGCGCCGGAGTTGAACAGCACGGTGCGCTTGTCGTGTGCGCCCGGGGTCAGTGCCGCGAGATGTTCGGCAACCTCGATGTATGCCTCGTACGGGGTGACCATGAAGCAGGTGTGGGTGAAGCGGCGGGCCTGCTCGGCCACCGCGGCGGCTACCGCCGGGTTCGCGGCGCCGACGTTGGTCACCGCGATGCCCGAGCCCAGGTCGATGAACGAGTTACCGTCGACGTCGACGATCACGCCGCCGTCCGCGTCAGCGGCGTACACGGGCACCGTTGAACCGACCCCGGCAGCGACCGCGCGCTTGCGCCGATCCGCCAGTGCCGCCGAACGCGGCCCTGGCAGCGTGGTGACGATATTGCGTTGCTGCGCAAGACGGTAGGCGATGTCGATCATCGGAATGTTCCCCTCTGAATGGATCGATAGTGTCGGAAATTCGGAGTTTGCTCCACACCGACGACGTTCAGTCGTGCGTGCTCATCACGTGCTTTATCCGGGTGT
The DNA here is from genome assembly GCF_053608285.1 of Nocardia sp. NPDC055053. NCBI lineage: Bacteria > Bacillati > Actinomycetota > Actinomycetes > Mycobacteriales > Nocardiaceae > Nocardia > Nocardia sp. NPDC055053. The sequence continues at coordinate 47,112 of NZ_JBSGVD010000012.1, read as the reverse complement.
ATTCCTCGACGCCGTAGGCAGACAGGTCTTTGCCGTATCCGGAGTATTTGAATCCACCGTGCGGCATCTCGGCGACCAGGGGGATGTGGCAGTTCACCCAGACGGCACCGAAATCCAGTGCCCGAGTGAGTCGTTCGACGGTGCCGTGGTCCGTGGTCCACACGCTCGACGCCAAGCCGTAGTGCACGTCGTTGGCGTACTCGATGGCTTGGGCCTCGTCGGTGAAGGATTGCACGGTGAGCACCGGTCCAAAGGTTTCCTCCTGCACGATGTTGTCGTGCTGGCGGACCCCGGTGATGATGGTGGGTTCGAGGAAGTAGCCCTTGTCGCCCACGCGTTTGCCACCGGTGGCGACGTGGGCGTGCGGTGGCAACGCGTCGAGCTTGCCGGTCACCGAGGTGAAGTGGTCGATGTTGTTCAGCGGGCCGTAGAAGGTCCGCGGATCCTCGGGCAGGCCCGGCACCAGATGCTCGGCCCGCTCCACCAGCGCCTCGACCAGTTGATCGTGGATGGAGTGGTGTACCAGGACCCGGGTCGCGGCGGTGCAGTCCTGTCCGGCGTTGAAGAAGGCCGCCTCGGCGATTCCGCCGGCCGCCTTGTCGATGTCGGCATCGCCGAACACCACCGCGGGTGCGTTGCCACCGAGTTCGAGATGGACACGCTTGACCTGCTGCGCCGCCGCGGTAGCGACCTCGATCCCCGCCCGCACCGATCCGGTGATCGACACCAGACCGAGTGCGGGGTGCGAGACCAGTTCCGCGCCGGTGCCGCCGTCGCCGAGCACCACGTTGAAGACCCCGTCGGGCAGAATGCCTTTGGTGAGACGGGCCAGCACCAGAGTGCTTTCGGGAGTGGTGTCGCTGGGCTTGAGGACCACGGTGTTTCCGGCCGCCAGTGCCGGACCGATCTTCCAGATCGCCATCATGAACGGGTAATTCCATGGCGTCACCTGCCCCACCACCCCGATCGGCTCCCGGCGCACATAGGAGGTGAAACCCTCCCTGTATTCCCCGGCAGCTTTTCCCTCGAGCAACCGGGCGGCCCCGGCGAAGAACCGCAGCTGATCGGCGGCAACCGCCACCTCCTCGGTGGCGATGACCGCCCGGGGCTGACCGGTGTTGCGGCACTGCGCTTCGACGATGTCGCCGCTGTGCGCCTCGATCGCATCGGCGAGTTTCAGCAGCGCCATCTGGCGGAGGGCGGGTGTGGTCTTACCCCAGGTAATGAACGCTCGTGCGGCGGCCGCGACCGCTGCCTCGACATCCTCGCGTGTCGAGATGGGCGCCCGGCCGACCACGAACTCGTCCACCGGATTGATCAGGTCGAGAGTCTCGGTGGACCGGGATGCCACGAACTCGCCATCGACATAGTTGCGCAACAAGGTGATCGACATGATTCCCTTTCAGCGTTGCTGTGACAGGGTTCGGCCGACGTCGTCGGCTGCCCGTTGGCCCGCGCTCACCGCGCCGTCGATGTAGCCCTGGTTGAGGGTGGCGGTCTCGGTGCCTGCCCAGTGGATTCGTCCGACCTGTCGGCGGTCGGCGTCGGTGTACTGGGTGATGACGCCGGGCGGGCGGGAGCTGACGCACCCGCTGATCCATGGTTCGTGCGTCCAGTCCTTTTCCAGATAGGCCCTCGGAGACGCTGCCTCGCGACCGAACAGGATGCTCAGGTCGGCCAGGAACGCGGCACGGCGTGCATCGGGATTGTCGAGGATTTCGTCGCTCCACTGCAGGCCGTACCCGGAGCCTGCGGTGCCGACGAAGGTGAGCAGGATTCCGACGCTGCCGTCGGGAGGCGAGTTGTCGACGACGTAGTTGGCGACCGGGAGATCGGTGATCGCTTGGCCGCTGAACCCCTTGTCCCGCCAGAACGGTGTGTCGTAGATCGCGAACAGCTTGCTCTCGGTCCCGTTGCACCACCTGCGCTGCAACATCGCCCGGCGAGTGGGCAGGTCCGGAGAGAACCGGATCCGGTTGGCGTCCGAGGGCGCCATCGCGACGATGACCTGTTCGGCACGGATGTCGACTCGCGCGGAGGACACCAGCACCCCGTCGCTGTCCTGGGTGATCCGCGAGACCGGCGAGTCGAGAACGACCTGTCCCGCCAGGGCTTCGGCCATGCGCAACGAGATCAGCTGGGTGCCGCCGACGACCCGGGATTCCTGGGCGCCGCCGGTGATGTTGACCAGGTGCTCGATCCCGCCGCAGCCCGCGATTCGGGCCAGCTGCACCAACAGCGATGTGCTGTGCAGATCTTCACCGTCGGTGACGGTGAAGGCCAGCTTGAACAGCAATCGAACTTCCTTGGTGAAGGAATTGGCATCGATCCACTGCCCGAAGGTGATGCTGTCCCAGTGGCGAGCCTCGGCGGCAGTCCATGGCGCGTCGAGCGGGACCGTTTTCGCCATCCGCTCGAGGCGCAGCTGCAGCTGCGCATAGTCGGCCATGACGATCGGGTTCAGCGGCGGTATCGTCCCGCGGAACAGCTTCTTCTTGCCCTTGCGCAAGTAGATGGACTTGCCCTCGACGTAGGTTTTGAACGTGTCGAGGCCGAGTTCCTTCAGCAGCGCCAGCACATGGTCCTGGCCGGGCCCGACCCATTGCCCGCCGCCCTCGGTGATCACGCCGGGGCCGACATCCAGGTTGACGGTACGTCCGCCGACCCGGTCGCTTGCTTCCAGCACGATGACAGAATGTCCGGCCTGTTCGAGTCGGCGGGCCGCGGTGAGGCCCGACACTCCTGCACCGACGACGACGACGTCGGCTGTCAGTTGCTCGGTCATGAGGTGCTTCCTCCTGTGACTATCGAGTGAGTGGGTTGCGGCGGTCGAGCCGATCCGCGAAACGATCGAGCCTCCACACCGCGCGAAGCGCCGCTGGGCTGGAAGCGGGCGAGGGAGCGAACCGGGGTCGCGGCCGCCATACCGCCTGGAGGTCGTCGGCAGGGTCGTCGCCGCAGAGCCGGTCGGCGAGCAAGCTCCCGAGGTAGGGGCCCTGCGCCAGCCCGTGACCGTTGCAGGCGATCGCGTAGTAGATGTTCTTCTCCGCTTCGCCGGCGACCGGGAACCACGATGCTGTCATCGCGATCCACCCGCCCCAGGCACGCTGCGGTGCCACATCGTGCAGCGAGGGGAAACGATCGCGGAATCCTCGTACCAGGTCGGCGACAACGCCCGGGTCCGGAGTGCGGGCTCCGAGCACTCCGCGGGTGGTTTCGGGCTGGCGGACACCGAAGATGATCGTGTTGTGCGGGGTGAGCCGGAAGCTCTCGAGGACCAGGTGGTGGGTCGAGATACCCACTCGGCTCGTCCAGCCGGTCTCACGCAGACGTTCGGGGTCGATCGGCTCGGTTTCGACGAGGGTGACCCACAGCGGCGCGGTCATGTTCCGTGGGGCTGCCGCCAGGTCGCGGGAGTGGGCGTTGCTGGCGATCACGACGCTGTCCGCGTGGAGATGGCCGCCGCCGGTGGTGACCGTCACGCCCCTGCTGGTGGGCTGGATCGATCCGACTGGGCTGTGCTCGAAGACCTTGACCCGCGAGTTGAGCAATGCTGTCCGGAGACCACGCGCATACTTGCCGGGATTGATCAGCCCGCCGGCACGCTCGTAGATGCCGCCGAGAAAAGCGGTCGGTAGCCCGAACTCCGGGCCGTCGACGAATTCGGCGTCGGCTCCCGCCTTGGCGAGGATCTCGGCGTTCCATCGCGATCGCTTGAGCTGTCCCCGCGTGACAGCGGCGATCACGTTCCCGGTTCGTTCGTAGTCGCAGTCGATTCCGTGCCGGTCGATCAACGTGTTGGAGAAGTCGACCGACGCATCGGCGAATCGGATGACCCGGCGCAGGCGCCAGGGATGCATCGCGGCCAGCATCTGTGCATCGCCGGCCAGGGTGTTGGTCAGGTATCCGGCATTGCGCGACGCGGCGCCCCACCCGAGGAATTCCGATTCCAGCAGTGCGACGTCGGCGCCTCGTTCCGCGAGCCGCAGAGCGGTGGCCATGCCGAGATACCCGCCGCCCACCACAGCGACGTCAGCGGTGACCTCGCCCGCGAGCGGCGAGGAGTACTCGGCAGGCTGGTCGATCCAGCCGCTGAACGAGGAGTACACGATCCCGTCCTCGGCGATGGTGTCTGTCTTTTTCATCGGTTTCCTCCCGGTCGCTTTCTGGGTGCGGGACGGCGGCGGCGCTGTGCCTTCTCCGGTCGCGCGCTGTGCTTGTCGATGTGGGCGGCGATGCGTTCGACGATCAGGTCGGCCAGCGAGTCCGGGATGTGGTGGCCCATGCCGGCGATGACGAGGTGCCGCGAGTTGGGGATGGCGGCCGCGGTGGCCTCGCCTCCTGAGGGATCGACGAGGGGGTCGCGGTCGCCGTTGAGGACGAGCGTGGGCGCGCTGATCGTGCGCAGGTCGGCCGTGCGGTCACCGGTTGCTTGAATGGCCTGCAACTGGCGTTGCATGCCCGCGGCGCCGTCGCCGGCGGTCCTGTCCCATTGGGTGGCTGCGTGCTCTGCCTCGGCGAGCTCGTCGATGGGATACCCCGCGCCCGCCAGATTGGCGGTCAGCCGCAGGTGTGCTTCTACCGCCTGTGGTTTCGTCCGCGGTGACTGTGTCGCCAGGATCAGGGTCGTCCTCAGCGATGCGCGGCCGACTGCGGGATTGCCGGTTGTCGAGTAGATCGACGTCAGTGATGCTGTGTGCGTGGGGAATTCGGCGGCGACCGTCTGCGCGATCATGCCGCCCATCGATCGCCCGACGAGATGGGCTGGACCGACGCCGAGGTGCTCGAGCAGGTGCGCGCTGTCGGTTGCGCAGTCGGTGAGGGTGTAGGCGTCCGGGCGTGGCCGTGCCGCCGCCAGACGCAGAATCCCTGGGGCGGGGGCCGAGACGAAGGTGGACCGTCCGCTGTCTCGATTGTCCATGCGGACGACGAGGAAACCGCGCGACACGAGCGCTGTCACGAAGTGCTGTGACCACATGGTCAGGCTTTCGCCGAGACCGCCGATCAGCAGGACAGCGGGCTGCCCGGGCTGACCGTCGACGCGATAGCAGACACGGACACCGCTGGGCAGTCGGGTGAATTGATCCGGCGCATGCTCGGGGGACTTACGCATGGCCGGATTCCTGTGCCGTTCCGGCCAGTTCGCCGACCGCGATGCTGGGCTTCCCGGCGCTGAAGGGCCGGTCGGTGCTGGCACTGAGGTGGAGGCTCTCGTCGAACAGCGCGCCCCGAAGCAATTTGGCGTCCTCGGGATAGGACAATCCCATCCGCCAGGGCAATTCGGTTCCTTGCCGGGGCACGGTGTGCTGCGAACGCAACACATACCCGGCGCTGATGTCGAGCACCGGCCTGGTCTGCATTCCGGGCTCGGCCACCGCGACCGCGGTGTCGTAGCCGTAGCTGTCCATGTGCGCGAGCAGGTCGCAGAAGTAGCGGCACATCAGGCTGATCTTCAGCGTCCACGACGAGGTCGTGTATCCGACCGCGATCGCCCAGTTGGGGACACCTGAGAGCAGCATGCCGCGGTAGGCGATCGCCTCGGCGAGGTTGACCGGGTTCCCGTCGACTCGCAGGTCCATGCCGCCGAGTAGCTGCAGGTTCAGGCCGGTGGCCGTGACGATGACGTCGGCGTCCAGCTCGCGACCGGATTCGAGCAGGATGCCGGTCTCGGTGAACCGCACGATCTTGTCGGTGACGACCGAGGCGTCGCCGTTGCGGATCGATTCGAAGAAGTCGCCGTCGGGCGCCAGGCACAGCCGCTGGTCCCACGGATCGTAGGGCGGGTTGAAATGGGTGTCGACGTCGAAACCCTGCGGTAGCAGGCCCTTGTTGACGTGGCGGATCAGCGCGCGGCCTGCCCGCGGGAACATGCGCAAACCCTTCACGACCCCGCGATCGAGCCAGATGTTCTTGAACCGGGTCAACGCGTAGCCACGCCGCTCTCCGAACAACTTGGTCAGTGTCAGCGCGAGCGAGTCCACCCGCGGCAGCGACATCACATAGGTCGGGGTGCGCTGCAGCATGGTCACGTGCTCGGCCGCACCAGGGCCAGAGGCCATCGACGGAACGAGCGTGATCGCGGTGGCACCGCTACCGATCACCACCACCTTCTTGCCGGCGTAGTCGTAGCCCTCCGGCCAGTGCTGCGGATGAATGATGTCGCCGGCGAAATCGTCGCGGCCCTCGAAACGCGGGGTGAAGCCCTCGTCGTAGCGGTAATAACCGGTCGCTGCGAAGACCCAGTTCGCCTTGATCTGCTGGTGGGTGACCGACGCACCGCCGTTGTCGATCCGTACCTGCAAGGTCCAGGCCGCCTCGGCGGTGGACCACTCCGCCGAGATCACCCGGTGCCGGAAGCGGATCAACGTCTCCAGCCCGTTCTCCTGCACGGTCTCGCGCAGATAGTCGCGGATGAGCGGGGCATCGGCGATCGCGGCCCTGTCCTTCCACGGTTTGAATTCGTAACCGAAGGTGTGCAGGTCGGAATCGGATCGAATGCCGGGGTAGCGGAACAGATCCCATGTGCCGCCGATGTTGTCGCGGCTCTCGAGCAACACGACGCGTTTGGTCGGGAACGCCTTGGTGGCGTAGCGCGCTGCGCCGATTCCCGAGATCCCCGCACCGATGATCACGATGTCGAACTCCTCGTTGACGATCGTCGACGTGTTCATCACATTCACCCCTTTTTTCCGTTGGTTAGGCGATAACCCCACCCTCCCCGCGGGGCTGCGCCGCCAACTACAGCGCCGTGCCCCCACCTGCCACCACGACAGGTGCACAGTGCACACCGAGCTGGTCCGGGCGATGGTTTTGTCCGGCATGCGCGGGAGAGATGGTGCACTCTGTCGCACCAGCGAAGGATGAGGGTGCATGGCGGCGTGGCGGCAGGCACAGCCTTCGCGCCAGGCTTCAGCCATGTCAGAATTTCACGAATTCAGCGCTTCACGGCTGATGGCGGTGCCGGTGGCGGCGGTGTGGGAGTTCACCGACGACCCTCGGCGCAACGCCCACTGGTGCAACAACGTGCGCGAGGTGACCCGGGTCGACAGCCCGTTCGGAATCGGTCGCAGTTTCGAGGAGATCAGTGTCGTGGCTGGGCCGTTGACGTCGGTCACGACCTGGACCCTGCGCACCACCGTTCATCAACGCGAACGCACCTTCACCGGGAAAGGGTTTCCCGGTGTCGGCGAGATTCGGCCATTCGTGCGGATGGAGGCGGTGACCGACTCCTCGGGTGCCGAGTTCGCGCATGTCACCTACGGGTCATCGATCGAGCTCTCCTACGGCCGGTTCACCCCGATCGTGACACGGTTGCTGCGGCGAATGCTCGCAGCGGAGTTCACGGCCTCGCTGGCCAATCTCGAAAGGCTCGCAGGCCGGTACGCGGCCCGCAACACCGGCAGGCTCTAGCCACAACGCCACTGCCGGCCGCCCGGTCAACGGTCGTCGCGCAACTGCAGATACATCAGCGCGGCGACCACACTGGTCGCGTTCCGGACCAGCGGTTGCGGTAGCAGCCGGTCTGCGCGGGCAATTCGTCGCTCGATGGTGTTGCGGTGGGTGAACAAGCGCTCCGCGGTGCTGGTGGCGTTGAATCGCTCTTGCACGTAGGCGAGCGCCGTTTCGCGCAGGACAGCGTCGGCGGTCGCGAGATCGCCGAGGGTATCGGCGACGAACTGTTCGGCTTGGGCCATATCGGCAGACAAGGCCGCGACGAGCTGGATGTCCTCGTATCGCACAATCCGTCGAACCGAGCCCAGCCGCGCCAGGACCCGCTGCGCGGTCGCCGCATCAAGATGAGTGCGGCGAAAACCCTCGATGTCTCGTGCGGCCCGGCCCAACGCCACCCGGACGCCCGGCAATTCATCCAGCATCGGCCGCATCGTCGACGCCGGCGGAACCTGATCGGCGGGAATCCACAACCACAGGGCGGCGGTGCTCGCGACCAACGTCAAACGCCTACCGGCGCCGCACGCCCGCATCACCTGCTCGGCCGCGGACTCGAGTGCGGTAGCCGCCTCGGTGGAGTCCACCCAGACGATCGCCGCCACATGGCTGCCGGTGAGGGCGTACCCGAGCCGTGCCTCGGCGCGCGCACGACTGATCGGTGCGCCCTCGAGCAACAACTGGGCAGTTGCCTGGCGTTCGGCGTGAGCGCTGCGGGCCAGGTCGGTGCGCTCCTCCTCGACATAGTCGGCGAGCGCGGCCATCGAATCATCGACGAAGGTCGTGATCGAATACCCGGACACTTGGAGCACCTCACGCAACAGGTCGTGATCGCTGGTGGCGGCGAAACATTCCTCTGTCCACCGTCGCCACGCGACGCGCTGGGCGCCACGCCACGAGCCGAGATCGCTGGTGTCCATTCCTCGCCGCACAAGATCGCGGGCGAACTTCAAGGTCTCTGGATCCTCACACGGTGGTACTCGCCGACCGGGGTTGTTGATGGTCGCGGTGAGCCAGTGAATGAGATAGGTCTTGTTCATGCGTCGGTCGCCGACGGCAAGCACGGGATCTTCCACGATGAACCGGTACCGAGTACCGAGTTGGGACGCGGAGAACACTTCGTCGACAGCTTCATCCGCCGAGGGCAGGATACGTTCGGCGACGCCGCGCATCAGCGCGCATACCCGCTCGCTAGGCACCGGCCACAGCTCCTCCATGGATGCACTGTTCACCATCGGCGACTCGATTGCACCCGACTCTCCGAGAATCGGCACGATGCGGCCCATCCAGGCCTGCGGTAGTCCCTCAGCCCTCGACGGCGTCCCGGTCGGGCAGCAGTAGTTGGCGCAGGGCGTGCCCGGCGGCCAGGTCGGCGAGGGCGTCGGCAGCTTCCGACAACGGCCGACGAGCGGAGATCATCGACACCAGATCGAGGCGGCCGGCCATCATTTCGTCCACCAGCTCCGGGATGTCGCGGTGTGGGATGGACGAGCCGTAGTTGCAGCCGAGGATGCGCTGGTCGGCTTCGGCGAGCGCGAGTGGGTCGAATGTCGCGTGTTCACCTAGAGCGGGCAGGCCGACGATCACCGCCGCGCCGCCGAGGCCGAGTGCGGCGATGGCCTGCTCGGTGGTACGAATCTTGCCGATCGCGTCGAACACGTAGTCGTAGCCGTCGGGTATGACCGAACGGAGCGCGGCAACCACGTCGGGCACCGCGGCGGCGTCGACGGTGTCGGTAGCTCCCAGCGTGATGGCCAGCTCGAGCTTGTCGGCCACGACGTCGACCGCGACGATGCGGGTTGCCCCCGCCAGTCTTGCGCCCTGGATGCACGCCAGACCGACTCCGCCGCAGCCGATCACGGCAACGGTGGACTCCGGCCGGACTGCCGCGGTGTTGCGTACCGCACCGACACCGGTCGCGATGGCGCAGCCGATGATCGCGACGTCCTCGAGCGGGGCGTCATCACGGACCTTGATGGCGCCGGAAACCGGGACCACGACTTCCTCGGCGAACGACGACACTCCGAGATAGTGGTGAATGGGGCCGCTCGCGTCCGACAAGCGGGTCGTACCGTCGTACAGCACGCCGCCGGGCGCGACAGTGGACGCCACCAGTGAGCACTGCGCGGGCCGTCCGGCTCGACAGGTGCGGCAGTGCCCGCATCCCGGCACCCACGACAACACGACGTGGTCGTCGATGTCCAACTCGTCGACGCCTTCTCCGACCGCGGTCACCACACCCGATCCCTCATGGCCGAGCACGAGCGGCCGGGGCACCGGCCACGCGCCGGCGGTGACATGCAGATCGGAGTGGCAGACCCCGGCGGCGGCGATCCGTACCCGCACTTCGCCTGGGCCGGGGGGCGCGAGGTCGACATCCTTCAGCACAATGTGGCCGTCGGCGTCGAGGACAACGGCACGAATGCGAACGGGCCGCGAGCGCGCGGTGTCGTGAGTATGCATGCGATACTTCCTGATTCGTGAATCTGAGGTTTGCTACACGGCGGCCCACTGTGGTCGGCCGCCGTGGAGGACCGTCGAAACGACGCCTTACAGACCCAGGCGATCGGCGATCTCGTGCGCGTCGGCCATCCACAGGCCGGGCGATCCGAGCGGAAACTGCGACCGGAACCCGAGCAATTTCTGCACCCGCGCTGGCAGCCCTCGAATCGTGTCGCGGTCGATCAGCAGAGCGTGCGCTTCCTCCGGGGTCAGGAACGACCCTTGGATCGCGATGCTCACTGCCCGTCTGCACTGGTTACGGGTTCGATTCTCGCCGCCACCGTGCAGCACTTTTCCGGAGAAATACAGAGCGTCACCGGCGCTCATCTCAGCCGGAATGGTCTCGTCGGGCACTCCGCGATCACCGAAATCGTCGGCCAGATGAGTGCCGGGAAGAACGCGGGTCGCACCGTTCTCGTCGGTGAAATCGGTCAATGCGACAAGCAGATTGGCGCATACCTCGGGTGCTGACTTGCCCATGGCGGCGAAGGCCGGATAGTTCTCGTTGTCGCGATGCAAGAACTGAGCCCGGTTATCGGGGCCGATCTGAATGACCTGTCCGGTCGAGAGCCACCAGTCCCCGAGCTGCTCGTGGAAAGTCCCGTCGCCCAAGGCGTGGAGAAGATCATCGTCGAGAATCTCGCTGCCGAATATCGGGCTGTGCGTCACCAGATCAGTCATGCGCTTGGTATTCGCGCCGTGGAACTCCTGAACGATCGGGTTCCAGTGCTCCGATCCCGCCGAAGTGCCTGCCAGGGCGGGGTCGAGCTCGGCATTGAACCGCCGAACCTGATCTGCGGACAGGAACTCACTGATGACCACAGCCCCGTCCTCAGCCACGATCTCGAGTATCTCCCGCACGTCTGTCGACCGCGCGACTTTCCGCAAGCCCTGTGGCCGACTCTCTGCCGTCGACGTCATGGTAGCCCTCACCTTCATGTTGACTGTTCAGTGAACTCCGCCGCACAGGCGCTCTGCCGCTGCTGATGTATGTGCTCAGCACTGCGCGTATCGGCGGTGTGTTGTCACTGTGCCCGCGGCGAGGGCCTCCCCGACACAGCGTCGTGCCCCTACCTGCACCTGAGCTTGGTGCACGCTGCACACCTCAGGTGACGCACTGCTCGTGAGCGCGCTGGTTCGGCGCGACGTGACTGTGCGGCCGTCCTCACTGGGGTTCAGCAGTCGGAGGCGTCGGCGACGGCGTCGACGAATTCGTCGATGTCGTCGCTACCGGGGACGAGGATCCACAGCTCCGGGCCGCCCTGGAGCGAATCGAGTTCGGCACAGATGGCGTCGTTCTCGACCCACAACCTGACCGCGACGCGGTTGCGGAAGGCGAGTTCCTTTGTGGCGGAGTCACTGTGGGCGAGCCGCTCGGCGAACTGACTGGCCAGTTCCCGATACAGCGTCCCCACGGAGTTCAACACCTATCTCCTCACTCGAGCCTCCGCCTGCCAGCCCTGAGAGCGCTCGCGCTCCACCGTATTCGAGTTGTGGAATGTCGCGCTGCAGGTAGATGACGGAGTTGCCGACCGGATCGACAACAGTGAACCAGGTCTGTCCAGGACGGAACCGGGGTGATGCGGGGCAGTCCACGCGCCGGCACCCGCCCGGAGCGGGCACGCAACGCGACGGTTTGCGCCGCGACCAGGGACCGGCGGGGCCACACCCTGGTCAGGACCACGCTGTCAGGTCAGGGCCGCCAGGAACTCGCGCAGCAGCCGGTATGGGGGGTGCCCGCATCGGTACTCGTCGCCCCTGGTGTGCCGGGGCGACGTGTCTGCGTATGCGCTACGTCAGTGCGAGTAGTCCCGGAACGTCATGACTCCGCCGACCAGGACGACCATCACCGTGAGGATGTAGACCGTGACGCGGAACCAGGTCGGCCCGTAGAAACTGACCGCCATCGACGCACCGAGCGCCGCGATAATCAGCACCACCCCGTAGAAGGGTGTGCGTTGCTCCCTGTCAACCATTCCTCCAGTGTCCGCTGACGACGCGGCGGTGCCAATGCCCCGGGCGAATCAGGGCCGTGAGGGTGCCGACCCGCTCCGAGTCGACCTTGACCGCCGTGGTGCCCGGCTGCCAGAGCTCGCGTCGGTGCACAGCCCACCCTGGCCGCGGGAGCTGATGCCGATCAAACGCTGGTCGTCGGGGCAGACGAGTTTGTGCGCACCGCTGTCCCAGGCGTTGTCGCCGAGACCCCAGTTCGGATCGTCCCAGGTGTCGCGCCGCACCTCGTTGCGCAGGTCGGCGCCGATGACGCCGGAGTTGCCCCGGTAGCGGGCCGCCCTGGGAGCTGGCCGACCATCGGGACGGGCGGCCCGTGCCCGGTGGATTCCGTTTCCCCGGGTACGGGTAACCTTCCCCTCATGTGGACTATTCTCGCCATTTCCGTGGTCAGCTCCGTGATCATTGCGATCCTGTTCGCCACCGGTTTCCCGGAGCACTGACGACATTCCGGTAGCTGTCGCATAGCTATCAGGCCCCGATACCGGGGTCAGGTGAGAAGATCGCTGGGTGCCGACCAATAGCCAGCCCAGTGCGCGGTCCGACGACGGCCGCTCGTTCGTAGTCACCGATGCCACCGGCAGCGCGCTCGTCGCCGGTTCACTGGCCGTGATCGTCGCGGCCGATCGCCGTCAGCTCGTCCTCGTCGAGGAACGGTCGGAGACCTCACCGGTCCGTCTGCGCGGCCGGTTGATCGGCGAGCTGGTCGACAACGGCATCGACGTGCGCGTCGGCTATCCGTTCACCGACGGCGCCGTCGAACTGGTCGACGCGGAAACCGTCCAGACCCTGCACGAGACGACCGGCGCCCTGCTCGACGTCGGGGTGAACCTCACCCCGCCCGGTGGACCGGCCCGGCTGCTCCCCAAGCGGTTCAATCGGCACACCTTCTGGTGCGGTCAGAGCGGTTCCGGCAAGACCTACGCGCTCGGTGTCGTGCTCGAGCAGGTGATCGCGCACACCGCGCTGCCCGTGGTGATCTTCGACCCCAATTCCGATTTCGTCCGGCTCGGCGAGACAGCCACGGACGCGAGCGGCCCCACCGCCGACGCGCTGCGCGCCCGCGACATCCGGGTGCTGCGCCCGCACTCCGGGCAGCCGTTGCGTGCCAGGTTCACCGCGCTGCCGCTGACCTCCAAAGCCGCGATCCTGCAGATCGATCCGATCGCCGACCGGGAGGAGTTCAGCGAGCTGCTCCATCTCGCCGACCAGCTCGCCGCCGCCGAACTCGACGACGCCCTGCCCGACCTGCGAGGCTCGGAGTCCGCGGCACAGCGGCGTCTCGCCATGCGGATCGAGAACCTGGGTCTGCTCGACTGGGAGGTGTGGGCACGCCAGGATCGGGCGGTGACCGAGGTCGTCGACGAGCGACCCGATGCCACTGTTCTCGACCTGGGCGGATTCTCCACGGCCGCACAGCAACTCGTCATCGCACTGGCCCTGCTCGACGACCTCTGGGCGCGGCGCGAGGAACGGCGTCCCGTCCTGCTCGTCATCGACGAGGCGCACAATCTGGCCTCGCCGCAACTGGATTCGCCGATCGCCGTCGCGGTGCGCGAGCGGTTGATCCAGATCGCCGCCGAGGGCCGCAAATTCGGCCTCTGGCTGCTGCTCTCGACGCAGCGGCCGTCGAAGGTGCACCCCGGCATCATCTCCCAGTGCGACAACCTCGCCCTGATGAAGATGACCTCGCCCGTCGACCTCGCCGAACTCGGCACCTACTTCGGCTACGCGCCGTCGGCCCTGCTCGACCGCTCCCCCTGGTTCCGCCAGGGCGAGGCCCTGTTCGCCGGTGGTTTCGTCCCAGCGCCCGCCCTGGTGAAGGTGAACCAGCGGGTCACGCCGGAGGGCGGCAGCGACGTCGGGGTGCCGATGCGCTGAGCAGTCGCGATAGTGCCGTTTTCGTCCGGATCACGGTGGGGCGGCCTAGAGTTGACTGATTGTGCGGGGCGATGCGGAGGGGGACGGCCGACTAGCCATCGCGGTGTGCCACCGTCCGTTCCGTCGTCGCAGGCCGAGCTCTGCCGGGGTGTACTGGAAGCTGGCGCGGGCCGGGTTCAAACGGCAGGCGCAGTACAAGCTGGCGATGTTCGCCGGGCTGTTCACCAACTGTGTGTTCGGTTTCGTCCGCGCGGCGGTGATGGTGGCCGCGGTGCGCGCCGCGGGCGATTTCGGCGGCTACGACGAGGGAACCATCGGCGCCTACGTGTGGCTGTCGCAGGCGTTGCTCGGCGCGACGCAGTTCATGGGGCCGCCGATCGACCTGGTCGAGCGGATCAAGACCGGTGACGTCGCCATCGATTTCCTGCGCCCGGTCGACGTCCAGTTCGGCTACCTGGCCACCGACATGGGCAGGGCCGCCTGCACCTTCCTGCCGCGCGGCGTGCCGAGCATCGTCATCGGCGCGGCGACCTTCGGCCTGTCGATGCCGACGACGCCGGTGGCCTATCTACTCGGTCTGATCAGCGTGCTACTGGCGGTGGCGCTGTCGTTCCTGTGCCTGTTCGCGGTGGCGCTGATCGGGTTCTGGGTGGTGGAGATACGCGGAATCCGGGTGCTGTACCAGATCGTCGGCACCTTCCTCGCAGGGCTTTTCGTCCCGGTTCACATGTTTCCCGACTGGCTGCGGACCATCGCCATGGTCACCCCGTTCCCCTCCATCCTGCAAGCCCCGATCGATACGCTGTCGGGGCGGGTAACCGGAGTGGATGCCGTGATAACCGTTGCGGTGCAAGGCTTCTGGGTCCTGCTGATCGGACTTGTCGGCAGAGTGTTGCTGCGCGCGGGACAACGCAGGCTGGAGGTACAGGGTGGCTGAACCCGATTCCGCGCGCATCGTGTCCGGGACCTGGTTCACCCCCTATCTCGCAGTATTGCGTTCGCGTGTGAAAGCACAGCAGGTGTACCGGCTCTCGTTCGCCACCGAGGTGTTCAGCGCCTTCCTCATCGGGCTGGTCGAGTTCGCCGAGGTGTGGGTGATCTTCCACAATGTCGGCACGCTCGGCGGTCTCGACACCAATGCGGCCCTGTTGCTGTTCGGGTTGTCCAACACCTCGTTCGCGCTGGCCCAGGTGCTGGTCGGGCATCTGGACTCGCTGCCTGCGATGATCAGGATGGGCACACTCGACGCCTACCATCTGCGCCCGCAACCGCTGCTGCTCCAGCTGATCACCAGCGACATCTCGTTACGCAGGCTCGCACGCGCCGCCGTCGCGGTGATCGTGCTCGCCGTCGGGTTGTGGCGCAACGAAATCGACTGGGGCATCGCACCGGTTACCTTGATCGTGATCACCCTGCTGAGTGGAATCGCGCTGTTCTGTGGCCTTTTCGTATGCGCAGCAGGACTACAGTTCTTCCTGATCGACGGTGCCGAGCTCACCAACAGCTTCACCTACGGCGGATCGTTCGCCGCGATGCAGCCTGCTTCGGTGTTCCCCGCGCCGCTGAAGCTGTTGTTCGGGTTCGCGATTCCCGTCGCGTTCACCGCCTACGTGCCGACGATAGCGCTGCTCGGTCTCCCTGGACCGCCGCTGTTGCCCGCGTGGTCGGCCTGGCTGACACCGGTCGCGGCGGCGTGGGTGTGGTTGCTGGCGTTCGCGGCGTGGCGGATAGGGACGAGGCACTATCAGGGAGGAGGGGGATAACGATGGACGAACACAGCGGGTCGGAACCGATCATCGACATCGACGACCTCACCCGGCAGTTCACGGTCTACCGCAAGAACGGCAGCCGCTGGCGCAGACACCGGGACAGAATCACCGCCGTCGACCGGATGAGTTTCCGGATCGAACGCGGGACGGCGGTCGGCTATATCGGCGCCAACGGCGCGGGCAAGTCGACGACGATCAAGATGCTCACCGGCATCCTGGTGCCGACCACCGGGACCGTGCGCACCTGCGGCCTGGAGCCGGTGCGCCAGCGCAAGGAGCTGGCCTCGCGGATCGGCGTCGTTTTCGGGCAGCGCTCCCAGCTGTGGTGGGATCTGCCGCTGCACGAATCGTTTTCGATCCTGGCGGCGATCCACCGCCTCGATCCCGACATCGCCGACAAGCGCACGCACGAGCTGGTCGAGCAGCTCGAGATGGCCGATACACTCGACACCCCGGTGCGCCAGCTCTCGCTCGGTCAGCGCATGCGCGCCGAAGTGGCTGCCGCGCTGCTGCATTCGCCGGAACTGGTGATCCTGGACGAGCCGACGATCGGCCTCGACGTGCTGTCCAAGCAGCGGCTGCGCGAATTCCTGCGGGCCGAGCGGATCGAACGCGGGACGACGCTGCTGCTCACCACCCACGACATGGGCGATATCGAGCGGCTCTGCGATCGGGTCCTCGTCGTCGATCACGGGAGACTGGTGTACGACGGTTCACTGACCGGACTCGGTGCCACCGTCGGCGCCCGCCGGGTACTCGTGGTGGATCTGGCCGCGCCGACACCGGATCTCGACGATCTGCCGTGCGGCGCGCAACTGCTGTCCAGCGAGGCGGGCGGCATGCGTCAGCGGCTGGCCTTCGACGCCGAGCACACCACGGCGGCGGAGCTGCTGGCGTCGGTGTCGGATCGGGCGCAGGTGCGCGATCTGTCGATCGAGGAGCCCGGGATCGAGGACGTGGTGCGCCGGATCTACGAGTCGGCGCGCTGATTCAGCTCGGCGCGTTCGGATTTCCGGAGTACAGGCTGATCTCGCCGCTCTCGCCGAGAAAGGCGTTGACCAGCATGATCCGCTGCGCTTGCAGGTCGGAGTCCTCCGGTGCGCTGGTGGTGATCGAGATCTGCGGGATGGCGGCCCAGTTCACGACATAGCGCTCGGGCGGTCCGTCGTCGTCGGACAGCCGCGCGATCCGGAACACCGACACCGCGCGGCGCTCCATGAGGTCGCCGACGACGTCGGCGATTCGCTGCGGGTCTTCCAGGGCGAACAGGAACCCGAAGGTCAGCTCGGGTGAGGACACATAGGCGGGCACATTTGTCGAGGTTAGTGCATGCGGGGGTGTCCGCGGTGATCCGATTGCCGGAAATGCGCCGGTGGGTAACACGGGGGACGTCGCGTGGTGACCCCGTTGTAACGGTCGATAACAATTTCCGCCGACCCCGGAATTTGTACACCCCACTATTGCGCGGCCGCGCCGAATCGCGCTTTCCTGAGAGGGTCCCGATTTTTCCCCGGGCCGTCTTCCTCACCGCAGCGTCGCGGATATTCGTCGACGCCCGGGCGGGGCTACGCCGGCGCCGGGGAGTGGACCTCCCCCGAATCCTCCCCGGCTCTGGCGTATCCAAGCTCGAATTCAGCGTATTCAGGGGCGTGCACCATGCCGACCGATCCCGGCCATCGTGTGGATGCCGCGCAACTCCCGCCGCCCTCGGCGCTGTTGCGGGCTTTTCTGGAATCCAGTGATCCCGACCCGCTGCGGCACCGGGTGCTCGACGCGGCAGGCAGGCTGGCCCGCTGCCACGAGCGCAGGCGCTCGGCGATCGAGGCGGCGCGCGCGCCGGAGGCGCCGAGCAGCCGGGTCGCGGCCTGCGGCAGGCTCATCGACGACATCGACCACGATCGCGCCGCCCTCATCACCCGCATCGACGAGTGGGTCGCCGCCAATGTGGCGCACCGGGAGGGCGCTTCCCTGCACACCGAGACCCTCGGCGCGGTGATCGACCGGATGGCAGCGAAATGGATCGCCGCCCAGCAGGCGCTGGGCGGCGATCCGGTCGAGCCGACGACACCGCGGCAGTGGGAGGCCCGGATCCATCTGCACTGGTCCCGGCTGGCCGAATTGACCGACGGCTACCGGGATCTGATCACCGATGTCACCGAGCACCGCAGGCGGTTGCCGGTGTGGTGACGCTCAGTTCTTGTCGGTGACCTCGGCCTCGACGAACACCGTCTCGACCCCGGCGTCCTCGCCGACCGGGACGTCCTCGGTCTCGGCCTCGACGAACGCGCCGGCGGCACGCTCGTCGTCGAGCTGCTGCTCGGCATCACGGCGGGCGGCCGCGGCGGCCTCGTTCATCTCGATCGCGTCGGTGACGAACTCGCCGATCTCCCGCGCGACCTCGGCCACCACTCCGGTGATCAATGTCGCGATATTGCCGACATGCCGGGCACCGGAGGACGTCAATTCCTGGACAAGATCTTTGTTGCTTTCGAATTTCCCGATCATTTACACGCCCACTTCGGTTGCCTTCCGATTACGCACAACGATAACACCGGGGGTCGGCGCCCTCTTGACGAAGCGATCCGGCACCGACAGCAGGAAGATCTTGGCCCAGACCGAGCCGATCTGCTTGGCGAAACGGCCGGTGTTGTAGGGCAGACCGTACTTCTCGGCCAGCGCCTTCACCTCGGGCGCCATCTCCGGGTACCGGTTGGCCGGGATGTCGGGGAACAGGTGGTGCTCGATCTGGTGCGACAGGTTGCCCGACATGATGTGGAACAGCTTGGAGCCCTTGATGTTGGCCGAGCCGAGCATCTGCCGGACGTACCACTCACCGCGGGTCTCGACCTCGGTCTCCTCCTTGGTGAACGTCTGTACACCAGCCGGGAAGTGGCCGCAGAAGATGATCGAGAAGGTCCACAGGTTGCGCACCAGGTTGGCGGCGGCGTTGCCGGCCAGGGTGTGCAGGAACAGCGGGCCGGTCAGCGCGGGGAAGACGACATAGTCCTTGAGGACCTGCTTGCCCGCCTTCTTGCCCTGCCCCTTGAGCAGCGGCTTGAGGTCGGACCACTTGCGCTTGCCCTTGATGATGTTGTCGGCCTCGAGGTCGTGCACCATCACGCCCCACTCGAACAGCACCATCAGCAGGAAGGCGTAGATCGGGTTGCCCAGGTAGTAGGGGTTCCACTTCTGGCCCTCGTCGATGCGCAGGATGCCGTAACCGATGTCGCGGTCCATGTCGTGGACGTTGGTGTAGGTGTGGTGCATGTAGTTGTGCGAGTGCTTCCACTGGTCGGCCGGGCAGACCGTGTCCCAGTCGAATTCGCGGGAGTTGATGCCGCGCTCACGCATCCAGTCGTACTGACCGTGCATGACGTTGTGGCCGATCTCCATGTTGTCGAGGATCTTCGACACACCGAGCGCCGCCACGCCCGCCAGCCAGAACGGCGGCAGGAAGCCCAGGTACATCAGCCCGCGGCCGGCGATCTCGAAGCCACGCTGGGTCTTGATGATCTTGTAGATGTAGTCGCGGTCGCGTTCGCCCAGGTCGGCTTCGACGCGGGCGCGCAGGTCGTCGAGCGCCTGGCCGAGCTCCTCGACCTGCTCCGGGGTCAGGATGACCGGGCCGTCTTTGCCTTCGGTGAGGATCGTCATGGCTGTATCTCCCCTTCGTTGGTTGATCGGTTGTCTAGAGGGCGATGTCGACGTCGCCGACCGCGGTGTTCACGCAGATCTGGATCTGCTTGTCGGGGTCGGCGTCGAGTTCGCCGGTGCGCAGGTTGCGGGTGCAGCCGGAGACCTTGGTCGCGGTGCAGGAGAAGCAGATCCCCATGCGGCAGCCGTATTCCGGGGTCAGGCCCGCGGATTCGGCCTGGTCGAGCAGCGATGCTCCGGTGTTGTCGGCGGCGACGTCGCTGCCGGAGAAGGTGATGGTGCCGGTGGCCTCGGCCGGGTCGGCCGGGACGGTGGTGAGGGTGAACTCCTCGCTGTGCACGCGGTCGGCGAGACCCTCGGCCTCGAAGATGGTCCGCACGGCCCGCATCAGCGGCGGCGGCCCACAGACGAAGGTCTGCGCTTCGGCGAACCACGGGGCGACCCGCTCGAGCTCGTCGTAGTCGAAGAACCCACTGCCGGTGGAGGTTTCGCCGTTCACCACGGCGCCCGGCTCGACCGGGTACCGGTATTCCACCCGGAAGTTGGGGCGGCGGTTGGCGATCGCGGTCAGCTCGGCCCGGTGCGGCACCATCTCGGGCTGACGCGCGTAGTGCAGGAAGGTGACTTCACCGGTGAAGCCCTCCGCGTCGAGGGTACGCACCATCGACAGCACCGGGGTGATGCCGCTGCCACCGCTGACCAACAGCACCCGGTCCGGGCGCTGCCCGGGTAGCGCGAACACGCCGGCGGCGGGCGCCAGGTCGACGACCATGCCCGGCTTGGCGTTGTCGTGCAGGTAGTTCGACACCAGCCCGCCCGGGTGCGCCTTCACTGTCAGCTGGATGAAGCGGTCACCCCGGCTCTCCGGATCGATCGGCGAGTAGCAGCGGGTGTGGCGGACGCCGTTGATCGAGACGCCGATCTGCACGTACTGGCCTGCGGTGTGGCCGCGCCACTGCCGGGACGCGCGCAGGGTCAGCGTCACCGAGCCGGGCACCGCGTGCGAGACATGGGTGACCTCGGCGCGCAGCTCCCGCGCGGTGAGCGCGGGGCTGACCAGCTCCAGGTACCGGTCCAGCGGATGCGGCGTCGTCAGCGTCTGCACCAGATCGATCAGTCCCACCATGCGTCTTGCCCCTCTGCGGAAGTCCTTCGGCATGCGATTCACATTTCAGTGCACGCCTGTACACTCACCAGTGTGCCGGATGGACCCATCCCGCTGTCAACCGGCAAAGATGTGAGGCGGGCAACATATTCAGGGAAGCGACTATGGTGAACGGATGTATGCTCACCGATGTGACTGAGCAGGCAGGAACCCGCAACGAGCGCAAGGCGCACACCCGTGCGGCCCTCCTCGAAGGCACCCTGACACTGGCCGCCGACCGCGGCTTCGCGGCGCTGAGCCTGCGGGAGATCGCCCGCTCGGCCGGCATCGTGCCCACGGCGTTCTATCGCCATTTCGCCTCGCTCGACGATCTCGGCGCCACGCTGGTAGACGAGGGCGTGACGGCGCTGCGGCTGGCATTGCGCGAGGTCAGGCGCAAGCCGGACGCGCATCTGGCCGATACCGTGCGCTTCGTGTTCGAGCAGGTACGGGCCAAGCGCGCCCTGTTCGGTTTCCTGATCCGCGAACGCCACGGCGGGCCCGCCCCGCTGCGCCAGGCGATCGCGATGGAGATGCAGCTGATCGTGCGCGAGATCGTGGCGGATCTGTCCCGGCTGCGCGCGCTGGACAGCTGGAGCACGACCGAGCTCGAGATCGCGGCCGACCTACTGGTCACCACGGTCACCGACGGCATCGCCGCCTACGTCGCCGCCTCGCCGCGCGAGGAGGCCGCGGTGGTCGCACGCACGGTCATGCAGATGCGCCTGATCGCCTTGGGCATCGGCGGCTGGGTGCCATCCCGCCTCCCCGAGAATTAGGCCGGTCGTCGGCACGGCGCCGGGAATCGCGCCGGGCCTGCGGTTGGTCGAGTAGCCGGGTTCTGGGCGTACCCGGCGAGTTACCCATGTGCGCACGAAATCAGTGTGTCCGGCCGGGCGATTACCTGGGCCGGTAGGGATTCGGAGTACGGCTGTTCACAGATCGTGCGGTATCGAGTCGGTGATACCGCACAAATCCGTTACTCCGCACGCACCGGCGCGCGCACCGGCAGCAGGACGAGCAACCCCGCGAGCAGGACGACGAGCAACCCGGCGATGCCTGCCCGGTCGCTGTGGAAGATCGAGACGAACACCCCGAACAGCGCGGGCGCGAGGAACGACACCGCCCGCCCGGTCGTGGTGTACAGCCCGAACATCTGCCCCTCGCGTCCCGGCGGCGCCAGGCGCGCCAGGAACGAACGCGCCGAAGCCTGCGCGGGCCCGACGAACACGGTGAGCGCGAGCCCGAAGATCCAGAACATCAGCGTGCCGGACACCACCAGCAGCACCAGTCCGCACAGGATCATCCCGACCAGCGAGGCCACGATCACCCGCTTGGGCCCGAGCCGGTCGTCGAAGCGTCCCGCCGTGATCGCCGCCGCACCGGCCACGACATTGGCGGCGATGCCGAACAGCAGCACATCGGCATCGGCGAAGCCGTACACCTGCACCGCGAGCACCGCGCCGAAGGTGAACACCCCGGCCAGGCCGTCGCGGAACACCGCGCTGGCGAGCAGGAACCACACCGTGTGTCGGTCCTGCGCCCACAGTTCCTTCACATCACGCCACAGCACGCGGTAGGAACCGAGCAGACCGGCCCGCGCCGCGCCGGGATCGGCCGTGGTGCGCGGCAGTTCGGGTACCGCGAACAGCACCGGCAGCGCGAACGCGGTGAACCAGACCGCGGCGAGCACGATGGCCAGCCGGACATTGAGGCCCTGATCGGTGGGTATCCCGAGCACACCGCGGGTATCGCCGTCTCCGGCCAGGAAGCCGACGTAGCAGATCAGCAGCAGCACGATGCCGCCGAAATAGCCCATCGCCCAGCCGAATCCGGAGACCCGCCCGACCGTGGCCGGTGTCGACACCTGCCGCATCATGGCGTTGTAGGGCACCCCGGCCAGCTCGAACACCGCCGAGGCGAAGGCCAGCAGGGCGAGGCCGAGCCACAGGTCGTGGTAGTCGTCGCGGACGAAGAACATCAGCGACATCGCGCCGACGGTGAGCGCCGTCAAGGTCGCCAGTGCCCGTTTCCTGGAGCCGACGGCGTCGAAGTACTGCCCGCAGACCGGCGCCGTGAGCGCGACGACCAGGCCCGCGGCGGCCAGTGCCCAGCCCAGCCAGGCGCTGGCCGGAGTATCGCCCGGCAGGTCGTCGCCGACCTTGTCGGTGAGATACACCGAGAACACGAAGGTCAGGGTGACGGCCTGGAACGCCGACGACCCCCAGTCCCACAGCCCCCACGCCAGCACCTGCCCGCGTCCGGCCGCCTCGCCGACGGTCTCGGACGCGTTCACCTCGGTCATGGCCGAAGCGTAATGGGCATCGCGGCGCCCGGCAGGACACATCGGCGTTTCGGCACGCCGCCATTCATATGAACCTGGTTGCATAGTACCGCGCGTTCCGGATACTCTCGTCCCATGGCACTGGAGCACGCGCTGCTGGTCTCGCTCAGTGAACGGGCCGGCTCGGGCTATGAACTCGCTCGCCGATTCGACAAGTCGATCGGCTACTTCTGGAGTGCCACCCACCAGCAGATCTACCGGGTACTCAAGCGTATGGAGGATTCCGGCTGGGTGACCGTGGAATCGGTGACTCAGCAGGGAAAACCCGACAAGAAGGTGTACTCGGTCGCGCCCGCCGGTCATACCGAACTGGCCCGCTGGATCGCCGAACCCACCGAGTCCAGCCCGTCCCACGACGAACTCGGCGTGAAGATCCGCGGCGCCGCGTACGGCGACATCGACGCCGTCTGCGCCGAGGTGGCCCGCCACCGCGCCCAGCACGCGCAGCGACTCGACGAGTACCTGCTCAGCGAAAAGAAGTTCTTCCCGGCACCGGACCAGCTCTCCGGCGCCGCTCTGCATCAGTATCTGGTGCTGCGCGCGGGCATCCGCGCGGAGTCCGGCTACGTCGAATGGTGCGACGAAGTACTGCAGGCCCTGCGACCGCGAAAAGGTGACAACCACCCATGACTGCCTACCCCCACCTGTTCGAGCCACTCGACCTCGGCCACACCACCCTGCGCAACCGGGTGGTCATGGGCTCCATGCACACCGGCCTGGAAGACCGCGCCTGGGACACCAACAAGCTGGCGGCCTACTTCGCCGAGCGCGCCCGCGGCGGTGTCGGCCTGATCATCACCGGCGGTTACGCCCCCAACCGCACCGGCTGGCTGCTCCCGTTCGGCGGCAAGCTGACCACCAAGACCGAGGCCTACCGCCACCGCAGGATCACCAAGGCGGTGCACGCCGAGGGCGGCAAGATCGCCATCCAGATCCTGCACGCCGGCCGCTATTCCTATATGCCGACCAGTGTTTCGGCCTCGGCGATCAAGTCCGCGATCAACCCGTTCAAGCCACGCGCGCTGTCGGGCAAGGGCGTCGAGAACACCATCGACGACTACGCCCGCTGCGCCGAGCTGGCCAAGTTCGCCGGCTACGACGGCTGCGAGATCATGGGCGGTGAGGGCTATTTCATCAACCAGTTCCTCGCGCCGCGGGTGAACAAGCGCACCGACAAGTGGGGTGGCACGCCGGAGAACCGGCGCAGGCTGCCCGTCGAGATCGCCAAGCGCATCCGCGCCAAGGTCGGCCCCGACTTCATCATCGTGTTCCGGCTGTCGATGGCCGAACTGGTGGAGAAGGGCCAGACCTTCGAGGAGATCATCGCCCTCGCCCAGGAATTGGAGGCCGCGGGCGTCGACATCCTCAACACCGACATCGGCTGGCACGAGGCGCGGGTGCCCACCATCGTCACCTCGGTGCCGCGCGCTGCGTTCGTCGAGTTCACCGCCAAGATCGCCCGCAAGGTGACCATCCCGGTGTGCGCGTCGAACCGGATCAACATGCCCGAGATCGCCGAGGAGATCCTCACCCGCGGGGACGCGGCGCTGATCTCGCTGGCCCGCCCGCTGCTGGCCGACCCGGAATGGGCCAACAAGGCCGAGGGTGATCGCACCGACGAGATCAACACCTGCATCGCCTGCAACCAGGCCTGCCTCGATCACGCCTTCGGCAACAAGAAGGTGTCGTGCCTGGTCAACCCGCGCGCGGGCAGCGAGACCACGCTGCAGCTGCTGCCGACGCGCCGGGCCAAGCGCTTCGCGGTGGTCGGTGCCGGTCCGGCCGGGCTCTCGGCCGCGGTCAGCCTCGCCGAGCGCGGCCATCACGTCGACCTGTTCGAGGCCGACGACAAGATCGGCGGCCAGTTCGACATCGCCCGCCGCATCCCCGGCAAGGAAGAGTTCGACGAGTCGATCCGCTACTTCCGCCGCAAGATCGAGCTGACCGGTGTCACCCTGCACCTCGAAAAGCGGGTCGACGCGGACGAATTGATCGCGGGCAAGTACGACTCGGTGGTGCTGGCGACCGGTGTGCGCCCGCGCATCCCCAACATCCCCGGCATCGACCATCCGATGGTGCTGTCCTACGCCGAGCTGGTGAAGGAGGAGAAGCCGGTCGGCAAGAAGGTCGCGGTGATCGGTGCCGGTGGCATCGGCTACGACGTGAGCGAATACCTCACCGTCGAGGGGCATCCCACGCTCAAGCTCGACGAGTGGAAAGAGGAGTGGGGCGTGGACTCCGAGGACGAGCAGGCCCGCGGCCAGCTCAAGGAGCCCAAGCCCTCCCCCGCCGCCCGCGACGTGGTGCTGCTGCAGCGCAAGTCGACCCCGTTCGGCAAGGACCTCGGCAAGACCTCCGGCTGGGTGCATCGCGCCGCGATCAAGGCCAAGGGCGTCGAGCAGGTCGGCGGCGTGAACTACGAGCGCATCGACGACGCCGGCCTGCACATCAGCTTCGGTGAGAAGCACGAGAAGCCGCGCGTCATCGAGGTCGACAATGTGATCGTCTGCGCGGGCCAGGAATCGGTGCGCGAACTCGAGGAGCCGCTGCGCGCGGCCGGTGTCGACCTGCACCTCATCGGTGGCGCCGACCTGGCCGCCGAACTCGACGCGAAGCGGGCCATCGACCAGGGCACCCGCCTGGCAGCACGCCTGTAATCCCCGAACCCGGTCGTCCGACGCGACGGACGATCGTCGCACCGCCCCGCGCACCGAACTCGCATCCGGTGCGCGGGGCGGTGTTCTGTTCCGGGCAGGACGGTGCCTGCGTGCGCTGTCGGTGGCCGGACCGCGGATCAACACCGACGGCTGCGCCGCGCTCGGCGGATAGGCGCGGCGAACGTCAGGCGAGACTATTCGGCGGTCGCATCGCGAACGAGGGCGCACAGTTCCTGTCCAGCCGGTGTCCGGAACCAGGACAAGTGGCCGAGTAGCCAATCCTGGTAGGCGATCTCGGCGTTGCGTGGCTCGGCGGCGATGGTCAGGAAGTAGTCGATCTCGGACAGCTCGTAGCCGATATGCACGAGGGGGAGCAACTCGGCGAGCAGGGTTTGTTCGGCGCCGGAGAGCGGGCGCGCCGACCGGTACCCCTGGATCAGGGCACGCACCTGGTCCTCGCGGACGTGCGCAGGTCCGCCGTCACGGAGCGAAACCCAGTCCACCACAGCGCGTTCGATGGCGATGGCCAGGTCGAAGACGGCAGTCGTACGGTCCGCGAGACCGAAGTCGAACACCGAGGTGACCTCGCCGGATTCCCACAGCAGGTTGGTCGCGTGCCAGTCACCGTGCGTCCACAGCGGTGCCACACCGGTGAGATCCACTCGCAGGTCAGGTATTTCGGCGCGCCAGTCGCGATCGGCGAGGAACCTGGCGACGGCGGGGCGACGAGCGATGTGCCACTCGAAGGCGCTCACGGCGTCTGCACCGTGCAGGCTGGCAACCAGTGGCCGCGCGGGTCGCGCCTCAGCATCGAAACCTGCTGCGGCCAGGTGTAATCGGGCCAGCATCGCTCCGGCCGCAGCGGCGTCAGCCGGGTCGCGGTACGGCGTCCAGGAGAAGTCGGCGCGATACCGGTCCTCCCCCAGACCCGCACGGTGCACTTCGTAGACGAAGCCGTCGGACACTCGATCAGCCGCGCCCTGCGCCGCGGTATCCACGATGGACCGCACTTCGGGCACCGGAATGCCCGCGTTGCGCAGGTGCGCCATGAACCGGTGCTCCTCGGCGAGCGCCGTCTGATCGCGCAGCCGCAGCGGCAGCCGCTTCACGACAACCTGCGCACCGTCGCTCAACCGCACGCCCACCGTCGACGACAGCGGTCGCGCACTGCGCCATGCGATCTCGGCGGGCTCAGGTCCACCCCAGGTCGCGGCGACAGCCCTGGCGATCTCGTCCTCGGTCAGCGGCGGCCAGGTCGGCGCGGCCGTCGGCTCATCGCCCATCCCGAACACGTGGTGATCAGTCATCGCCGTCGGCACACGTTCGCGAAGGACTGACCGGTCTCGCACGACATGAGCACCGCGAAGAACGCCCAGCCCCCGGTGATCCCGAGATCGGTCCAGAAGGCGGCCTGGTCGGCAAAGCCGAAGGTGCGCGGCGGCTCGGTGGTGAGCAGCAGCGGCGCATCCCGATCGGCGCGGTTCGGTGATCGGTCGTCATGACAGGTGTCAGCCTATGGGCCCGGCGCCCGGATCACGCGACCTTCGCGGACGACCCGCGTCGCAACGGCCGCCCGACGTGGCCACCGCCCGGTCGACGCCGATCCCCTAAGCTCCCCGTGTGAGCTTGCCCTCCCCCACTGCAGACAATCGTGCCGTCGTCACCGGCGCGTCCTCCGGTATCGGCACCGCGCTGGCCGCCGAACTGGCCGGACGCGGTTACTCGCTGATCCTGGTCGCCCGGCGCGGTGAGGTCCTCACCGAACTGGCCCAGCGGCTGACGCTCGCGCACGGCATCACCGCCGAGGTGCGCGCGGTCGACCTCGCCGACCGCACGCAGCGGGCCAGTCTCGTCGACGAACTCGCGGTGCGCGATATCGCGATCCTGTGCAACAACGCGGGCATCGCCACCTTCGGCCCGGTGGCCGAGCTGGACTTCGCCTACGAGCGGGCGCAGATGGAACTCAACGCCACCGCCGTGCACGACCTGACCCTGGCCGTGCTGCCCGGCATGATCGAGCGCAAGGCGGGCGGCATCCTGATCAGCGGCTCGGCCGCGGGCAATATGCCGATCCCGAACAACGCCACCTACGCGGCGTCGAAGGCATTCGCCAACACCTTCTCCGAGTCGCTGCGCGGCGAACTCAAGGGCAGCGGCGTCAACGTCACCCTGCTCGCGCCCGGTCCGGTGCGCACCGAGACCCCGGCGCCCGAGGACGAGTCGATCGTCGACAAGATGGTCCCCGATTTCCTCTGGGTCTCCTCGGAGTACACCGCCAAGGTCTCCATCGACGCGCTGGCCCGCAACAAGATGCGCATCGTGCCCGGCCTGATCAGCAAGGGCATGAGCGTCGCGGGCAATTACGGCCCGCGCGCGGTGACCGCCCCGATCGCGGGCGCGTTCTACAAGAAGCTGGGTAACTGACACTCGCCTGGCGGGTTGCCACGTCAGCAACCCGTCAGGAATATCGTCCAGGTGGTCAAGGACCCGTAAACAGCGAGTTCAGCGGCCTGCCGGCGGCGTAGTCCTGGAATCGGCCCCGCCGTTCGGAGCGCGGGGGCGTCCCCAGGAGACCACCGTGACGTTGCTCGACATCTTCCCGTCGTTGCGCGCGACCACCGTGCCGCGGCTCGACCCCGCGGTCTGGCCTGCCGACACCCACTACGATGCCGACGGCCGGATCACCCTCGGCGCGGTGGCACTCGCCGATCTCGCCGACCAGTTCGGAACCCCGGTCCACGTGGTCGACGAAGCCGAGGTGCGTGAACGCTGCCGCGCCTACCGCAAGTACTTCCCCGACGCCGAGATCGTCTACGCGGGCACCGCGTTGATGGTCGGCGCGGTGGCCCGCTGGGTCGCCGAGGAGGGCCTGTCCGTGCAGGTCGGGTCGGCGGGCGAACTGTCGGTGGCGCTGGCCGCCGGCATCGAACCGCGCCGGATCGTGCTGCACGGCAACGGCAAGACCTTCGACGAACTGCAGGCCGCGGTGGCCTGCGGCGTCGGCCGGATCGTCATCGGCTCGCTCACCGAGATCACCTTGCTCGCCGCGCTGGCGACCACACCGCAGCGGGTGCTGTTGCGCGTCGCGCCCGGCATCGAGGTACCCGGCGGCCCCCAGTTCGGTTTCCCGCTCGGCGGCGATTCGTTCGAGACCGCTGTCGCCAGGATCGCCACCCAGCCGAACCTGCAGCTCATCGGACTGCACTGCCATCTCGGCGCGCAGATCCACAATCCCGACCACTACGGCGAGGCGATCCGCCGGATGATCGGCGAGATGGCCTGGATCGACAACGAATACGGCCTGCCGCTCACCCATCTCGACATCGGCGGCGGGCACGCGGTGGCCTACCGCAGCGGTGACGCCGAGCTCAACCTGCACGAGCTCGCCGACATCCTCGACGACGCACTGGACGCGGCCTGCGCGCGGCACCGCTTCCCGCGCCCCGCACTCACCATGGAGCCGGGGCGCGCGATCGTCGCCAGGGCCGGTGTCACCCTGTACCGGGTGCTGGCCGTCACCGAGACCACCGACGGTGGCACCCGGGTGATCGTCGACGGCTGCGGCCAAGGCGGCGGGAACGGCAGCGCCGTCGTCGTCAACCGGCACCCGACCGGCGCGCAGCTGACCGCGTCCGTCGCGGGCAGGCACAGCGAATCCGGGCAGCTCATCGCCACCGGGGTGCGCCTGCCCGCCGATCTGCGCCCTGGCGAAGTACTCGCCGTGCCGTGCACCGGCGCCTACCACCACGGGCTGGCCTCGACCTACCGCACCGTCGGCAGGCCGCCGATCGTCGCCGTCGCCGACGGCCGCGCCACGCAGTTGCTGCGCCGGGAGACGACCGCGGATCTGCTGATGCGCGAACTCGCCGAATAAAGCCGGTATTTCCGCCGCCATCGGTCTGGTGGCGGCACGGTCGCGCGCCTACTATCAGATAAGTCGGGGAAAATCAACCAACTCGACAGACGGCGCGTCGGCTCCGAGGACGAGCGCGCCGGAAAAGGCAGCCATGAAGATCTACGGAACACGCGAGACCGGCCTACGCCGGCTACTCATGAGTATGGCAGTGGTTGGTGCGGCCGTCACCTTCCCACTGGCAACGGCGACCCCAGCACTCGCCCTGCCCGCCGCCGTCCCCGACCTGGTACAGACCGATCGCGGAGGGTGCAACGACTGGAACCGCGGCTACGGCTACGACCGCTGCGACCGCAACTACCGCTGTGACTACAACTGCGACCGTAACTACCGCTGTGACAACGACTGGTACGGCCGTGGCTATGACCGCTGTGACCGCGGCCACGGTGGCGGCTACGGCGGAGGCTACGGCTGGAACAACTGGTTCCCCTGGGGCTGGTTCGGTAGCAGCTGAGCCGAATTCCGCTAGCGCCGCCGGGTGCCGAAGATACTGCGACTGATCTCGCGACCGGCGGCGCTCGCTGCTGACCGCAGGAAGCTCTTTACCGCCGGGTTTTTCATGATCCGCTCGGCCGCCGAGTCCTCTTCCTGCGGTGCTTGCGCGCGCCCCGGCGCCTGCGGCGTCTCGGGCGCCGGAGCCGCGGCGGCCACACTGGCCAGCAGCATTTCGTAGGCCGACTCCCGATCGATGCTCTGCCCGTACTTACCCTGTAGCGCGCTCGACAGCGCCTTGGATTTGATCCGGTCGTCGCCGATGGTGTCCATCAGCGAACGCGGCGGCGCGAT
Source organism: Nocardia sp. NPDC055053 (assembly GCF_053608285.1). NCBI lineage: Bacteria > Bacillati > Actinomycetota > Actinomycetes > Mycobacteriales > Nocardiaceae > Nocardia > Nocardia sp. NPDC055053. The sequence goes on along the minus strand of NZ_JBSGVD010000012.1, from coordinate 17,006 downwards.
CTTGGTCCAGGCGACCGGTGTCGGCGCGCCCTTCTCCGAGAGCACGGTGACGATCGCCTCGCCGGTCCCCAGCGAGGTCAGCGCTTCCTCCAGGTCGTAGACCGTCGACTTCGGATAGGTCCGCACCGTCTTGGCCAGCGCCTTCTGATCGTCGGGGGTGAACGCGCGCAGCGCGTGCTGGATCCGGGCGCCCAGCTGCGACAGCACCGGATTCGGGATGTCGGTGGGCAACTGGGTGCAGAAGAACACACCGACGCCCTTGGACCGGATCAGCTTCACCGTCTGCTCGACCTGCTGCAGGAAGGCCTTGGACGCGTCGGCGAACAGCAGGTGCGCCTCGTCGAAGATGAAGACCAGCTTCGGCTTGTCGACGTCACCGACCTCGGGCAGCGTCTGGAACAGGTCGGCGAGCACCCACATCAGGAAGGTGGAGAACAGCACGGGCCGCGCCGCCTGCTGGCCGAGCTCGAACAGTGTGATCACGCCCTGCCCGCCCGCGGTGCGCAGCAGGTCGGCGGGGTCGAGTTCGGGTTCGCCGAAGAACGTGTCGCCGCCCTCGGCTTCCAGATTCACCAGGGCGCGCAGGATCACGCCCGCCGTCTGCGCCGAGACACCGCCGATGCCCTTGAGATCTTCCTTGCCCTCGGGGCTGGTGAGGTGGGTGATCACCGCGCGCAGATCCTTCAGATCCAGCAGTGCGAGGCCACGCTGGTCGGCCCAGTGGAAGATGAGCCCGAGGGTGGATTCCTGGGTGTCGTTGAGGCCGAGCACCTTGCTGAGCAGGATCGGGCCGAACGAGGTGATCGTCGCCCGGATCGGCACGCCGATGCCGCCGGTGCCGAGCGAGACGAACTCGGTGGGGAACCCGCTCGGCGCCCAATCGCTCGCGCCGGTCTCGGCGGCGCGGCCGCGGATCTTCTCGTTGTCCTCGCCCGGTTCGCTCAGCCCCGACAGGTCGCCCTTCACATCGGCCATCACCACGGGAACGCCCGCGCGGGACAGCTGTTCGGCGATGCCCTGCAATGTCTTGGTCTTGCCGGTGCCGGTGGCGCCGGCGACGAGTCCGTGCCGGTTCATCATCCGCAGCGGAATGCGCACGCGCGCCGCGGGATCCGCCGCACCGTCGACCATCACCGTGCCGAGCTCGAGCGCCGGCCCGTCGAACGCGTAACCCGCGGCGATCTCCCCGGCCTCGCCGGATGCGGCCGGCCCGGTGTCGGCGGCGGCTTCCTTCTCCGCTGCCTCCGCCGCCGCGGCCGCTTCGGCGGCGACCCGCGCGGCCTCCTCGGCCGCCTTGCGTGCCGCTGCCGCCTTCTCCTTGGGGGTGGTCATTCGCGCGTCCTCCGTCTGGTCATGACTGCCGTACGCAAGAAATGCTCGAAACGTCTGCGGGGAATTCCAAGCAAACTGTATCGCCCGTTAGGGTGACTCAGGTGTCCGACAAACTCTTGGTCTGGATGGATTGCGAGATGACGGGGCTCCGTCTCGACAGCGACAAGCTGATCGAGATCGCCGCGCTCGTGACCGACAGCGACCTGAACATCCTCGGTGACGGTGTCGACATCGTCATCCACGCCGACGACGCCGCACTCGCCTGCATGCCACCGGTCGTCGCCGACATGCACGCGAAATCCGGTCTCACCGAAGAGGTCCGGCGTTCCACCGTGACCATCGAGCAGGCCCAGGCCGAGGTGCTCGACTACATCCGCCAGTACGCGCCCACCGCGCGCACGGTGCCGCTGTGCGGTAACTCGATCGCCACCGACCGCGGCTTCATCGCCCGCGACATGCCCGAACTCGACGAGCACCTGCACTACCGGATGGTCGACGTGAGCTCGATCAAGGAGCTGTGCCGCCGCTGGTACCCGCGGATCTACTTCGGCCAGCCGGAAAAGGGCCTCGCGCACCGCGCCCTGGCCGACATCAAGGAATCCATCCGCGAGCTCGAGTACTACCGCCGCACCGCGTTCGTGCCGCTGCCCGGACCCTCCACCACCGAGATCGCGGCGGTCGCCGAAGCCGTCACCGAGGCCATCGATGTCACCGGATCAAGCCCCCGACCAGCGGATTAGGGCTTGGAGGCCGAGACAAGCTAGTATTTACCGCGCCGGTGAATAACCGGTGATGGTGACTGTAGTTCAGTTGGTAGAGCACCAGGTTGTGATCCTGGCTGTCGCGGGTTCGAGTCCCGTCAGTCACCCCGAACAGAAGGGCCGGTCCGCGAGGACCGGCCCTTCTGCGTTTCACGGGCACTGGCGGGGATGTCACACTCGCCGGTCCTCTGTCGTCGACTCGGTGGACAACCGAGAGAAATGAGGATTCGGCCATGGGTATCGACGAACTGCGCGGCGCCGTCCGCGGGACGGTGTTCCTGCCGGGCGACCAGGGCTTCGACCAGGCAGCCCGACCGTGGAACGTGGCGGTGACGCAGTCGGTCGCGGCCGTCGTCGAGGTCGCCGACGCCGGCGACATCGCGGGCGTCGTGCGCTACGCCCGGCGAGCAGGCCGCACGGTGGTGACCCAGCCGACCGGCCATGGCGCCACCGGCGACATCGAGGACACGATCCTCGTCCGCACCGGCAAGCTCGACAGCATCGCGATCGACCCCGACCGGCGCCTGGCCCGCGTCGGTTCCGGCGCGCAGTGGGGACGCGTGCAATCCGCGGCCGCCGCGCACGGACTGTCCGGCCTGGCGGGCAGCAACCCCGTCGTCGGTGTGACCGGATACACCCTCGGCGGCGGGTTCGGCTGGCTGGCCCGCGCGCACGGCTGGGCGGCGAACGCGGTCCGCGCGGTCGACCTCGTCGATGCCGCAGGCGAACAGACCAGGGTGACCGCCGACTCCGACCCTGAGCTGTTCTGGGCCCTGCGGGGCGGCGGCGGCGACTTCGGGATCGTCACCGCGCTCGAGTTCGATCTCGTCGAACTGCCGCAGCTCTACGGCGGCCGGGTGAGCTGGCCCGCCGAGCAGACCCGCGCGGTGTTCGAGATGTTCACCGCGCTCACCGCCGACGCGCCCGCCGAGCTGTCTGTGTGGTTGCAGCGCTACCAGATCCCCGGCGCGGCGCCGACGGTCGCCATCGACTTCGCCTACCTCGGTGATCCGGCGCAAGGACATGCGCTGACCCGCGTCCTCGACACCATGCCCGGCACTCTCGCCGATACCCGTGGGGCGATGACGCCGGACCAGATCGGCACCATCACGGCCGAACCCACCGATCCGAGCCCGTCCCTGTCGCGCGGCGAACTGCTCACCGATCTCGGCGACGCGGTCGTGAAGACGATCATCGACGCACCCGTTGCCCCGCTGCTCAACATCCAGATCCGCGGCCTCGGCGGCGCGCTGGCCCAGAGCGGCCCGGACGACGGCGCGCGCGGAAAGGTCACCGAGCCCTACGCGCTCTATCTGCTCGGCCTCGGCCTGCCGCACCTGATCGACGACGTCACGGCCGGTTTCGCCACGATCCTGGACGGACTCGGCCCGCACATCACCGGCGCCAAGCCCTACACCTTCCTCGCGCCCGGCGAATCGGCCAGCGCGGCCTTCGACGAGCCGACGCTGACCCGGCTCCGCGAGATCAAGCGAGCCCGCGACCCGCACAACACCCTGCGCGCCAACTTCCCTGTGCTGGAGTGACGCCGGCCGGGCCCGTCACCCGGCGACGCGGCCGGCGCGGTGCCTGCGCACCGCAGATCGGTTCGCGCACGCCGGGCTGCAGAAACGCTGGCTGCCGTTGCGCGAGGTGTCGGCGTACACCCGCGCACACCCTTCGGCCGCGCACTCACCGAGCCGGTCCATCCCCAGCCCGGTCAGGTGCAGTGCGGTGCCGACGGTGATCAGCGCGGCGACCTGGCGATCGGTCGGCACTCCGGGGTCGCGGAAATGCAGGTGCCAGCCGTCGCCCGCGTGGTCGGTCAGGCGGGGCGCCGAGGCGTACTCGGCGAGCAGCACGTTGAGCGATGCCGCGCGTTCGGTCCGGTCCGCACACGCCACCACCCGCCGCCAGCGCGCCAGGAACGCCGTCACCGACGCCAGATCGTCGTCCGTCGGCGCCTTGGACAAGACAAGGCCCGCCGCGGCACAGCGCTCGCCCAGCTCCGCGGCACTCCCACACGGCTCGTTGAGCAGGTCGACGCCGAGCTGCACCGGCTCCCGCCCGTAATGGTTGTAATGCACAATGCCATTACATCAGACTCGAAGCATGAGCAGCCACACCACGCACACCTGGCGGATCGAGTCCTGCCACCGCACCAGCGAGGGCCTCATCGCCTACCAACGGTGCCGCTGCGGCGCCCGACGGGTCGTCGTCGGCGACCCCGGCGTCAGCATCTCGGCCGAACTCCACGGCGCCGACCACGGACTAGCCGCCACGGCGTAGCTCGCAGGTGGCCGGTGCCATGACGAACATCACGTTTGACCGCTACACTCTGGACCACTGCCCAGATGTGGGGCATATCTCTCAGTGCTCGACCGGAAAGACCCCTTGATGAAGCGTTCCACCGTCGTCGCCGCCTTCGCGGCCGCCACCGCGCTCGGCCCGATCGCGGGGACCGCGGCGGCCGAGTCGCCCGGCCTGCCCCTGTCCCCGTATGTCGCCGCCGCGCCGACGGCCACCGGCGATTTCGGCCTGCCGACCGAGCAGCCCGAGTCCGGCTCGGCGCAGAGCGGCTCCACCACCGGCGTCGAGACCACCGGCTCCTCCGGCACCGGCTCGGCCGGCCTGCCCAACCTGGACCGGCTGCTGTTCGGCGGCCGCATCCTGTGCGGCGCACTCGGCAGCGCGCTCGCCGTCGCGGGCGAGGCGATGATGGACTGCAGCGACCTGCCGACACCCGCCTGAACCACCCGTTCACCAACATTCACAAGCAAAGGGCCACCGGAAATTTCCGGTGGCCCTTTGCTTTTCGCGAATCAGCCGCGAGGATCAGGCGGCGTCGGCGTTGCCCGCCTTCCATTCCGGCCACGGAATGTTCCAGTCGCCCAGACCGTCGACACCGGACAGGGTGCCGCCGACGGTGTTCTTGATGATCGTGATGTCACCACGCTTGGCGTTCTCGTACACCCAGCGCGCGTTCGCCGGGCTCAGGTTCAGGCAGCCGTGGCTGGCGTTGGAGTAGCCCTGCTGCCCGATCGACCACGGGGCCGAGTGGAAGAAGATGCCGCTGTAGGAGATTCGCGTCGCGTAGTCGACCGGGGTGCGGTAACCGTCCGGCGAGTTCACCGAGACGCCGTAGGTCGAGGAGTCCATGATGATCTTCTCGTGCCGGTCGCTGACGATGTAGATGCCGTTGTCGGTGGGCGTGCTGTCCTTGCCCATCGAGGTCGGCATGGTCATGATCACCTGGCCGTTGCGCTCCACCGTCACCTGGTGGGTGTTGTCGTCGGCGGTGAAGACCTGCGCGTCACCGATGGTGAAGAACGAGTGGATGTTGTCCTGGCCGTAGAGCCCCTTGCCGAGGTCCTTGCCGTAGACGTTCACGTCGATGGTCACCTTGGTGCCCGGTGCCCAGAAATGCTCTGGCCGCCACCGCACTTCGCGATTGTTCACCCAGTAGAAAGCGCCCTCCACAGCGGGCTCGGTGGTGATCTTGATGGCGTCCTGCGCCGCCCGCCGATCGGGGATGTTCTCGTCGAACTGGATGGCCACCGGCTGACCGATGCCGACAACCTCGCCCTCGCCGGGGAGCAGGTAGGGCTTGGTCTGGCTGTTCGGCGAGCTGGTGGTGAAGCTCAGGGTCGACGAGTTCACCCCGCCGAGGCCGATCGCCGACGCCGTCAGGTTGTAGGTCTTGCCGTAGCCGAGCACCTCGGTGGTCGCCCAGGAGCGGCCGTCGGACGCCAGCCGCCCGGAGACCGGGCGGCCTTCCTTGTTCGCGAGCGTGACCTCGGTGAACTTGCCGTCTTCGACCTGGAAGGCCAGCGGCATGCCGGGCGAGACGCCGACCTGCCCGTCCTTGATCGTCGACACCAGTTTCGGCTTGATCAGCTCGGTGATCGGGTTGCGGTCGATCGCGACCTCGACCCCAGCTCCCTCCGCCGCCGAGCACGCCGACGCCCCCAGCGCGAACACCGCGAGCAGTGCCACCGGAACGATCGTCCGCAGCGACCGAGGTCGCCCCCGCTTCTTACCCATGTCAACCCCGTTTCCGTACCGACGCAATAACGTGTGTGCGCCGCAGATCCCACCGACGCCTATCGTTCGTGCCATCCGCGTCGGCGGGGGCGACCGAGATCGTCGTCCCGCCATTCTGCCAGCCCGCCCGGTCGTGACCAACGGGATAGACCCCGCGACACGACCAAGTCACAATCGTTAGATACGTGCCGGGGCCCGTATCGTTAACACTTCGAAGAGCCTCGCATTGTTGCTGGTCAGAGCCCGATTTCACTTTCCGGCCCCAAGCCTGTTAATGTTTGTTCCGCACCGGAGAGCGGGGCGAACGGAGAAGCCGAGAGGCTCTCTCCTAGAGTCGCGATCCGAGCAAACCAAGCGCCATTAGCTCAATTGGCAGAGCAGCTGACTCTTAATCAGCGGGTTCGGGGTTCGAGTCCCTGATGGCGCACAGCAGACCGCATCCCGGCAGTTACCGAAACTGCCGGGATGCGGTCTTTCTGCGTCAGGTCTCAGCGTTCGGCAACGGTCACGATGTCGTTATCGAATCGACCTGGACAACGGCACTCAACGCCACAGCAGTCCCGATCCGGACACGCTGGAGCTGCGCAAATGATCGCGAAACCCGATTTGGGCAAACTTTTTCTGTGACGCGCGGCACATCCGAATCAGCAGTAAACCCCCTGCATAGATAACGATTCCGCAACTGCCCGGTGGAGCGACCAAGATCGTCGGCGTTTGCCGTTCAGGTTTCGTTCACCTTGCGTTAACCCGTCGTGACCATTCTGCAATCAGGTCACAAACAGACCTGCGGTTTGGTTAGCCCCGAGGTATCCAACTTCCGGAGCACGAGAACCGAACAGCGCGTGGTCTCCCCGCAGCCAGCTGTGGAGCACCGTGCGACGCGCGGACCGCCGACGAGCGAGTCCGACCCCGACAGCGTCGCACATTCCCATACAGACAGAAACAACACATCGCCTGACCGGCGTGCGCCGCTGCGCGCGCTGCGCGATCCACCGAGCCCCTACCAGGGCCTGCGTCGCCAGACAGAGATGAAGGAACAGAAAAGCAATGCTCAACAAAGACAAGCTCAGCACCGTTATCGGCCGTCGTTCGCGCCGTGAGGCGTTCACCGTGGCGGTCGCCGCGGTCGGTCTGGTCGCCGTAGCCGCGTCCTCCGCCGTCTCCTTCGCCGACGACAGCGTGCCCGAGCGTGCAGCCATGGTCGTCGAGCAGGCGGAGAGCATCCCCGCCGTCGGCGCCGCCCCCGCCGTCATCGAGGCGATCCCCGCTCCGGCCCCCGCGCCTGCTCCCGAGGCCGCTCCGGCCCCCGCGCCTGCTCCCGAGGCCGCCCCGGCCCCGATGCCCGAGCCCGCCCCGGCCCCGCCGGTGTACGCGGACAACCTGGACGGCTGGATCCGCGAGGCCCTCGACATCATGGCCGCCAAGGGCATCCCCGGCAGCTACGACGGCATCCACCGCAACATCATGCGCGAGTCGACCGGTAACCCCCAGGCGATCAACCTGTGGGACTCCAACGCCGCGATGGGCATCCCCTCCAAGGGCCTGCTCCAGGTGATCGACCCGACCTTCGCCGCGTACCACGTCGAGGGCACCCCGTTCGACGTCTGGAACCCGGTCTCCAACATCGTCGCGGCCTGCAACTACGCCGCGCACCGCTACGGCTCGATGGACAACGTCAACAGCGCCTACTGAGCCACCTGACGGGTGAACGCCCGCGCCCCGGTCATCGCCGACCGGAGCGCGGGCGTTCGTCGTAGGATGGGCCTGTGCCAGACAGCGCCGATCAGGCACCCGATCACGCGCATTCCGACGCGGCCACCGCGAGCCGCGCCACCAAGGCCCGCCGCCTGGCCGGCTACGCCTGGTCCCGCGATATCCGCGGTGCCGAACTACTCGACCTGTCCGCGTCCGCCCTGCGCAAACTGGCCAGGGCCGCCGACACCAATCCACCCAGCACCGGTGAGACCTGGCAGGTGGTCGCGGACCTGCTCGACCAGAAGGACGCGTGGGCCGCGCGCAACCCCGGTCACGCCGCCGCGGTGCGCACGCACGCGGACGAGAAGCTGCTCTGGGTGAAACCACCCGTCAAGCCATGGGCGGCCGAGTCCTGAGCCCGCGCTGTCAGGAGACGACGAGGCCGATCGCCAGCGCGAACATGATCACCGCGATCAGCGAATCGAGAACGCGCCACGCGGCAGGCCGCTCGAACAGCGGTCCGAGGCGGCGCGCGCCGTAACCCAGCGCCAGGAACCAGACGACGCTGGCGACCATCGCGCCCGCGGCAAGGAACCAGCGATCCGGACTCGCGTAGGTGCTCGCGAAGGAACCGAGCAGCACGACCGTGTCCAGGTAGACGTGCGGATTGAGCCAGGTCAGCGCCAGGCAGGTGAGCACCGAGGCGCCGACGGCCACCGAGGCGCCCGCGGCTTCGGCGATCAGCGCCGACGAACTCATCGCCCGCCGTACCGCCAGCACCGCGTACCCGATCAGGAAGGCCGCGCCCGCGTACCGGGCCACGGTCACGATGGCGGGCACCGCCTCGACGACGGTGCCGAAGCCGGCGACTCCCGCCGCGATCAGCACGATGTCGGAGACGGCGCAGACGGCGATCACCGGCAGCACATGCTGACCGCGCACTCCTTGGCGCAGCACGAACGCGTTCTGCGCGCCGATCGCCACGATGAGCGAGAGACCGAAACCCAATCCGGAGAGGGCGGCCAGTGCCGCGGAAGATGCCGTCACGTCTTTCGACGTTAAGAGACCATCAATTTTCAGGCCAGCTAATGATTCTTCACTACCATTAGAATCACTGATGTGGATCTGCAACTGGACCAGTTGCGCGCGCTCGACGCGGTGCTCACCGAGGGCACCTTCGAGGCGGCGGCGCGACGGTTGAACGTCACCCCGTCGGCGATCAGCCAGCGGATCAAAGCGCTGGAGGAGGCGGCGGGCCGCATCCTGGTGCAGCGCTCGAAACCGGTGCGCGCCACCGAATCCGGGCTCGCGGTGCTGCGGCTCGCGCGTCAGGTCGCGTTGCTCACCGGTGACACCGCACGCGAACTCGGCGACACCGATCGGCCCGCGGGCCGCCCCGCCAGGATTCCGATCGCCGTCAACGCCGATTCGCTGGAGACCTGGGTGATGCCCGCCCTGGCGGGGGTGCGCGGCCGGATCTACTTCGAACTGCACCGCGAGGACGAGGAACACACCACCCGGCTGCTCCGCGACGGCACGGTGATGGCCGCGATCACCGCGACGGCGACTCCGGTGCAGGGCTGCAAGGTCGAACCGCTCGGCGCCATGCGGTACCAGCCCCTCGCGACCCCCGATTTCGCGCGGTACTGGTTCCCCGACGGCGCACGCCCCGGCTCGTACGCGGACGTGCCGATGATCCAGTTCGACCGCAAGGACGACCTGCAGTTGCGGCACGTCCGCGGCCGGTCGTCCCGGCCGATCGATCCCCCTATGCATTTCGTACCGTCCTCCAACGCCTTCGGCGACGCGGTGCGGCTCGGCATGGGCTGGGGCATGCTGCCGGATCTGCAAACCGAAGAGGACAGGTCCGCGGGAACTCTCGTCAACCTCGACGGCCGGTCCCACATCGATGTGCCGCTGTACTGGCAGCAGTGGAAGCTCGACTCCCCCGCGCTGAGTGCCGCGGCGCAAGCCATCGCGACAGCCGCGGCGACCAAGCTGATCCAGCTGTCGTGAACGGAGTCAGGCCGCTCGATGAGCGTGGGTGATCAAGCGGCGCAGAGGAATTCGACGAGTACGCGATTGATCTCGTCGGGCTGTTCGAGGTAGCCGTAGTGCCCGCAGCGCTCGATCTCGGCATAGCGGGCGCCCGGAATCACCTCGGCGACCTCGCGGCAGAACCGCGGCGGCACCATCTGGTCGTCGGCGAACCCGACGACCAGGCTGGGCACGGTGATCCGCCGATACGCCTCGCGCCGGTCCTGCGACCGATCCAACCCCAGCTGCGCGCGGGTGCCCGGAGTGCCCTTGCCCGAAGTGAATTCGAAGATGTCGAGCCATTCCTGCGCCTTGCCCGGGTCGGCCAGGGTATGCGGGGACAGATTGAGCATCGCCTTGACCGCGGCCGCGTACTCCGGCGGCAGCTGGATCCCCTTGTCGAACAGCGCCTGCTCACCCCGGTTGAGCGTGCTCGCCGGCGGATGCGGACGCGCCGTGGCGGCGAACATGACCGCCTTGCCCAGCAACTCGGGCCGCGCCAGCGCGAGCTCGGCCGCCACCCGCGCCCCCATCGACGTACCCACCACATGGGCGGGCACCCCCAGATGCTCGATCAACGCCGCGGTGTCACCGACCAGGTCGGCCATCGTGATCCCCGCCGCCGACTCCGAAGACGGCGCGATCCCCCGATTGTCGACCGTGGCGACCCGGAACCCCGCCTTGACCAGGGCAGGCACCTGATAGGTACGCCAGACACGGCCAGGACTGCCACTCCCCATCACGAGCAGAACCAGCGGCCCCGACCCGGTGACGTCGTAGTTGAGCTGAATGCCGTTGAGCGAGACGATGGGCATAGGCCGGAACCCTACCGCGCCCTCCCGGACACCTGAGTCATGCGGACCAGGTCGGACCTCGTCGACGAACGACCAGCAGCTCAGCCCGCGGTCGCGGCGAAATACGCGGTGCGCACGGCGACCTGCGGTGGTGGCGGGAAGTCCGGGTTGCCCGAGCCGAGTGGGCCGACGGCCACCTGCCAGGTGGTCGACGAGGTGTCGATCGCGGTGCGGGCGTTCGACGGTTGCAGGACCACGTCGTTGCCGCCGGTGCAGGAGTACGCGCCGACCAGGCCGTCGGAGCGGCCGCCCCACGCGCCGCCGACGCGGATGCGGCAGTGGCGGCCGTCGGCCAGTTCCAGCGCCCAGGGTTCGGGGGAATCGGTGCGGGCGACCGGAGTGAGGGGCGGGGTCACCGTGTAGCGGCGCAGGGTGCGCTGCCAGGGGTCGTTCGCGCACAGGAGGGTGGTGTTGCCGGGTGGGGCCCAGCAGACATCGGCCGAATCGGCGGAGGCCCCGCAGCCGGAGTAGATGCCCTGGGTGTTCGCCGAACGGCTGGGCTGGGGGTATTTGCAGTCCAGCGCACCGAACGGGTCGGGGCTGGTGACGGTGAACCCGTCGCTGGGCTGACCCGCGGCGTTCACGGCCACGACCGAGACGATGGCGGTCGCCTGTCCGGGCGACGAAGTCACCACTGGCGAGGTTGACGTGACGGGTGCCCCTGATTGCCCGCTCGCCTCGGCATGCGTCGCCGACACAGACGAGTCCTCGGACGGCGCGGACGAGCACCCGGCGAGCAGAACCACACCCACCGCGGCTACGACACCGGCGAACCTAGCTCGAACGTTCATGGCCACCCCTCGGTCCGACGAGCTCCGACCCTCGACTGTGCATCGGCCCGAGACGCGAAACCGTTAACCGGGCAACGATGTTCGGTCGTCGCTCACCGCGATCACCTTCTCCGACAGTGTCCGCAGCGCGGTGCTCTCCCGCTGGGTCAACCGGTCGACGAACAGGTCACGCACCAGCTCGACGTGCTCGGGCGCGGCCCGGCCGAGCACCGCGCGGCCCTCCTCGGTCAGCGAGACCACGATCCCGCGGGCATCGTCCTCGGCGGGCCTGCGGTCGACGAGTCCGCGCGCCGCCATCCTGGCGAGCTGCTTGGAGAGCCGGGACTTGTCCCAGCACACCTCGCCGGCCAGTTCCTTGGCCCGCATGCACCCGTTCGGCGTCGCCGACAGCGGCACCATCAGCTCGTAGTCGGCCATCGACAGACCGTGCTCGGCCAGGCCCGCCGCGATCGCCGCGTCCAGACGCTGGCGCATGCGGATATAGGCCTGCCAGGTCTGCTGCTCTTCCTCGGACAACCATCGGGTCACGGGAATGATCCTAGAACCCATTTGGTTGACATGGAAACAAAGCACTCGAGGACCAGGAGGCGCATCCCATGCCCGCAATCACCGTCGACGACATCATGGTGCTGCCCCGGCTGCCCCGCCCCGATGTCACCGAGACCCAGCGATCCGTCCGCCAGATCGTCACCGCGTCGCGCCAGCGGGAAGGCGCGGGCTTCGAGGTGACCCGGCCGTTCCCGAGCGTCGACCTGCGCTCGGCCGACCCCTTCATCCTGCTCGACCAGATGGGCCCCGTCGCCTACGAGCCCTACGAGGCCAAGGGCGCGCCCTGGCATCCGCATCGCGGCTTCGAGACCGTCACCTACATGCTCGACGGCACCATGGTCCACCACGACTCGCAAGGTGGCGGCGGCGTCATCAGCGAGGGCGACACACAGTGGATGACCGCGGGCTCCGGCATGCTGCACGACGAACTGCCCGAGGAGAAGCTCGTCATCTCCGGCGGCACCTTCCACGGCATCCAGCTGTGGGTCAACCTGCCGCGCGCGAACAAGTTCGCCACCCCGCGCTACCAGGACCTGCGCGCCGGTGAACTGACCCTGGTCAGCTCGCACGACGGCGGCGCGCTCGTCCGCGTCATCGCCGGTGAGCTCGCCGGTTTCGCCGGCCCCGGCTCCACCTACACCCCGATCGCCTACGCCCACGCCTCGCTCGTACCCGGCGCGCAGCTGGAGACTCCGTGGCCAACGAACTACACCGCGATGGCCTACGTGCTGTCGGGCAGCGGCACCGCCGGCGTCGATCGCAGGCCGATCGGCACCGGGCAGCTGGTGGTCTTCGGCAAGGGCGACGCGATCACGCTGACCGCCGACACCGCCCAGCACAGCACCACCGGCGATCTCGAGGTGCTGCTGCTCGGCGGAATGCCGTTGCGCGAACCGGTGATCCAGTACGGGCCGTTCGTCATGAACACCCGCGAGGAAATCATCGAGGCGATGGAGGACTTCCAGGCGGGCCGGATGGGCACCATCCCGGCCGAGCATCTGACCGGACGACGCCTGGGCGAATAACCGACCGCCTGTCGCGGCGATCTGCTAGGGCCCGCGCGGTTGACAACCGGACGCCCCGTCACAAAGGTGGACGGGGCCGCCCGGCCACGAAGTGCCCGGGCCCACAACCGAACCGCCGCAGACATAGAGGAATCAATGAACGTTCGCCGGCTTACCGTCAGCCTCGCCGTCGCAGGGCTGTCCCTGCTCGCCGCCCCCGCCGCCCACGCCGATCAGGTGACCGGGTCCTCGGGCACCGGCTCTTCCAGCTTCGATTCCATCCTGAACGCGACCGGCTCGGCCAACCTGGTCCAGACCGGTTCGGCCGGCGGTGCCTTCCGCAACTGCGACGAGGCCATCGCCGCGGGCCGCGCCCCGCTGTTCCGCGGCGAGGCGGGCTACTCCCCGCACCTCGACCCCGACGGCGACGGGTTCGCCTGCCCGACGGTCTGAGGTAGTACCGAAAAAAGAACACCCGATGTGGCGGCTGCCGCATCGGGTGTTCTTTGTGTGTCGCCGGAATTCAGCGACGGAAGATCTTCACCAGGACCAGGCCCGCCACCAGGGCGCCCGCGCCGATCAGTGTGTATTTGACCTTCGGCTCGTTCAACTTGGCGACCACGATCGCCTTGGTGTCGTCCGCGATCCGCTGCGGATCGGCGCGCACCGCCAGTTCGTCGAGTGTCGTCGCCAACCGGGCGCGCGCGATTTCGATCTCGCGCTCGATCCGGTCGGTGTCGTCCTTGGCCACCGTCACCTCCAGTATGTGTCTGCTCGCCGACGAGTCTATCCATGCCTTCACCGGACCCGGTCGGTTACCGTGCGGTGGTGACCGACAACCATCGCCTCTCCCCCGGAGACACCGCACCCGATTTCACGCTGCCCGACGCCGACGGCAAGGATGTGTCGCTGTCGGACTACCGCGGACGCAAGGTGATCGTCTACTTCTACCCGGCCGCGAGTACCCCCGGCTGCACCAAGCAGGCCTGCGATTTCCGCGACAATCTGGCCGAACTCGGCGGCGCGGGCCTCGACGTCATCGGCATCTCGCCGGACAAGCCGGCCAAGCTGGCCAAGTTCCGTGACGCCGAGGGCCTGAACTTCCCGCTGCTGTCGGACCCCGAGCGCCAGGTGCTCGAGGAGTGGGGCGCGTTCGGCGAGAAGATGATGTACGGCAAGACCGTCACCGGCGTGATCCGCTCGACCTTCCTGGTCGACGAGCAGGGCAAGATCGAACTGGCCCAGTACAACGTCCGCGCCACCGGCCACGTCGCCAAGCTGCGCCGCGACCTGTCGGTGTAGTCAGCCGAAGGTGCGGATGAAGACCTCGTAGCCGTCCAGCAGCCGCGCCAGACCGAACTCGAAATCGGCTTTGTCCCAGTCGATCTCGTCGTCGTGGAAGGCGGAGGCGGACAGCGCGGCCGACACCGAGGGAAAGCGCTGCGGGTCGAGCACCCTGGCCATCACCGAGGCGAAGTCGCCGTCCTCCTCCGTCTGCAGGTCCCGCACGGCCCGGCGCTTGCCCACCACGAACATCGACAGGTTCATCACGAGCTGGAGCTTGATCGGCTCGGGGACCGCCGTCTCGCCGAGTAGCCGGAGACCGGCGTCGAGCCAGGCCATGTTGTTGGGCCCCATCGGCGGCCGGTTCAGCGGGATGTCCACCCACCACGGGTGACGGCCGATCCGCTCGAACTCCGCGCCGGCCCACCGCTCGAGACCAGGCCGCCACGGCGTTCCCGCCGCGATCGCGGGCGGCTCGCCGACCACCCGGTCCATCAGCAGATCGATCAGCGTGTTCTTGCTGTCGACATAGCGATACAGCGACATGGCGGTGAAGCCGAGTTGCTTGGCGACCCGGTTCATCGACAGCGCCGCGTACCCCTCCGCGTCGGCCACCGCGACGGCGGCGTCCAGGATCTGATCAAGGGTGAGTCCGCGCCGTGGCCCGCGCGCGCCGGGCTGCTCGAGCCCCCACATCAGCTCGACCGACTTCGGTAACGCCGTGTCGCCGGACGTCGTCATCTGCTCCCAGCCTCCTCCGCTCCCCTCGACTCTAGCCGGGCGGCCTCTTGCGCCCATGAACTGCTTACTCTATAAACTATGTTTATTCCATAAACAGTTTCTCGATCGGAGAACTCATGACGCTCGAACCATCGCCCGCGCTCTCGGTCCACGGGCTGCGCAAGGCCTTCGGCGCGCGGGTCGTGCTCGACGACCTCGACCTCGAGGTCGAATCCGGCACCGTCTTCGCCCTGCTCGGACCGAACGGCGCGGGCAAGACCACGCTGGTCCGCATCCTGGCCACCCTCATCCGGCCCGATCACGGCGACGTGCGCGTCTTCGGGCACGACGCCGTGCGCGCGGCCGACACCGTCCGCGGCCTGATCGGTGTCACCGGGCAGTACGCGGCCGTCGACGGCGTGCTCACCGGTGCCGAGAACCTGCGGCTCACCGGCAGACTGCTGCACCTCGGCACCGCCGAGACCCGGCGACGCGGCGTCGACCTGCTCGACCGCTTCGAGCTCACCGCCGCCGCCGACCGGCCGGTCTCCGCCTACTCCGGCGGCATGCGCCGCAGGCTCGACCTCGCCATGAGCCTGATGGGCAGGCCACGCCTGGTCTTCCTGGACGAACCGACCACCGGCCTCGATCCGCGCAGCCGCCGCGACCTCTGGGCCGGGATCCGCGAACTCGCGGCCGAGGGCACCACCGTCTTCCTCACCACGCAGTACCTCGAGGAGGCCGACCAGCTGGCCGACCGGATCGCCGTGCTCGACGGCGGGCACATCGTCGCCGACGGCACGCCGGAGGAACTCAAACGCCTCGTCCCCGGTGGCCACATCCGGTTCCGTTTCGCCGATCAGCGCCTGCTCACCGCCGCCGCGCACGCCGTCGGCGACCACGGCCACCTCGACGCCGAGCAGCTGACCCTGCAGGTGCCCTCGGACGGCAGCGCGGCCGAGATCAAGCGGCTGCTCGACCGTTTCGCCGAGCTCGACATCGCCATCGACCAGCTCAGCGTGCACACCCCCGACCTCGACGACGTCTTCTTCGCCCTGACCGGCCGGGCCGACCGGGCCGCGTCGGCCGCCTGAGCCCTCCACCGAAACGAGACCGACCATGACCACCCAGTCCCCCACCCTGCGAGCCCTGCACACCGCCCAGGACTCGATCACCATGCTGGACCGCAATATCCGGCACACCGTGCGCAGTCCCGACACGATGATCATGACCATCGCGCTGCCGGTGATGATCCTGCTGATGTTCGTCTACGTCTTCGGCGGCGCGATGGACGCCGGCCCGGGGCCCTACATCGACTACGTGGTGCCCGGAATCATCCTGCTGTGCGCGGGTTTCGGCGCCTCGACCACCGCGGTCGCGCTCTCGACCGACCTGGCCGAGGGCATCATCGACCGGTTCCGCACCATGGCCATCGCCCGGTCGGCGGTGCTCACCGGACACGTCGCCGAGAGCGTGCTGCGCAATCTGCTCACCTCCGCCGTCGTGATCGGGGTGGCGGTGGTGCTCGGCTTCCGGCCGACCACCGACCCGCTGCGCTGGCTGGGCGTCGTCGGGGTGCTGGCGATGTTCGTCTTCGCGCTGTCATGGCTCGCCGCCGCCCTCGGCCTGCTCGCCCGAAACCCGGAGGCGGCCAACGGCTTCACCTTCTTCTTCATGTTCCTGCCGTACGTGAGCAGCGCGTTCGTGCCGACCGAGACGATGCCGACCTGGTTGCACGCCTTCGCCGAGCACCAGCCGGTGACCCCGGTGATCGAGACGATGCGCGGCCTGCTCATGGGCACGCCGATCGGCGACAGCGCGCTGCTGGCCGTGCTGTGGTGCGCCGGCATCGCCGTCGCCGGATATGCCGCCGCCGGTGTGCTGTTCCGGCGCCGAACCAGCGTCTGACAACGGAATGAGCGAGGGGCCGCGCGGTAT